>CAXUEE010000006.1:8412-9461 GCA_964249905.1 uncultured Acidobacteriaceae bacterium
GCCCAGCAGGAGCCGGTCCGTCCCATAGACGTCGCAGGCTTTTACCAGCGCGCCCGGGTCGTCGTCGAGAGTCGTATCGAAGAAGAAGGAGCGTAGCTCCTCGCGCAGCGTGCGGTCACTGTATCTGCCGATCAGCTCTTTGCCGAAGACCGGAGCGTAGTGGTTCAGCCGCTCGTACAAGAAGGGCAGCACACCGCCGAGGATGGCCACGATGAAGCGGATGCGCGGATAACGGGCGTGCACGCCAACAAGCCGCAGCGTTGAGCACGCAACCTCCGCGGCGCTTCCGACAATGACCGCAAGCAAAGGATCGCTCATGCCTGCCAGCCCGGGCTCTGTGCCCATCAGAATTCCGCCAGGATGCACAAACACGATCGCCCCGCGCCGATCGAGTTCCAGCCAAAGAGGATCGAAGGAGGCATCATCCAAAGGACGACCCAGAACAGAGCAGCCTAAGTGGATGCCTGGGAAGCCAAGCTGATCGAGGCACCGGCATGCTTCGGCGGCTGCCGCCGCAGCATGCGGTAAGGGCACACTGCCGAAGGCATTGAAACGGCCATGCGACCCGCTGATGACCGCCCGATAGGCATCGTTGATCTCGCGCGCGCAAGCGACCGACGCCGCCTCATCCTGGAAATAGGGGCTATGCGGGCCCGTGCTCAGCAGCTGCATCGACACGGAGGCCGCATCCTGGCCGGCCACCATTTCGGCCAGCTTGGAGGCGTCGTGCGGCGCGCCAAAAATCCTGCTTCCAGCACGCCGCAACATCTCCAGGTAAGACTCCGGGAGATAGTGCGCATGCACATCGACCCGGAGCTCACTGCCTTCCTCAATCATCGTTTCGCTCCGGCTATGCTGGCAGGAAGTTCCCGAACATCGGCTTACCGCAAAGGACGCGTCCGTAATCTTCCGACGACGTTTCGTAGTTGAACTGCGCGTGAACGGTCGCGACCCTGACGTCGCGCGCGTACCGCTGCATCGGGTTGCTTTCGAGAATGGTTGAAGCGCCGCTTCCACGATGCAGCATCTCGATTGCCTCGGAGCACTCG
>CAXUEE010000006.1:9471-20818 GCA_964249905.1 uncultured Acidobacteriaceae bacterium
CTCGCGTACCGACCGAGCCACGTCGAAACGGCACTTAGCGCGGAAAAGATCGTCGCACATCTCTCCCGCCAGAGCCCGGCGGTCGAGCTCGGCGGCATCGGCCTGCAGCAACATCTCCGCTGCGTGGATGCGCGCCGCAGCTTCGGCGACCTGGAAGTGCGTCACCGCGGCATCGGACTGCAGCTTGTAGTCCGTGGTCGTGATAGTGCGCTTGTCAATGCGATCCATGTAGTAGTCCAGCGCTCCCTTGGCCATGCCAAGCGGCGTCGCGCCGGAAAGGATAGTGGTGTAGACCGCGAAGTTGTTCTTGTACAGCGCTTCCTGGGGCTGGTTCGGGGACCAGTTGCCAAGAAACGCGTCCATGAGCCCGATCGTGCGGTACTTGGGCACAAATACTTCCTCGAGAATCTGAACCGTGTTGCTGCCCGAAGCCTTCATCCCGCTCACGTGCCAGTCGTTCTTGATCAGCAGGTCCTCGCGGGGCACCAGGGCCAGGATGACGTCCTTCTTGCCATCGGTATCCACCGACAAGGCGCCGAGGATTGAAAACGCGGTGTGCTGGCAACCGCTGCAGAACGGCCAGCTGCCCGTGAGCATGTACCCGCCCTCAACCGGGCGCGCCTTGCCCGGACCCGTGGGTCCGATGACGCCGGAAACCCGCGGCGCCCGCCAGTCCATCCCGTACACCTCGTCGCGAGCCTTTTGCGAAAACATCGTGATCCACCGAACGTGGGTGGTCGTCACCCAGCTCACCCAGCCGGTCGACCCGGCGATCTTGCCGACGGCGGTGTAAACCTTGAACTGCTCCAGGGTGGACATGGCTGAACCGCCATACTCGAGCGGAATGCTCATGTCAAACACGCCGATGTCGGCCAGGGTCTCGACCGTCTGGTCGGTGAGCCGGCCCATCTTCTCTTCTTCGAGACAATTGCGCTGGAGGGTGGGAAGCGCTGCTTCCACGCCGTTGACCAGCTGTTCTGCGGTTCGCGGCATCGTGGTGGGAAAAGCGAGAGCGGCCATGATTTTCTCCTTGAGACAACTTCGAGCACCATCAATCTAGCCCTCGTGTCGCAAAAGTGTCAACACATTTGAAAAATAAAATGGGCCCGATCCGGCCCTCAAGCACGTCGGCCTGCCGGGTCCGAGAACGCCGCCTTCGCTATCTGGCTAACACTGCCGCGGCGGTCTGATGGAGGCCTGCTGCCGTAAGCTGGCGCAGCAGATCTTCTACCAGGGAGCCTCGGTCGTCGAGACCCAGGGACCCGCCGAAGACGTAGAAATCCGGGCGAACGATCATGGCGTCCCAGCCATTCTTCTCGAAAAACGAGGCAAATCGCCCGTCGAGGTCCACCAGACCTCCTGCCTGCCGGCTCTTGCTCAACTGCAGCTTCTGAAAGCCTATGGCCTCGAGCGAAGCGTGCAGCTCCGCGTCCGGCGTCCAGGCGGGAACATCATCCTGGCTCCCGTCATCCTGAGTTATAAGGACGAATCCGATCTCGGCCACGTCGTCAAAGCGTTGCCGGACTCCATCACGTTCGACGGTGACGTGGGGCGCCAGCAAGCCCGCCCCAGGCTGCACCATGCCGTCTCTGTTTCTGCGCAGCAGACCGGTGGTGAGGTGCGGAAAGGCGGGAGGCGGCGGCGCCAGACCCTCACGAAACGCCCGGTCGCGTGCCGCCGCTTCTTCCGGATCCGGCATGCAAATCACCTTCCCGAGATAGATCGAAAGGTCGATCACCTGGCTGGCATGCGGCATCCGTTCCGCCTGGAACGTATCGAGCAGCGTATCTTCCGCTTTGCCGTCGAGAACGAGAGCAAGTTTCCAGCAGAGATTCCATGCATCCCGAATCCCGGAGCACATCCCCTGTCCCATAAAAGGCGGCATCACATGGGCCGCATCGCCGGCAATCAGAAACCGGCGGTCTCGCCATTTTGCCGCCAGCAGAGAGCGGAAGTTGTAAATTTTATGGCGAACAAGCTCGACGTCCTGCGGGCCGGCCCAGGGCGCCAACAGTTCCCAGATGCGCTCTTCCCGTTCCATGTCTTCAACGGCTTCTCCCGGCAAACGCATGAACTCCCATCGCCGAAAGGTCTTGCCCTCGCGTACTCCAGCGGGCACGATTGTTGTTGGCCGCAGCGGATTGCAGTACTGCCCCGCGGGAGGAATCCTGAGCTTTTCGATCGTCACACCATCTTTTAGCAGCACATCGATCACAAGCCAGTCCGCCTCAAATCCACGATCTTCCTGGCCGCCCCCAATTGCCTGCCGCACGAGGGAGTTGGCTCCATCGCAGCCCACCAGGTAGCGTGCTGAAAGAGGTCTCACCTCTCCCATTTCATTCGTCATCGAAAGCCGGCATAAATTTGCATCTTGGTCTATTTCCGTCACCTGCCAGCCGAGGAAAAGCTCCGCCTCAGTACCGCTGGCAACCGCTTCGCTCATCGCCCTTTCGAGCGTCGGCTGATGAATAAAATTGGTTTCCGTTCCGCCTGAGATCGATTCCTGATCGAAGTCGAGCACCAGCAGTTCCTCCCATTCTGCGTTGAACCATTGGTACTTCGGGGCAGGTTCGGAGATTGTCGGCAAGACGTCCCTCATACCATTGGCCGCCAGCACGCGGTAGATTTCATGGTCAAGGCAGACCGCGCGGGGCAGCGGGTACCGCGCCGGCCAGCGTTCGCATACGGCTACTTTTCGCCCTTGCCTGCCAAGCATCAGCGCCAGCGCCTGGCCGACTGGTCCATAGCCGACCAACACCACATCGTAAGTCGTTTCCATCATGCAACCTCACTCACCCGCGAAAGTGGCCGCCTTCTTTGCCCGCTCTTTTCCCGGGTGTAGACATTGAACATGTTCTACCAGTAAGAAGCTGCTTGAACGCACTCTCCCCTGTCAACTTTTAGGGCCGCGGAAAGAGCTTTTCTGAACACACGTCCGCCGGCTGCCCAAACCTTGGAATGCGACGATTCGCCAATCGTGTTCAACGAACTTGACAACTCTTCGCACACAGCGGCATAGTCAAGCTGGGTTTTCACGGGAGCGTGCGCAAGAAGCGACCCGCGTCCAAAGCAAAGTGGCCCGAGTCACACAAAAGCAAGCCAGGTGGAGGAGCAATGAAGTTAGAAGAGGCACGTCGAGTCATCGCAGCGGCGGAACAGAAGGCGTCCGCGATTGGACAGCCCATGAACATCGCGGTTGCCGACGAGGGCGGTAATCTCGTTTCCCATGTGCGCATGGATGGAGCATGGCTTGGAAGTATCGACATTTCCATCAAGAAGGCTTACACATCGCGCGCCTTCGATATCGAGACCAAGGATCTTGCGACGCATTCGCAGTCGGGCGGTCAGTTCTTCGGCATTCACGCCTCGAATGACGGAAAGATCATGATTTTTGCGGGCGGCATCCCCCTGAAGCGAGACGGCAAAGTAATTGGTGCCATCGGTGTGAGCGGCGGATCCGGCGAACAGGACCATGCGGTTGCCGAAGCCGGAGCGGCCGCACTCTAGACGTGCCGCTGCTTGCCTCTAACCGGGTGTTTGGCTCCTGGCGGGCACCCTGAATCTTCGCGCGTTGCGCCCGTAGGCTGGAGGCATCGATGGCAGAAAATCGTGGAGTCGTCTTTCTCGGCCAGAATAAGGTGGAGGTCCAATCCATCGACTTTCCCAAGATGCAGGATCCGAGCGGACGCAAGATCGAGCATGGCGTGATCCTCAAGGTCGTTGCCACGAACATCTGTGGTTCGGACCAGCACATGGTGCGAGGCCGCACGACCGCGCCGACCGGCATGGTGCTCGGCCACGAGATTACAGGCGAGGTGATTGAGTGCGGGATCGATGTCGAGTACATCAAGAAAGGTGACCTGGTCACTGTGCCTTTCAACGTCGCTTGCGGGCGCTGCCGTACCTGCCGCGAGCAGCAGACAGGGGTTTGCCTCAATGTCAATCCCGGCCGGGCCGGCGGTGCCTACGGCTATGTCGATATGGGGGGCTGGATCGGCGGGCAGGCCGAGTATGTCCTCGTTCCTTACGCTGACTTCAACCTGATCGCTTTCCCGGACAAAGAGCAGGCGATGAGCAAAATCCAGGACCTCACCATGCTGTCGGACATCCTGCCGACTGGATTCCATGGCGCGGTGACGGCGGGCGTCGGCGTGGGCTCGATCGTGTACGTTGCCGGAGCCGGTCCGGTGGGCTTGGCCGCGGCCGGATCGGCGCATGTGCTGGGTGCCGCATTAGTGCTGGTCGGCGATATGAACAAGGAACGGCTTAACCATGCACAAACGGTCGGCTTTACCCCCATCGATCTCACCGAGGGAGACAACCTCGGGGAACTGATCGCAAAGGTCGTCGGCAAACCGGAGGTCGATTGTGCGATCGACGCCGTTGGCTTCGAAGCTCGCGCCCAGGGCAAGGACGGACAGGAGGCCCCGGCCACCGTCTTGAATTCGCTCATGTCGGTCGTGCGGGCGGCGGGAGGCATCGGCATCCCGGGGCTGTACGTTACGGACGATCCAGGCGGTGTGGATGAGGCTTCAAAAACCGGTAACCTGAAGATGCGGTTCGGGTTAGGCTGGGCCAAGTCTCATAGATTCTCCACCGGGCAGACCCCCGTGCTGCGTTATAACCGGCAGCTGATGCAGGCCATCCTGCACGATCGTCTGCCCATCTCGAAAATCGTGAATGCCACCGTCATTCCTCTGTCCGACGCTGCCCAGGGGTATGCGGATTTCGACAAGGGCGCGGCCAAGAAGTACGTCCTGGACCCACATGGTCTGCTGTCGCACTAAGGCCTTCAGCTTCCTAAACGTTCACCGCACTTACCGCTGACCCTGGATGGTTCCATGCCGAAGACCTTTCGTCTTGTTTTCTGTGAATTTGCCTCCGCTCACCTGCAGGAAGAACTCGCGTACTACACCGAGATTATCGGCGCGAGGCTCGTAACCACTGGGCCGGATGGCGCGCACTATCTTAGCCTTGGGATGGATCATCACAACATTGTTTTGCGGCCCGCAACGCAGTCAGGTCTGCTGAGCACGGGCTTTCAGCTGAGCGTGGGCGTCACTCTCGAAGATCTGGAAGCTGACTGCACGCGGCGTAAGCTCACCCACTCCGTAAAAGCGGACGGCAGACCCGGCGTCGGCAAATTCTTGGATGTCGAAGTCGGGGGACACAGTTTCCAGTTCTTCGCGGAGATTGAAGCGCCGTGTCCGGGCTTTTCTCCGCATGGCATTGTTCCCGTTCGACTTGGACACGTTGCTTTGATGTCGCCGCAAGCCGAGGACATCATCTCCTTTTTCGAAGAGGTCCTTGGCTGCTATGTGACGGACTGGTTTGACGGTCTGGCAACTTTTCTGACCTGCAACTATGACCATCACACAGTGAACGTTATCTCCGCTCCCCCAACAAAACTCCACCACATTGCGTTTGAGCTGCGTGGGGGAGCACACCAGTACGAAGCGTCTGACAAGCTGGCCAAAGCCTCCAAGCCAATCGTATGGGGACCATCCCGGCACACAGCAGGGCACAACTACGCTTCCTACCACTTCGATCCGGACCATACGCTTGTCGAGCTATACACCGACATGGACATTTATGTGCCGGATGGCGGGTATTTTGAGCCCCGGCCCTGGCATGAAGACTTGCCGCAGAGACCGAGAGTCTGGCCGACAACCGACTTCAACGCCTGGCAAACCGAATACAACTTCGATTTCACGACGGTATAACTTTCTATGGTGGCGACGCGGAACCTGCAGCAGTGACGCAGGTGATCTCGGGAGTCACGATGCAGGCTGAGCAAGTCATGCCAAGCTGATCCAGGACTTCCGCGGCCGCGGCGGACTGTAACCAAGCACCCTCTCCGAAAAACACACGATTCATCGACCGGTCATCGATTTGTAATCTCCCGATCAGGATTGGGTCGTACAAATGCCCAATGCGCAAATTTTTAGGATTTTGCCGAACCCTGCTCGCCTTGTGTCTGGTCAGCTTTGCACAAGCCGTTCTCCATGCTCAGTTTGAGACCGCCTCCGTGCTCGGCTATGTCCGCGACAGCTCCGGCGCAACAGTTGCGGAAGCCACGGTCACGTTGACCGACGAGCAAACCAAAGCCATCGTCACGGTTAAGACCAACGGTCAGGGCGGGTATGAATTCACCGACGTGAAAATCGGCCAGTACTTGGTCACCGCGCAGGCTCCGGGTTTCGATCTCAGCACCACCCAGCCCTTTACCGTCACTGTCAACGCACGGCAGCGCGTCGATCTCGCGCTCAAAGTCGGCACGAACAACGAAACCGTGACGGTGGATGCAGCCGCATCGTTGCTGGAGACGGATAGCAGTGAGCGCGGACAGGTGATCGGCACCCGCGAGGTCGAAAATCTTCCTCTAAACGGACGCGAATACGCCGACCTGGCCGCACTCGTGCCGGGGGTGCGCCGCAACATTCTCGAGAACACCACAGACACCAGCCGCGACGCCTCTTTCAACGTCAACGGGCAGCGCAGCGAGTTTAATAATTTCCTTCTCGACGGCCTCGACAATAACGCATATGGCACCTCGAACCAGGGCTTCTCGAATCAGGCCATTCCGCCTTCTCCGGACGCCATCTCCGAGTTCCGCGTCGAAACCGACAACTACTCCGCCGAATACGGCCGTTCCGCTGGCGCCGTCATCAACGTCAGCATTCGCAGTGGCACCAACAACTTTCATGGCAAGGCCTACGACTACATCCGGAATACGGCTCTCAATGCAGTGGGACCATTCACGCCGCCTACCAACCCCCTTACCGGGGCAGCACAAAAACCCATCCTCATCCGCAACCAGTTCGGCGGCACCTTCGGCGGCCCTATCTTCAAGAACAAGCTGTTCTTCTTCGGCGACTACGAGGGGACCCGCCAGCTCGTCCACGCTGTCCTGCTCGCTACCGTGCCCACGCTTAACCAAAGCGGACGCAGTGCGCTTGCTCTTGCCAACGGCGGCTATACCTTCCTCTCCGGATCGAGCACCGAGAATGGCAGTGCCGTCCCGCTGGTCAACCCTACGACCGGCGTGACCTATCCCAATGGTGTGATTCCGTTCAACGATCCCGCAGTCTCCGCTTTTGCCAAAGGTGTGATCAATGCACTTCCCTCGGCGAATGCTCCCGGAGGAGCCTACACCAACAACTACGCCTCGTTGCCCCCTGACACCATCCACGACGATAAAGGCGACATCCGCATGGACTACACGCTGGGCCAGAAGACGACGGCGTTCTTCCGCTACAGTGAGCACCAGGGCATCATCGCATCGCCCCCCAACATCCAGGGCCCCGCCGGAGGCAACAGCAACGGCACGGTCAACATATTCAACCAGCAGGCGGCTGGCGGCGTCACTCACGCCTTCAATCAGAACGCTATCCTCGATGCACGCTTCGCCTTTACCCTGACCGACGGCGGCAAGGCACCTTACGGCGCCAACCAGGCCACCCTTGAAACAGGTATCGTCGGCCTGCCCACCAGCTCTACCGTCACGCGGAGCCTCAACGTCCAGAGTGTCAACACCTTCTCGCAGTTCGGCAATCAGGGCTCAAACCCGCAGTTCCAGGATCCGACAGTTTACAACCCGAAAGTGAACTTCACTTTGCTGAAGGGCCGCAATCAGATCAAATTTGGTTACGAATATCAAGCCGTCTATACCACCATCGACGACTTCAACCCGACCTTCGGCCAGGATACCTACAACGGCGGCTACAGCTATACCGGAACCAGCGCATCCACCCTCAGCGCCTCCAACATCGGCACCCGCGAAGCCGTCGCCCTCGCCGACTTTCTTTTCGGCGCGCGAGACACCTACCAGCTCAACAACTTCGTTATCGTCCACCTTAACCAGCTCTATAACTTCATGTACGTCCAGGACGACATACGCGTCAACTCACGGTTTACAGTCAACGCCGGCCTGCGCTACGAACTCGTCACGCCGCAGTGGGAGTCCAACAACCTGCTCGCCAACTACAACCCCGTCACCCAGTCCCTTGTGCAGGCCACGCCCGGATCGCTCTATAATCGCGCCCTGGTCAACATGCCGCTCAAGGATTTTGCGCCGCGCTTTGGGCTTGCTTATACCGTCGATCCTAAAACGGTCGTTCGCGCAGGGTACGGGCTCAACTACGCCCAGTTCAATCGCGAGGGCGGCGAAAATCTTCTCGTCTATAACCTTCCCGCGATCGTCAACACGAACATCGTACAGGTCCCGCAATTCGCCGTTCCAGGCATCATCGGAAAATCCGCTGCGCTCCCTACCTGCACAGCCGCTCAGGCCGCTACGCCCTTCAATCCGGCCAATCCGACCCCTTGCTTCCGCCCCAGCTACCAGGGCTACCCAACCAACTTCGCAAACCCGGCCAACGTCACGGCCGCCAGCAATCTCTCTACCCAGGCGCGCTACATTCCCAAGAATCTACCCACCGGCTACGTTCAGACCTACCATCTAACGGTGCAGCGCCAGCTTGGCCCCGCTTCTACATTTGAGGTTTCTTACGTCGGCTCGCATGGCGTTAAGCTCGAGACGCTCGCCGATCTCAACCAAGCCGCACCCAACGCCGTCACCGCGACCTGCAACACCGCCATCACCTCCGGCTGCCTCACCCTTGCCCAGCGCCGGCCTATCCAGAGCTTCACCACGATCGAAGAAACCCTGCCCGCTGGCCTGCTTTACTACAACTCGCTGCAAACCAAGTTTGAGCACCGTACCGGCCACGGGCTTTATCTGCTCAACTCCTTCACCTGGTCGCGTGCTGAAGATAACGCCGCCGGCCACCTGGACACCCCTGATGGAGACAACTCTCGCATCAATCTAGCCAACCCGCTCGGCGAGATCGGGCCCTCCGCCTACAACCAGCCGCTCAACGACACGCTTTCGGTCGTCTATGACCTTCCTTACGGAAAGGGTCACACGTTCGGCGGCAACGCGCCTCTGCCCATTCGCGAAGCTCTCGGCGGCTGGCAACTCACCCTCATCAACGACATCAACAGCGGCCTTCCGGTCAATGTCTACTATTCACCCAACAGCTTTCAGCAGGTCAGCCCCCTACTCGTGCAGCGGCCTAATCAACTTCCGGGCAATGCCGTCCTTCCCAAAGCGCAACGCACTAAATTCGGCGGCAATCAGGATCTCTTCTCCTTGAATATCGCTAACTTTAGCCTGCCCACGGTCAACCAGCCCTATGGCAACGCCGGCCGCAATTCCGTTCGCTTTGATCCTTACTACAACACGGACGTCGGCCTGCATAAGCAGTTCGATCTCTATCCGGAAAACGTGAAGTTCGATTTCCGGGTAGAGGCTTTCAACGTCTTCAACGTAACAGATTACGGCTTTCCTACCAGCAACGTCTCAAGCGGCGCCGGCGGCTTCGGTGTGGTAGCCGCGGGCTCTACTTTTTCTCCACGTATTCTGCAGTTCGCCGGAAAGATCCTCTTCTAATTGCAAAATCCTCTCCTCATGAATCGTCGCCGCTTCAACACCCTTGCCTCCGCTTCGCTCGGCAGCCTGCTCACTCGGCAACTCTGGGCCGAGCAGGCCCGCTCCTCCGCCTCCCCGCACACCTTCTACATCGCCCTGATCGCCGACCCTCACATCATCGACACCTTCTATAGGCCCGGCTCCGAAAACGGCGTCGAAGACAATGAATCCATCCTCGTCACCACTCCGCGCCTCACAGCCGCCCGCGACCTCATCAACTCCCTTCACCCTGCCATCGAGCAGGTCTTCCTGATCGGCGACTACTTTCACAACTATCCCTCGCCCGACTACGACTTTTACTTCAAAAACACCACGCGCCTCGACAAGGCCAAAAGCATCACCGACGGCTTCCGCATGCCGGTCCACCTCGGCTTCGGCAACCACGACTACGACGTGCGCAACATCTCCCGCGAGATGAGCCACCGCCTCTTCGCCGCCAAGTTCAACGCGGAGCCCTACTCCAGCTTTGACTACAAAGGCTTCCGCTTTATCCACCTCAATAACTTCCTCGGCAGCACCCAAGACCGCACCGCCGCAGACTTCAACCCGAACATCGGCTCCCTCGGCGAAACCCAGCTCCACTGGTTCGAGGCTCAGCTTGAACAACGTCGCCCTACCTTCGTCTTTATCCACTACCCTCTGATCCAGGACGCACCCACCGAGTTGGCCGACTATGGACTCTTGCCTCTGCTGCGCAAGCATCAGGAGACCATCCAGCTTGTCGTCTCCGGCCACATGCACAAGTGGATCGATTTCGCCCATACCTACGGCCCACAGCACTACGTCATGGCCGCTACCCGCTACGACCCCAACGCCTACATGTTGCTCGAGATCGATACCCGGCGCACCACGTGGCGTTTCATGAACGCGAGCCTTGTCGACTGGTCCACCCACTACAGCAAACCCTATCGCACGTGAAAGCCGCTCTCCAGGAGAGTTCTCCCTTGTTGCAATCGCGTCTTCTGCTTCCGATGCTCCTCTATACCGCCCCGATCCTCACCTTCGCTCAGACCCCTGACGTCGCCCTCAAGCTCAACCAAATTCAGGTCATCGGCACACACAACAGCTACCACGCTGGCATCGCGCCGAACGAGTCCAAGATCTGGCAAGCCAAATACGCCGACGCCTATCAGGCCCTCGACTACCAACCCCCCCCCCTCCCCGTGCAGTTTGACGCCGGCGTTCGCCAGATCGAACTCGACATCTTCGCCGACACGCAAGGCGGCCGCTACGCTCACCCCTCCGGCCCCGTCACCGCTGCCGCCGCAGGCCTGCCACCAGATCCGCCTTTCGACCCCAATCACCTGATGGACAAGCCCGGCTTTAAGGTCATGCACGTCCAGGATGTCGACTACCGCAGTTCCTGCCAACCCTTCACTGCATGCCTGCAACAGGTGCGCGACTGGTCCCGCGCCCACCCCAGCCACGTTCCCATCTTCATCCTCGTAGAAACCAAGCAGGGCTCCTCGCCGCGCCTCAAACTCACCGAGCCCGAACCTTTTACCTCCAGCACCTTCGACGCCCTCGACTCCGAAATCCGCTCCGTCTTCTCACCCTCCGAGATCATCACACCCGACGACATCCGCGGCAGCTATCCCACGCTCAACGCCGCTGTTCTCGCCGGCAATTGGCCCACCCTGGAAAGCGCTCGCGGCAAGGTCGTGTTCCTCCTCGACCAGCGCCCTGTCGGTCCCGTATACCTCGAAGGCCATCCCTCGCTGCGCGGCCGCGTCCTGTTCACCAACGCCGAACCCGGTCAGCCCGACGCCGCCTTCTTGGAGCGCAATGACGACCCCGCAGCCGACATCGCCATGCTCGTTCGCCAGGGCTACCTCGTCCGCGCCCGTACCGATT
>CAXUEE010000006.1:20828-22825 GCA_964249905.1 uncultured Acidobacteriaceae bacterium
ATTCTGACACCAAACAGGCTCGGACCAACGACACTTCCACTCGCGATGCCATCATCGCCAGCGGTGCTCAACTGCTCAGCACAGACTACCCAGTCAACGAAGCCGCGCGCTGGCCCGGCAATTTTGTTGTAATCCTTCCTGGCCAGGGTACTGCGCGTTGCAATCCAGTCAACGGTCCCCTGAATTGCCCTGCGGAGTTCAGCCGTAATCCGAAAAATTGAACCATCACGAAACCGGTTGTGCGATCCGGCAGGATGACGATGCCGCACGGTCGAGTGCTTGCACGTGTACTGAACCCCACAAAGAACTTGCGAGTAACGCAGCATTCCTTTGCGGAATGGATTGTGATCGGTCGTATATTCCTTATCGAGCATCGCAGGAGAGGGCAACGACGTTCGATGCTACTCTGTCGCCCTAGAGCGGAGTTGATTCTCAACTACCGCCAGCAGGTCAACGCACTTATCAAGCACTTGCCCGAAGCGATTCGCATCGAGAAACACCAGTCTGGTAAGTTGACGACGGGTAGGACTCCCATGAAGAAGCGATCAAAGCAAAGTGCTGGCCTGCTCATGTTTCGGAAGAACGGTAACTCAGTTGAGGTGTTCCTGGTGCATCCGGGCGGCCCGTTCTGGGCGAAAAGAAACGAGCGCGCCTGGACGCTACCTAAGGGTGAGTTTGAGAGTGATGAGAAGGCTCTCTCAGCTGCTCAACGCGAGTTCCACGAGGAGACCGGCTTTGCCGCGCTCGGCCCATATCTTGACATCGGTTCTGACCGATGCGGATGGTGCGGCGTACAGGTGAACCGAAGCTGCCTGTATCCGCCGCGGCCAGGAGCGCCAAGCGATCAATCGACCAGACTCCTTTCGGGCTGCTGATCCATATCTGATCGATACGATCCGATGACGGTACGTTCAGGCCGCCGCCGCTGAAGGCCGCTCCACTGGCGCCATTACTGCTGATCTCGGACACTGTTCCATTGCCGCTGTTCGCGACCCATGCGTTGCCATTGACATCGATCGCCACAGCAGCGGGCGCGTTCAGCGAGCCCGCAGTCAAGCCGCCGGCGCCGGTCTGCGGCGCACCCGCGGAGTTCAGCTTGGTCAGTGTGTTGTTGCTTTTGTTCGCAATCCAGAGGTTTCCCTGCCGGTCCGCTGCGATGGCCTGCGGCGACCCGAGGCCCCCGCCAACATACTGAATAGCCAGCGTCCAGGCGTTTGGAGCATGCGGGAGTGTGGGCTGAAAGGGCGCAGCCGGCGTGATCAGACCGAAGAGCGCTGTAGACATAGCCGGTGCGAGACCAGGATGCTGCGCGATGGCAAGCGCAGCCTCGACGGTGTTAGCGGGCGCGGTCTGGCCGGAGCCTGCTGCGTTGAACAGGACGCCACATGGAGCGGATGCAGCCGTGCTGCCACTGGCAGTTGATGCAGCTTGCGAGGATGTCGGCGATCGTGTTGATCTCGGCTGCAGGCAGGACGGCGCCTTGCGGCAGGGCGGGACCAGGCTGAAAACCCGTGCCGGTATTGACCAGCTTCTTGACCGCGGCGAAGCCATTTAGAAGCCCCAGGACGCATCGCGCTCGAACGTCCCTAATCGAGATCGTATGGCTTACGCTTGCCGCACTGGCCCTGGGCTTCAGCGCGCAGAGCCTGCTGTGCCAGGGCCGGACAGAGCAGTTCGATCGGCGTCTCTGGCAGGCGCAGGACGGCTTGCCGCAATCGACCGTGCAGGCGCTCGCTCAGACTCCTGACGGGTACCTATGGATCGGCACCAGCGGTGGCCTGGTGCGCTTTGATGGAGACCGCTTTGTCCGCTTCAATCATGCCATCGAGAAAGCCTTCGCCGATGACAGCGTTTGGTCCCTGGCGGTGGATGGGAAGGGCACGCTCTGGATCGGCACTGAAGGCGGCGGTCTGATCCGTCATCGTCACGGGACGTTCACCAGCTACGGCAACGCGGATGGGCTTACCAATCCGTTTGTGCGTGCCATCCTCGTGCAG
>CAXUEE010000006.1:22835-23611 GCA_964249905.1 uncultured Acidobacteriaceae bacterium
CCTCTGGGTTGACACGGATCATGGGCTCTTTCGAGCATCGTTGCACGCGTCGGGGCCCCCTTTGTTCACCCGCGTCGATGGAACCGGCGGCGTACCGCAGATGAACGTCTACACCATCCGCCTGGGCGGGAATGGTGTGCTCTATGTCGGCGGATCGGGTCTGCTGACGATCGGGCCGCGGGGCGTGCATACGTACGCTCCGCCGTTGGCTTCAGATGACGCCGTCGTCGGCGCGGTCCAGGTCGACCGTAGCGGCTCTATCTGGATCGGAACCAGGCGTCGCTTCGCGTCTTGCGCGCCCAGGCGCCAGACGCGGGACCGGCGGCACTCAACCCGTTCCGCCTCAAGAGCCGGGTTGCGGTGCCGGGCCTCGCTTCGCGAGATCATCTGCACGTAAGCGTGATTCTGTAAGGCTCGGACGGCAGCATCTGGATCGGCAGCTACGGCAGCGGTTTACTGCGTTTCAAGGACGGCACGTTCCGCTGGTTTCGATCGCCGGAGTACCTTCCCGACAACCACATCAGCGCCCTGTTTTAAGACAATCAAGGAAACCTCTAGGTGGGCACGCCAAACGGTCTCACCCGGCTCAAGCAATATGGCTCGGCAACAACGGTAACTCAACCCTGTCTGAGTTCACCAGCAGCGGCGCCGCTGTTTCATCCAGCTCGACAGCCTTCACCGGTTCCGGCCTGCACCAGCCTACCGGTATCGCAATCAACCCGAACTAGAGCAGCGGAAGGAGCTTATGAGTCAGAACGGCATTCAAGCTCTAAAGC
>CAXUEE010000006.1:23621-26087 GCA_964249905.1 uncultured Acidobacteriaceae bacterium
CAGGAGTTGTATGCAACCGGATTGGCCTTTCTGACCTTTGGCAACGCAAGCGCCATTGAGCGCAAGAGCGGCACGGTGATCATCAAACCCAGCGGCGTGGACTACTCCGCGTTGACCACGGACAACCTTGTTGTCTGCGATCTTGACGGGAAGGCCGCGCCCGGTTCGTTACGGCCATCGTCTGATCTTCAGACGCATCTGCACCTGTACCGCAGCTTTCCTGCCATCGGCGCAGTCGTGCACACGCATTCGAGCTTTGCCACGACCTAGAGTCAGATAGGCCTCGAGATTCCAGCCCTTGGAACCACGCATGCCGACTATTTCTACGGCACGATTCCTGTCACGGACGAGCTTACAGACGAGGAACTCGGCAGCGACTATGAGCTGAACACAGGACGCGCGATCACACGAATTCCGAAGGCAGGGACGCTCTTGCCATGCCGGGGGTTCTCGTTCGGAGCCACGCACCCTTCTGCTGGGGTGCGACTGCCGCCTATGCCGTTCGTCATGCACTCATTCTGGAACGCGTTGCGCAGATGGCCTGGCAGACCATGTGTATCGACGCACATGTTCCCTGCATCTCTTCTAAGCTCCAGGAGCGGCACTATTTTCGCAAGCACGGCACGTCCGCGACTTACAGACAAGCGGATGCGCAAGAGCGCGTTCGGGTCGCGCTGACATGATCGCTAAAGAGGTCTCATGATTGTCGCAGGTGTGGATTTTGGAACATTGAGCGTGCGTGTGACGCTGCTCAGCAGTGAGACCGGGCGCCTTGGAACCGCGAGCAGCCCCTACCCGCTGCACCGCAGCAAGGATAATCCGGACTATGCCACGCAGGCGCATGAGGATCACATGTGCGCGCTTTCCCAAGCGGTGCGTAGGGTGGTTGCGGAGACCCGCGTCGCACCGCGCGACATACGGGCTATCGCTCTCGATACAACCGGCTCCAGCGTCGTCCCGGTCGTCGCAGCGATGCAGCCGCTCAGCGAGTATTACCTCTGGTGCGATCATCGCGCTCAACGCGAAGCTCAGGAGATCACCGAGTTAGCTTACCGCGAAGGCATCGAGGCCATCGCCTGGTGCGGCGGCGTCTATTCTCACGAGTGGGGCTTCGCCAAGCTCCTGCACTGGCTGCGGCACAATCCAGACGAGCGCAGCCGCTATACGAGCGCCTTTGAGCACTGCGATATGGTGGCCGCAACGCTTTGCGGCATAACAGATCCAAAACAAGCAAAGCGAAGCGTCTGCGCAATGGGTCACAAGTGGCTCTGGAACAAGCAGTGGAACGGCTTTCCGCCCCAGAGCTTCTTATCAAAGATAGACCCGCTCTTTGACGTTGTCATTGTTAGTCTCGAGGGCGACTACCTTACCTCCAATCATCTTGCAGGCTACCTCTCTGAGAAATGGGCTGAGCGGCTTGGCCTGATGCCGGGCATTCCCGTACCGGTTGGCGCCTTTGACGCCCACTGGGACGCGATTGGGGCCGGGTACCGCACCGGTGATGTCGTCAACGTCGTCGGCACCTCCACCTGCATCATCGCCATGCAACCTGCCACAACTTTGATATCGGGCGTCTGCGGCGTTGTTCCCGGCAGCGTGCATCCCGAGCTGACCGGGATTGAAGCTGGACTTTCAGCCACCGGCGATCTTTTTGAGGCCATCGCCCGCCGTGCCGGCAAGAGTGTGGCCGAGCTCGCCACCGGGTTGGAACAGTACCGCACCGGACAGACCGGCCTGCTGCGCCTGACCTGGGACAACGGCGATCGTACCGTACTGGTCAACGCAGATGTTGCCGGGGTAACCATCGGCTGGAATCTGCTGCATACCGCGTAGGATGAGCTTTTTTCCGCCATCGAGGGCACAGCATTTCATACGCGCATAATCTTTGAGCGAATGGCCGAGCACGGCGTGCCGATCGACCGCGTGATCAACGCCGGCGGCATCCCGCAGAATAACCCGGTACTGAACCAGGTCTACGCGAACGTCTTGAACAAGCCGGTGCTTGTACCGGATGGTGTACCGACCAGCCTTGGTTCCGGCATCTTCGCTCTGCTCGCGGCGGGTACCTTCTCCGGTGCGGATGATCGCATTACGGCCGCGCAAGACGTCCTCTGCCTGCCCAATCGGACCTACGCTCAGGACCCTGCCGCCGCGGCCATCTATGAGCGCCTCTATCAATACTACCAGCGTCTTTACTTCGCCTTTGGAGCCGGCACGGACGGCCTGACCGACCTGCGGCCGCTCTTCCGAGACTTGAAGGCAATCGCATCGGCGGGGCCGCCTTCATAAGGCTTGCTGCCGTCAGGTATGCGTCTCATGCTCATGGCGTGCGCCTGAGCACAAACAACAAATCCGCCGATAGATGCTTCCTCATTGCTTGACAATCCTCATTGCCTATACGAGGATCGTCTGGCGCGGCAGAGAAAAGAGACCGCCTGCTCATCGCGAGATCTCTCGCGATGAGCA
>CAXUEE010000006.1:26097-29487 GCA_964249905.1 uncultured Acidobacteriaceae bacterium
AACCACCCCGCCGGCTCTGCGCGCGAGCTCCCGCTTTGCGCTGGCGGTTTTCGCTTTTCCAAGGCTTTCTCTGCACCGCACGAAAAGCGCGTTGAGCCGAACAGCGAGCGAAAGATCGGAACGTCGCAGCCTCCGGTGCATACGGTCATGGAGTGACACAGGAGATTTAACATGCAGAGTAAAGCCACGCGATTGGTAAAGCTTCTGGCTGGCATCATGCTGGCCGGCATCGCCGGAGAACATGCTGGCCAAGCACAAGACGTGAGCTCGCCCAGTACGCCTTCGGTTCTACTTGGTGCGGCCTGGTATCCGGAGCAGTGGCCCGAAGCGCAGTGGGAGCCGGATCTCGCCCGTATGGAGGCAGCGCATATCCACCTAGTGCGCGTGGGCGAGTTTGCCTGGAGCACGATGCAACCCCGAGAAGGCGAGTGGCATTGGGAGTGGCTGGACCGCGCGATCGCGGCAGCACAGCGGCACCACATCGTGGTCGTGCTGGGAACGCCGACCGCGGCACCTCCGGCGTGGTTGACCCAGACCTACCCGCAGACCCTGCGCGTGTCGAACCTCGGTGTACGCGATGAGCATGGAAACCGGCAGCAGGGCTCCTTTGCGGATGCGAAGTATCGCGAACTGGCACGCGACGTGGCCGACCGCATGGCAGAGCGCTACGGCCATCATCCGGACGTGGTCGGCTGGCAGATCGACAATGAGATCGGCGCGCCATCCTTTGGCCCCGAGGCGAAAGCACAGTTTCATGCCTGGCTGCAGCAGAAGTATGGAACGATCGATCAGTTAAATCAACGCTGGTGGACGTCCTACTGGTCGCAGACATACAACAGCTTCGATCAGATCCCGGTGCACGACCGTCAGGAGAATCCAGCTCTTCTTCTGGATTGGAAACGTTTCACAACCGAGACATGGGCCAGCTTCACACAGAATCAGGTCACGGCGATTCGCGCCCATGCGGATGCGCGGCAGTTCATCACGACCAACACCATGGGCTGGTTCGATGGCTTCGACGCCTATAAGGAACATGCCGGTCTCGATCTGGCTGCCTGGGACGACTACATCGATGCCGATGAGGTGGACTGGGCTGACAATGGTGCCCGCCACGACCTGACGCGGGGCTATAAACAGAAGAACTTCTGGGTCATGGAGACCGAACCGGCCTTTGTCAACTGGCGCAAGACCAACACTGCCCTGGCCAAAGGTCAAACGCGGGAGCTGGCCTGGCAGGCCGTTGGGCATGGGGCGGATGCGGTGGAGTATTGGCAGTGGCGCGCCGCGCTGAATGGGCAGGAGGAGTACCACGGCGTTCTGGTCGGAGCGAATAGCGAGCCGGCCCCGGTGTACGCGGAGGTGCAGCAGATCGGACAGGAGTTTGAGGAGGCAGGGCCGGCTCTGGCCGGCACGTCTCCCGTCTCTCAGGTTGCGCTGCTGAATGATTTCGACTCACGCTGGGCGATTGACTTCCAGAGGCACAGCCAGGAGTTTGATCCCGTTGGGGAGATGGTGGCGTTCTATCGGCCTTTGCGCGAAGAGTCGCAGGGGATGGACATCATAAGCACAAGTGCAGCGCTCGAGCACTACAAGGCAGTCGTCGCGCCTGCGTTGAACGTGCTGCCGCAGCAAACTGCGGATCGTTTACTGGCGTATGTACGCGCTGGCGGACATCTCTTGCTGGGGCCTCGCTCCGGCATGAAGAACGCGGATGATGGTCTCAATCAGCAGCAGCAGCCGGGACCGCTCGCCGCGGCGCTCGGGGCCACGGTGACGCAGTTCTACGCGCTTGATCATGCTGTGCCCGTTCAACTGCAAGGGCGGCAGGGACCAGCCAACGGCGAGGCTAACATCTGGGCTGAAACACTGGCCCTGAAAGCAGCCGATGTACGTGTACTTGCAACCTACGGCGCGAGTAATGGCTGGCTTGACGGACAGCCGGCAATCGTGACCCGCACCGTCGGCAAAGGGTCTATCACCTACGTGGGCGCGTACCTGGACGGCGTCTCGCTGCGTGCCGTGACCGCTTACTTTCTGGCTGAGAGCGGCGTGCGTCCCATGCTGCCGGACATGCCGCAAGGGGTTGAGGTCTGTGTGCGACGCGGAGCGCATGACGTGCTCATTCTGCTCAATCACAATACCTCTGCCGCGACCGTGCAGCTCCCGCAGACGTTCCAGGCGATCAGTCTGATCCGCTCGATGAAGATCACTGGTCAAGCACTTACGTTGCCTGCGCATGGCGTAGCCGTGCTGCAGGCGCATATAGAGAGCCGGTAGCCTTTTGATACGCGTGTGCTGTGGATGGATGAGGTCCTGGATGGGCATTTGGATGATGCACAAAGGGCATAAGCGCCGCGCGCTTTGCCGCTCGATCGTGTTGTTCGCCGCGTGCGCCGGCGCGGCGTGTGCCGTGGCATCTGCGGACCAAGTGGATAGCGTCAACTCGTTCATCGGCACCGGCTCCGGGCCGATCGGTTATGGGGGAACCATGCCCTTTGTCACCGAGCCGTTCGGGATGACCAACTGGACGCCGCAGACGCGCCAAAACAGCGTAGGCACGGTCTCCTACAACTACGCCGACCCTGCAATCTCAGGCCTGATGGCGACGCACCAGCCCGCAATCTGGATGGGCGACTATGGCTATCTCACAGTGATGCCTGAGGTCGGCTCGCTCCAGATCGCTCCATCCGCACGGCAGCTTCGCTTTAGCCATGCAGACGAGACAGCACACCCCTATGCGTACTCGGTCTGGTTACAAACCGCAGATGGACGCCGCATCCACGCTGAAATGACGGCGACGGCACGCTGCGGCTATATGCGTTTTACCTTTCCCAAAGGTGAGACCGCACGTGTTTTGGTGGAGGCATCCCGGCCCGGTGCTTCGGGTGCCGCGTCGTTCGATCCGCAGACGCATGAGCTGACGGGATTTGACGCCGACCGCATGGACCACAATCTTGGACCGCTTGGTCTGCCTCACTTCCGCGGATATTTTGTCGTTCGCTTTCGCAAAGCGTATCGACAAGGCAATGTCTATGGTGCAGCCGCGGCAGACGCACACGGCGCCTATGCGGAGTTTGCGCCCGATGCCGCGAACATCGTCGAAGTGCAGGTCGGGACATCCTTCATCAGTGTGGACCAGGCGCGGGCCAACCTGAATGACGAGTTGCCTGCCTGGGACTTCGAGCAGACAGAGAGTAAGCTGCGCGCTCTCTGGAACCAGAAGCTGTCGCTGCTGCAGGTGGACGGCGCCACTCCGGAGCAGCGGCAGATCGTCTACACAAGCCTCTATCACGCGCTGCTTTTTCCGCGGCAGTTCTCAGAAGATGGCCGCTACTACAGCGCCTTCGACGATCACATCCACAATGGTGAAGCGTACACGGACTTCTCCAT
>CAXUEE010000006.1:29497-33842 GCA_964249905.1 uncultured Acidobacteriaceae bacterium
CTTCTCCATCTGGGATACCTTCCGTGCGGAGAACAGCCTCTTGACGCTGGTCGCGCCGGAACGCATCGACGGCATGATCCGCGCGCTGCTCGCGGATTTCCTTGAGGGCGGGTGGATGCCGAAGTGGCCGAATCCTTCCTACACGAACATCATGATCGCGACGCATGCGGACTCGCTCGTTGCGGAGGCGATCACCAAGGGCTTTCACGGCTTTGACTACGAGACCGCATGGGCGGCCGTCCTGAAGGATGCGACCGTACCGCCGGACGGGGACACGACGCGGAGGTGGTCTGATCGTGAACCACATACGCCCTATGAAGCGCGAGCCGGCCTGACCTACTCGAAGATGCTGGGCTACATCCCCGTCGATAAGACCGCGGAGGCCGCGTCAAGCACGCTTGAAGATGCCTATGACGACTGGTGTGTCGCGCAGGTGGCAAAGGCGCTTCATAAAGACGCTGACTACCAAGCTTTTCTGGAGCGCTCTCAGGCTTACAAGCTTCTCTTCAATCCTGCGACGGGGCTGATGCAGGGCAAGCTCTCTGACGGCGCCTGGGCAGACCCCAGGGATGGCTGGACCGAAGGCACGGCATGGGTGTACACGTGGGCGGTGATGCAGGATATGGGAGGCCTGCTCAAGCTGATGGACGGCCGCGACAACTTCAACCGCAAACTCGATGAGCACTTCAGCGGCGGGCACAATGTGCACAGCAACGAGCCCAGCCATCACTACGGGTACCTCTATGATTTCAGCGGCGAGCCATGGAAGACGCAGGCCAGGGTGCGGGAGATTGCAGCGGCTGAGTATGCCGACAGTCCGGCGGGCCTAGATGGCGATGATGACTGCGGACAGATGTCCGCCTGGTACCTTTTCACCGCACTCGGACTGTACCCAGTCAATCCAGCCTCAAGCGATTACATGATCGGCAGTCCGATGTACCGGCAAATGTCTCTGCGGCTGGCGAACGGGAAGACGTTCTCGGTGAGGGCGGAGAAAAACTCAGCACGGAACGTTTACATACAATCCGCTCGGTTGAACGGCCGCGCGCTTGATCGACCCTACGTGTCATACCGAGAGATCATGCAAGGCGCTTCGCTGAGCTTCGTCATGGGTCCGAAGCCCTCGCGCTGGGCTGCGGCGTGGGCACCCATGCCGATCGCCGCCCGGACGGATCACCCGCGGTAACGCGCACGCGGCGGCGGCAGTGCGCTTGAATGTGCGGGCACCTAGATGAGCCACAGTTGCGGGTTGCTGATGGACACGGAGCGTATGCCGGCGGCCAGCAGGTCCTCGATCTCCCGTACTGTGTCGATGAGGCCGCCGCCGATAATGCCGAGCAAAGGATGCTCCATCATCAGACGGCGTGCGATTTTGGGGGCGGCCATCGCCGGCAGGACCTCCATGAGATCCGGGACGAACTTCGCCAGGCTCTTGCGTGCCGCGATCACCGCAGCTGAATCGATACCAAACGTACGCTGTACCGTGATCAGCCCAAGGCCGTGCGCGGCTTTGAGCACCTCATAGTGCGTGGAGACGATCCCGGATACCCCGTTTCTGGCCAGGAACTCGACCGCAAACCGGTCGCGCGAGAGACCGTCCAGAAAGTCGATGTTCACCATGCAGAGCTTGTCATGTTCCCTTGCCTGCGCCAGCATCTCCGGCAAGGAGAGCGGATTGCCCGTCAAGATGTAAATGGCGCGGCAGGGGCTGCTCAGTGCGATGGGGAAGGTCTCAGGCGAGTTGACCGCTGCAATGATGGGACAGTTCGCGAGCACACCGCCTGACGGAGTGTCACCTGAAGCAGGTAGGACGCCGTTGCTCTCACTGGAGTTGAAGTGACCCATGCGGGTTCGTGGACGTTCCTGTGTGCTGTTCATCTTGAAGAGCACTCTAGCAGGTCTGCACGACGCGTCAACAGCGCCGCAGGATGCGTCAACAGGTCTGCGGAGAGTGAACGCCGGTCGGCGAGCCAGAGCCCCAAAAAGATATTGCTTGACAAGTTCACCTTGAGAATGGCACTGTTCTGGTTGCAGCGGCAGAGATTAGAGGCCGCCCCAATGCTCGCGGATGCTTCGCGGGTACTGGGGCGGCCTCTTTTCGTTTGTGCCCCAGACTTTTTTGCATCATCAGCCCGTCGCTTTGCACTGCTTACGTTTTTCGGAGGTCTTTCCTACATGCATCCTCGCCATTCCGTACTGTCCGCCGCTCTGAGGAGCGGTATCTCCGCCGCTGCCGGTTCTCTCCTTCTGGCTGCGGCAGTTCAGCCCATGGCCGCGCAGATCGCCGCTTCGACGCTGACCGGCACCGTCACTGACAGCAGCGGCGCCGCCATCTTCGGTGCTGGCGTTGCGGCCACCAACACGGGTACAGGCCAGGTGACCAGAGTCGTCAGCACCGGAGATGGCACCTACACGCTGCCGGCGCTGCAACCCGGGAGCTACTCGGTGACCGTGTCCAAGGTTGGGTTCACAACCAGCAAGCAGGACGGCCTGGTCCTGACCGTCGGCCAGGCCGCGACCCTGAAAGCTGTGCTCCAGGTAGGCTCAACCAGCGACACTGTAACGGTCAGCGCGGACGGAGAACTGATCGATCAGAGCACCGCGCAGCTCAGCAACCTGGTCGGCGAGCATGCGATCAAGGAACTCCCGCTCAATGGGCGCGACCCGGCGAGCCTGGTGCTCCTGTCCCCAGGTATCACCAACGTGTTGAACGCTCCAAACGGCTCCGGCTCGCTGCAGACGACAAATGCCTTCCCGGATGAGACGGGCGCCTCGGCCAACGGCGGCCGCCAGGGCAGCACGTACTACCTGCTCGATGGCGTGCAGAATCTGGATACGTACCTGCTGCTGGCGGCGCCATTTCCTAACGCCGACGCCACGCAGGAGTTTCGCGTCATCACCAACAACTTCGACGCGCAGTATGGGTTTGCTCCCGGCGCGGTGGTCACGATCCAGACAAAGTCCGGCACCAATCAATTCCACGGCGGCTTGTTCGAGTTCCTGCGCAACAACGACCTGAACGCGGGCAACTACTTCAGCCACGCCGTAGACCCGCTCAAGCGCAATCAGTTCGGCGGCTACCTGGGCGGCCCGGTGTTGAAAGACAAGCTATTCTTCTTCTTCAACTATCAGCAGACCAATGCAAGCACGTCGACCGGCACCAACACCACCTTCACGCCGACTGCTGCCTTCCTCGCCGGCGACTTCAGCGCGGTGCCCAAGACGCTCGGTGGACCTTTCCAGACCATCAACGGCAAGCCCAACCAGGTCAATCCGGCCCTGCTCAACCCGGCGGCGGTCGCGTTCTCACAGAACCTGCCGCTCGGTACCGTTCCGGCAACCGGCCAGGTCACCTTTGCCGGACCCAACGAGACCTACACCTATCGCGAGTTCACCGGCCGCCTGGACTACGAGCAGGGTGCCCATCAGCGGCTCACCGTACGTAACTTTCTCGAGTTCGTCAACGAGCCGCAGGGCACCATCAACGGCAACGTGCTGACGAACACGCTGGGCTACACGGGTCACTTTTACAACGAGCTCGTTACGCACACATGGACCATCTCACCGTCGTCCGTGAATGTGCTTTCAGGCGCATATCTCGAGAACGATTTCTTTTCGGCGTCGCAGGTCAGCAACAAGGACGGCACGCCGGAGTGTCTGTCTCAGTTCATCGCAGTCTCGGACCCCCCGGGAACGTGCTACCCGGAGGGCGGCGTATCGGTGAGCAACGGCTTTGGTCAGCCGTATTCCTCGCCCAATCGCGAGAACCGTCGAACCTGGACGATCAACGATGATTACTCCAAGATCTTTACCAAGCACACGCTCACCCTGGGCGAGACAGCGCTGCATCAGTTCGCCAATGAAATCTCAGCCTACCCACAGAATGCGGCCATCGGCTTCAACGGGCAGTACACCGGTTTCGGTCTCGCGGACTTCCTGCTCGGAGAAGCCAGCAACTTCTTCCAGGGCGCCGGCGAAACGCAGAATGAGACCGGCATCGTACTGGGCATCTACGCTCAGGATGCGTATCGCCCCGGGCGCAACCTCACCATCACGGCAGGTGTGCGGTGGGAGCCAAACCTGGCACCGAGTGTGAAGAATGGCCGCGGAGCCGCCTTCATCCCTGGCGAGCATAGCACCCGCTACCCGAACGCGCCGACCGGACTTGTCTTCCCCGGCGATCCAGGCGTGGACGCATCGTTGCAGCCGCATGACTATCGCCAGTTTGGACCGCGTGTCGGCATCGCCTGGCAGCCGGCGTCGCTGCCCAAGACGGCCTTCCGTGCAGCGTTCGGCATCTTCTTTTCGCCGCTGCTCTACTCCGCCTATAACCACACCGCTGACG
>CAXUEE010000006.1:33852-36483 GCA_964249905.1 uncultured Acidobacteriaceae bacterium
ACCCATTCCCGCCCTTTGCCAGCGCCAACACCAACCCACCCTCCACCGCGACCTTTCCTGCAGGACCGGTTGGCGTCGGCGCAGTGTTCAACCGCAACTTCCGCGTAGGCATCACGCAGAGTTGGAACGCTTCGGTCGAACAGCAGTTCGGACGCGACTTCGCGCTGCATCTTGCTTATGTCGGCAGCCAGTCCTACCACCAACTGCTGCCCATAGACCTCAACCCTGGCATCTACAACCCGACCAACGCTGCGCTCAGCGGCGCGCGCACGACCTACCCGGCATTCTCGAGCATCATCGAGAATGGCAGTCTCGGCACAGCGAGGTACAACGCTCTCCAGTTGAGCGTTGAAAAGCGGCTCAGTCATAACTTGCAGTTCCAAGAGAGCTTCACCTGGTCCCGAACTGAGGACACGTTCTCAGCAAACGCAGGCGCCTCCGGCGGGCGGAATCTTGCCGATCCGTTCAACATCCGCTTCAACTTCGGTAAGTCGGACTTCAATGTACCCATCGTCTCGGTGACTAACTTCGTATACACGACGCCGCTGTTGATGGGACACAGTGTACTGCTGCGAGAGGGTCTGGGTGGATGGGAGATCTCCGGCATCTACACGCTGGAATCCGGGTATCCGTTCACGATTACCGATGGCCAGAACAACTCAGCCTCAGACCAGGGCGGAGACCGCGCAAACTTTGCGCCTGGCTACGGACCAGGATCGGCCTTTGGTCTGCACCAGGGAAGCGGAAAGCACTCCCTCAACCAATACTTCAATACAGCCGCCTTTGCCCCGAATTTTCCAGGCACCTTTGGCAACACGCCACGGAACGCCTTTCAAGGGCCTGGGATCAACAGCGCCGACATCGGCTTCATCAAAAACTTTGCTCTTCCTGAGCACGCCAACCTGCAGTTTCGATGGGAGACTTTCAACACGTTCAATCATCCCAACTTCGCCAATCCGAACTCCGACGTCTCCAGCGGCAGCAGCTTCGGTCAGATTACAAGCGTCGGTCCAATCGCTCCGAGAGTGCAGCAGGCAGCGCTCAAGCTGACATTCTGATACGGTCGGGAGGTTCGCCTCCTGCCCTTCCATTGCTCTGTCTTGTCTGACCCAGTCAGGTGATCATGGCCAGTAGGACACAGGTTATCGGAGTGAATGCAGAAGATCACTCAGCGGCGCAGGATGACACGGCCGAACCAGGATTTCTGGATCGCCTGGGTATACCTGCGCCGCTGGCCTGGGGCTTTGCCGGTGTGCTTCTCTTCATGATCGGGGATGGTGTCGACTCCGGCTACCTTTCGCCGTACCTCACGCAGCGCGGGCTGACGCCAAGCCAGGTGGCTGCCGTGTTCACCGTCTATGGCGTCTTCGCGGCGCTGGCCGGCTGGCTCTCGGGCGCGCTCTCAGAGGTGTGGGGTCCACGGCGTGTCATCGCACTGGGCCTCGCTTTATGGCTTGGCTTTCAGGTGCTCTTTCTCACGGTCGGCCTGCACGCGCCCACCTGGACAGCCGTGCTGATCACCTACGGCCTACGCGGGCTGGCGTACCCGCTGTTCTCCTTTGGCTTTCTGGTCTGGATCACGATCGTCGCGCCACCGCAGCGGCTGAGCTCGGCGATGGGTTGGTTCTGGTTCGCGTTTACGGGCGGTCTTCCCACGCTGGGCTCGCTGCTGGCCCGCTTCGCGCTGCCGCGGGTGGGCGCGTATGCCACCTTCTGGATTGCGGCCGGTTTGGTCCTGCTGGGCGGGGCCACGCTGCTGCTCGGGGTGCGCGAGCCACGCGGCGCACGTCGCCTGGTTGCAACGCAGGAGCGCCCCTTTGCGGCGCTGCTTGCGTCCCTCGCGCTTGCCTGGCGGCGGCCCAAGACCGGCGTCGCATGCCTGGTACGCATCATCAATACAGCACCGGAGTTCGGCTTCTTTGTCTTCATGCCAGCGTTCTTTCAGAAGACCATTGGCTTCTCTCAGACGCAGTGGCTGACGCTGCTGAGCGTCATCTTCACCTCGAACATTGTCTGGAACCTGCTCTTCGGTCTTATCGGCGACCGCGTCGGCTGGCAGAGAACGGTCGGCCTCTTTGGCGGTCTGGGCTGCACCTTGACGACTCTCGCGCTCTACTATGTACCGATGCACACACGCAGCTTCTCCGCGACGCTGCTGGCGGGCGCGCTCTATGGTGCAACGCTTGCAGGCTATGTCCCGCTCTCCGCACTGATGCCCAGCCTGGCGCCTGAGCACAAAGGTGAGGCGCTTTCGCTGCTCAGCCTTGGCGCCGGTGCAAGCGTCTGGGTCGGACCGGCACTGGTCGGTCTGCTGCTGCGCCCGATAGGCGTTGCCGGCATCATGTGGTTGTTTGCGGCACTGTATCTACTCAGCGCGCTTTTGACCTTGACGCTCTCGCTGCCACGCGTGAGCCTGGCGGGAGAGTAGCGATGGCGTGGATCGCGGTGGATGCCGGAACATCCATGATCAAGGCCGTGCTCTTCAACGCGGCCGGCAAAGAGATCGCCGTGGCTCGGCGGCCAGCCAGCATCCTCACCCCGCACCCAGGCTGGGCGGAGCAAGATATGGAAGAGGTCTGGCAGGCTGTCGTAGCCACGGTGCGCGAGGTGGCTGCCGGATGCGCAGAGCCC
>CAXUEE010000006.1:36493-44421 GCA_964249905.1 uncultured Acidobacteriaceae bacterium
ATCGCAATCACGGCCCAGGGCGATGGCTGCTGGCTGGTCGATGCAGCGGGCCGCCCGACAGGCAACGCAATCCTCTGGTGTGATGGCCGTGCGGCGGAGTTCATCGAGCACTGGCACGCAGCCGGCGTCATAGAGCATGCACAACGCATCAGCGGCTCTGTCCCGTATGCCGGACTCGCCTCTGCCATCCTGCGCTGGCTGGAGCGCTACAAACCTCAACAACTAGCGCAGAGCCGATGGATGCTTAGTGCAAACGGCTGGATCCACAGCTGTTTGACGAGGCGCTTTGTCGCCGACCTGTCGGATGGCTGCAATCCGTTCGGGGAGCAGTCGACTGGCACCTACGCGCCGGAGTTGCTCGCGCTCTCCGGTCTCACGGCATACACGCATCTGCTGCCGCCGATCGTGACCGGACGGTACGCTATGGCTGCCTTGAGCGAGGCGGCAGCTCACGAGCTCGGCCTTGCGCCTCATCTGCCGGTGGTCATGGCCCCGTATGACATTGTTGCCACGGCGTACGGTGCAGGTGCGGTCAGCCACGGTCAATCCTGCGTGATCCTGGGGACGACGCTCGCAAGTGAGTCGATCGTCACAGCGGCAGAGCTTCCCGAAACTTCCCTGGGAACGGTGCTTGCCTTACACGACAGTCAACATTTGCTTGCCATGCCGACCCTGACGGGCTGCGGTGTCCTCAACTGGGCCGCCGAGCTGTTTTTCCTCGTAAGCATCGAACACCTGGAAGATCTTGCAGAAAGCACCTCGCCGGCCATGCATGGACCGTTCTTCCTGCCATATCTCTCACCAGCCGGAGAGCGTGCGCCCTTTCTCGACACGCGGGCGCGCGGCAGCTTCCACGGGCTGACACTGGCAACTACACCGGCTGATCTGGCGTTCAGCGTGTACGAGGGACTCAGCTTCGTCGTTCGCGAGTGTCTGGAAGCTTCAGGTGCGTTGAATGCCCAAACGTCTGCGCAGGAGCTCAGGGTCTGCGGCGGTGGCGCCCGCAGCGATCTCTGGTGTCAGCTAATCGCCGACTGCACCGGCCGTCCTGTCATGCGGGCGCAAGGTGCCGAGATCGGTGCGCGCGGGGCGTATTTCTACGCGCTCCACATCAACGGCAATGCCCTATCCGTAGCGGACGCCGCGCGCGATCTGGTGAAACCCGAACGCATCTTCGTCCCCGCTGCCCCCTCGCATCAGCGGCTTGAACGCCGCTTCCATGCCTTCCGTGCGCTCCGGTCCCACGCGGTCGAGCAGTGGACGATCCTGGGCGGTCTCGCATGAGCGAACCGGTCTATCTCGGAGTCGATCTTGGCACGCAGAGCGTGCGTGTTCTGGCCGTCACCGCGCAGGGCGAGGTCACCGCCTCCGCCTCAGCGCCGCTGCGGAGTATGCGCCAGGAAGAGCGGCATGAGCAGTCAGCGGAAGACTGGTGGCAGGCTACGGTGCTTTGCAGCCGGTCTGTCATGCAAAAACTCAGCGCTCAGACATCGGTGATGGGCATGGCCGTCAGCGGCACCTCCGGCACCATCCTGCTGGTGGACCCGCAGCTCCGTCCGCTCACGGCCGGACTGATGTACGACGACGGCCGCGCGCAGGCTGAGGCTCAGGACGTTCAAGAGGCTGGTTCTGCCCTGTGGAGTCAGCTCAGCTACCGCATGCAGCCTTCCTGGGCTCTGCCAAAACTGCTTTGGCTGACGCGCAATGCTGACATACCTTCGAGCGCACGCCTCGTTCATCAAAGTGACTTCGTCACCAGCCGCCTTGCGGGAACATATCTGCCCAGCGACTCGAGCAACAGTCTCAAGACAGGCTACGACCTGCTGCGGCAGGCCTGGCCGGTCGCAATCCATGATCGGTTGCAGCTGCGTACAACTCTCTTCCCGGAGGTCGTTCGGCCTGGACAACGGATCGGAGAAGTTGGCAGAGACTCTGCCGTACAGACACTGCTTCCTGCGGGTACGCCCATCTTCGCAGGCATGACGGATGGATGTGCCGCGCAGATCGCATCCGGCGCCATCTCGCCGGGAAGCTGGAACTCCGTACTTGGGACCACTCTGGTGCTAAAAGGCGTGACCCGGAATCTGCTGCACGACCCGCTTGGCGTCATCTACTCGCATTACTCCGCTGACGGTTTGTGGCTGCCGGGCGGCGCAAGCAGCACGGGCGCGGGAGCGCTGACACGCTTTGAACATCACGGCCTTGATCAATTGAATGCGTCCGCCCTGGCCGCCGGACCGACGCCGCTGGTCGTGTACCCACTTGCCTCTCAGGGCGAGCGCTACCCCTTCGCCGCGCCGCAGGCTCAAGGCTACTCGCTTGGCCAGGCTCAAGACACGGCGGAGGAGTACCGGGCCGTGTTGCAGGGCCTCGCCTTCATCGAGCGGCTCGCGTTCGACGCCTTGCGGCAGCTCGGCGCGCCGATCGATGGCGCACTCAGCATCTCCGGCGGCGCTACCCGCAGCGAGGCCCTGAACCAGGTGCGCGCCGATGTCCTCGAACGCGATCTACATCTGCCCAGCGTGACCGAAGGTGCTTTCGGCATGGCCATGCTCGCCGCGTCCAGTAACTCTTCCTTGTCCGAGGTGGCACAGCGTATGGTCCGCATCGACCGTGTGATCGAACCCCGGCGAGCCTTCAGCCACTATGCCGGACAGTACCGCACGCTCATCCACTCCCTGCACGAGCGCTGCTGGCTACCTTCCGCGCTGCTGGCGGCCGCACTGTCTGGAGCGCACCTATGAAACGCCTGGTCCTGGTACGCCACGGCGAGACCATCTGGCATGCGGACGATCGCTACGCCGGCGAAACCGACATACCGCTGACCCGGACAGGGCTCAGGCAGGCGGATCAGCTTGCCCAATGGGCTGACCAGGCCGGCCTCTCTGGCCTGTGGTGCTCACCCTTGCAGCGTGCGCTCAAGACGGCCGAACCGGTGGCATGCAGGTGTGCTTTGCCCGTCCATATCGAGCCGGATCTGGCCGAACTCAGCTTCGGTCTGGCCGAGGGCCTTACACGAGCCGAGGTCATGTATCGTTTTGCTGAGGAGTACGCGGCGTTTGTGCTTGATCCTGTCCTCCATCCTCTGCCTTCAGGCGAGGATCCCGCCGCGGCGGCGGAACGTGGTTTGATGGTGCTTCAGCGAATCCTTCATGGCGCAGACGACGGAACACGCATCCTGGTCGTCGCGCATAGCACGCTGCTGCGCCTGAGCCTCTGCCGTCTATTTGGGATATCCATCTCACGCTATCGCACTGTCTTTCCTCAGCTTGGAAACGTCAGCCTGACGGAAGTCGCTTTCAAGCCGGCCGGACCGGCTCTTCTCCACTTCAATGTGCCACTACCCGCATCTCAGCCCGGAGGCTCATGCTCTTAACGCAAAAACCACAACTCCTGCTCATCGGAGACCACTTCATCTCAGCAGATCTCATGCGCAGCAAGCTTGGCGACCTCAGAGAGGCTGTCCGGATCTCAGAGGCATCCACTCCGTTTCCTCTGGAGCCCTTTCGTTTGATCGCGGAGGTACGCGAGGCCTCAGGCTCGGAAGAACAGATGATCGAAGCACTCGAGGGTGTGTCGCTTTGTATCGCGCATCACGCTCCCTTTACCGAGCGCGTGATCAATCATGCTCGTGAGCTCAGGCTGGTCATCATTTGCCGGGGCGGTCCGGTCAATGTCAACCTAGAAGCAGCGACGGCCAGACGCGTAGCCGTTGCCTACACCCCCGCGCGCAACGCCGCAGCGACCGCCGAGCACACGATCGCAATGATGCTGAGCGCGATCCGCGGCATTCCAGCCGCCGACGCAGCCATCCGGCACGGCGAGTGGAACGGTGGCTATACCTACCAGTCTGCCGGCTTCGAACTTGGGTCGGTCACCGTTGGCTTGATCGGTTACGGCGCCATCGGCAGAATGGCGGGAGCCATCCTTCGCGGCTTTGGAGCCAAGGTGCTGGTTTATGATCCGCATGCGCAGATTGATCAGGCGGATGCTGTAGAGTCTGTCTCGCTTACTCACTTGCTGGAGCGATCTCAAGTGGTCTCCCTGCACGCACGAGAGACGTCCGAGACGCGTGGCATGCTCGGCAAGGAGCAGATCGCGCGTATGCCCAAGGGAGCGGTTGTTATTAACTGCGCCCGCGGATCGCTGATGGACTACGACGCCGTTGCGGCAGCTCTCGAGCAAGGACATCTCTTTGCCGCAGCAGCAGACGTCTTTCCTATCGAGCCTCTCCCTGTTCAGTCGCGCCTTCGTCAACTACCAAACTTCATCATGACGCCCCACACTGCCGGCGGCTCGCGGCAGGCAGCGGAAAAGGCAGTGGGGATAGCCGTCGAGGAGCTTCGCCGATATCTTGCAGGAGGTGCGCTACGCTTTCCTGCTAATCAGCTTCCGAGCCCGTCGCTGAGCAGCTAGCCCTTCTCATGATCTGCACTGCGACTTTCAACGTGCCCTTCTCTGGGCCATATCCGTTGCTAAGCTCAGGACCCATCTTGAGCTGCTTTGCCTCGGCTCCATGCGCGACGTCACAACCTCCATCTCCGTGCTGAGCACGGAGACTTTAAATCTGTGATTAGAAGGGCGGCTCAGACGTATGCCCGCAGCGGACCCAAAGACTGCAAGGATACGTGAAATACGTGGCATTTCGTAATACCGGTTTTGGCGCCGATTTGTAGCGGTCAATTTGTATCCTACCGAATTTCGCTAGAATTTATGTTGTCCACCAACAAACGGCGAATGCGGTCCGATTCTTATGGAAAGGGTACCGAGAGCTCGACTACACGCCTATAGCGATAGCCGACTAAATCCCCTCATTCGCATCCCGTGTCATGACCGCGCGGTATTCGTCATGGTGAGCCTGCCTCGATATGTAAGCGACCAAACAAGTGACTTAGTATGAAGTCCACTGATATAAACCACGCGACACATGTCATCCGTTTACTTCAAGGGAAGACGATCGAAATCCTGTACGCAATGCGTTTGCACCCGGTGCGTCTGAGTGAGCTGCGGCGAAACATTCCATTTGCTTCCAAGAAGTCGCTAAGCGCCAGCCTCAAGCTCCTCCGAGCAAAGGGCATCATAGTGCGGCACGATTTGAGTGATTCTCTCTTGCATGTGGAATATGATTTCGCGGAAGAAATGCGCAGACCTCTCAGTGAACTGCTTAAGCACCTCGAAGAATTTGGGACGAATCATCTTTCCGTACTGCAAGCAGGGAGCTCTACGTAAAGCAGTCCGATCGCATCTGACAAATGACCTACCCGCTCAAGCACGCTGCATTCCTTGAGTCCTCCAACTGGTCGCAAATCACCAGAAAGACCAAACGTGCTCTGGATAATTTCGCAAGTCGTTCTTCGCAAGCAAATGAGATCATCACGACTCGCCAGTCTGGCCGGCTACACCAGCGGTAGCCCGAGCTGGCTCTTTCTTTCGAGGATCAGGTCGTAAATTGGCGCAAAGACCTCGATAGACGACCACACTGACCTTTGTATCCAGAGTTGGCTTAGAACACATTCAAGTCGATCGATCAGCGGTTCCACATTTGGGATCGTTCGGAACACCTCTTCCAGCCGCGATGTTCGTTCTTTCAGGTTATGATCCGCTCCATGGGTGTGACCTAGAAGATAGCCGGCATAGACGAACATGTCTTCAACAACTTGGTCTCTTTTCGGGAGGACGGTGGGTCCTCCGCCCCGTTGCTCACGCTCCTTCAACTCCGCTACCCCTGCTGAGGATTTCTGAACGACGGCTTCACAAAAGATACCTTCGAACTCTTCCCCTGCTTCGGGACGAAACATTGCGGAAGAACGGCAGGCAGCGTACTCGCTCCAGATATCCATGGCCCTGATGAAGATGGCTGCCGATCGATCCCCGCACCCCCGAAGCTCTTCGTAACACTCAGGAAACATCCGAAAGAGTTCAGTCTCATGCTCGACGTGGGCCCCTTCGTGCGCAATACAGGCCTGCGCTACTCGCTGTAGTTGCTTCTCGGCGGCTATTGCCATCAGGACAAGGCCCGGTCTCACCACAATGTGAAATCGTACGTCTCCGTCCCGCCGCACTGCGGCGATCCGCGCCATCTCCATTACTTCACGCGACGAATGGATCTCCCACAAGGCATCGTTTCGAGGCAGATTCTGCAATGCTCTTGCCGCTGCATGGCAGTCAACGGCAACCGTGACTCCATCTAGTCCGGTTAGATCAATCCCCGCAAGGGCCGTGGCCCTTAAGTTTTCCTCTATGGCAACCAGCACAGCACCCTGCACCTCCTCGTGAAGACAGGAGACGTCGACGCTACAGCGGGCTGGCAGTCTCGGCTTGGTTTCGTCGTTCGAACTAAAACTTAAGTGGCGCACGCAGAATCCTAAACATGCGAGCCGGAATCTAGCCGGACCGGCACGGTTGTGGAAGCGAAGGAGATGAGATTCTCAGACAGCATACCCCCCATCAAGAAGGTCCAGGAAACGTCTGCGGTGCGCCCCCGCAAACATGCCCTATAACCCGAGGTCGGGGAGTTCGAAAGCCGATAGACAGGCTCCTATGGCCTTTAGCTTAGGGGCCTGGACATACGCCACAGGCTCCCCGACGCTAAAAAGGTCTAGGGAGTAGCTCCAAGCGCCCGGCGGCACTCGCTTGTCTATCGAGGTTTCGACACCCCAGGACGGTGCGTTTCCGTCCCACCTCCATCTTCAGTCATCCACCTTCAGTTCGCAACGGCAATCCTTAAATCGAACACCGACTCGCCTGCTAGCTCTCTAAGGGGAGAAGCCTCTCCCTGTCTGCAGACCCTGCCCGGCAGGCTCTTGCGCCACCCTCTCTGCAGGGACACCCCGCAACGCCCTGTACGCTATTCAAGACTTCTCCCGAATCGGGAGGGTCTCACGTAGCTGGCCGTCAAGAGTGCCTCCGCAATGCAGTGACTCGATCACCATTTGGGGACTTGCACCTTGACGGTTGAGCGGTGATGCGACGTCCAGTGGGGAGTAGCGCCACCGCAGCCAGGTGAGCGCCGGTACAGGGATGACGAAAGCATCACAAAGCTACTTCAGGAGGCAGGTCATGGAGGAACCGTTCCGTTATTTTGTCGGTATCGATTGGGGAACGCAGAATCACCGCATCGCCGTGCTTGACGATGATGGTCGAGCGATCGAGTAGTACGACGCAGCTCACAGCGGCGAGGGTCTCGTCACCCTGGTCAACAAGCTCAAACAACGAACGGCGTGCGAGTCTGCCCTGGTCGCCATCGGTGTCGAGGTCGCTTGGGGCGCCCTCGTCGAAACCCTTGTCGAAAACGGCTTCAACGTCTTTTCGATCAACCCAAAGCAGGTGGACCGGTTTCGCGATCGCTTCACCGTCGCGGGAGCGAAGGACGATGCCAGAGATGCGCTGGTGCTGGCCACGTCGTTGCGCACCGACAGGAACAGTTACAAGCTTGTCGAGATCGACAGTCCGGAAGTCCTGCGACTGCGCGAACTTTCCCGGTTTGAAGACGAGTTGAAGATCGAACTCAGGCACGCTACCAACAGATTGTGGCAACAACTCCATCGGTACTACCCGCAAATGCTGACGATCAGTCCGGCCGCGGACGACCGATTGATGTGGGATCTGCTGACCGCCGCCCCCACACCCGCCGAAGGTGCAAGGATGACCGGCCTTCGCATTCAACGCATTCTCAAGGTAAACCGAATCCGGAAGCTGACGGTCGACGATGTGCTCTTGATCCTGAAGACTGAGCCGCTCGTCCTGGCTCCAGGCGCGGGTCACGCAGCTTCCGAGCACGCCCTCCTCCTGGTTCCTCAGGTTAAGCTTCTGGATGAGCAGCTCCGGGAGGTTGGCAACCGCATCAAGCATCTTCTAGCGGCCATGACGGAAGCGAGCACCGGAGACGACCAGACCCCGTGTGACGCCGGCCTGATTCTATCCATCCC
>CAXUEE010000007.1:0-15387 GCA_964249905.1 uncultured Acidobacteriaceae bacterium
CACGATGGAGCTCCCGTCTTTCCAGGTCCAGGAGGGTCCGGCTCCGTGGGTGGCCACTTGCTGGTGAGTGGTGTGGTCGAAGAGTGTTGCTTCGGGCGCCTCGAAAATCCATTGGTAGGCAGCGTCCTTCTCGGAGCAGCGATAGATCTGCACGCCCCTGGCTTCGGTGGTGAAGGTAGGCACGACATCGGAGGGAGGACTTAAGGCCTGGGCGCCAAGGAGGAACGCGAGAAAGGGAAGACCAGCATGCATAGGCGGGTTGGATGCTCGCTCCCGCAGTTTTGAGGGGAGGATAAATGTTGTGCGGCACGAAGTCTGCGCGTCTGTGGGAGGACGCAGGCGGGTGAGCAAAACCGGGCACACAACGCATAGTGGATGCCGGCCCGGTGTGGAAAATGGGGCTGCAACCTGAGCCCTTTCAAAGACCTACACGATTTCAGGCAACCTAGAGCATCTACTTGCATTCCAAAGGTATATTGTTACAGACGACTACGACGAAGGCGTGAAGCATCTGCCTCCTGCCCTGGCTGATGGTTCAGAGATGGCCCGCGCGCGATGTGAGTGCAGCTGGAAGAGAGAGGGCCTTTTCGCATGGTGGAAGCGGTCGTTTTGTGGAACGAACCAAACAACCTCTCGCACTGGAACTTCAAGCTTGATCCTGGTTGGGAACGTTTTGCCGAGATGGTGAAGCTCGCCTCAGCGGCGATCCGGAAGGTGAACCCCGATCTGCCGATCGTGCTTGGGGGAGTGTCTTCGTGTGACTGTGATTTTCTCCGGCTGATGGCGAGTTATGGAGTGATGCAGCACGTGGATGCAGTGGGCGTGCACGGGTTCCCGCTGGACTGGAACCACTGGCAGCTGACCGAGTGGCCGGAGCGTGTTGCAGAGGCAGCGGAGGTGAGCAGGTTGCCGGTGTGGGTGACCGAGGTCGGCGTCTCGAGCTTCGGCGCGGAAGAGGTTCAGGACTTCGGTTTTCAGCGGACCCTTGAGCTGCTGCAGGGACGTGTGGAACGCATTCACTGGTACAGCTTGTTCGATCTTCCGGCTAGCTGGCCTGCCGAGACCCGCCACAAGGAGGCGGAAGGCTCATCGTACTATCGCCACTACTATCTTGGATTGATTAAAGATAACGGAACGCCGAAGCTTGCGGTCCGCCACTTTCCTACGGATGGAAGTGTGGGCTTCTGTCAATGGTTTCACTTCGAAGATCCGCGCCTGGAGCAAGCAACGGCGTGGATGCAGCAGCATGGCGTGACGTATCTGCGCACCGGCTTAAGCTGGGCGGATTCGTTTCGTCCGCAGGCCACGGAGTGGTTCGATCGGCAGATGCGTGCGCTTGATCCTTTCCGTGTGGCGTTGACTTTGTGTTTCACCCCGGCGCATCTTGGCTTGGAGGAGCACCACACCAGTCCTCCCCGGGACCCACAGGAGTTTGCTGACTTCGCTTCCTGGGCTGTGGACCGCTATGCGCCGCCTGCATCGCAGGTCCGATCTTCGACGTTTCAGACTGCAGACGAGGAGACGTTTCCCACGCGATGACCACTTCCGCAAGACCGAAGCAAATCCTCATCACCGGCGGAGCAGGTTTCGTTGGCTCTCATTTGGCGGACGGTCTGCTGGCCGCAGGTCATGCTGTGCGCGTGCTGGATGATCTGACTCCCCAGGTACATCAAGCCGGCGCTCCCGATTACCTGTCGCCCAAGGTGGAATTGATCCAGGGCGATATCCGCGATCCCAATCGTCTGCGTGAAGTGCTGGCCGGGGTAGATGCAGTCTTTCACTTTGCGGCGACGGTGGGCGTAGGGCAGTCCATGTATGAGATCAGCCGCTATATGAGCGTGAATACACAAGGCACGGCGGAGCTGTTGCAAGCCATGCTGGACAACAAGATCTTGCCGCAGAAGCTGATTGTGGCGTCTTCGATGTCGATCTACGGCGAAGGCGCGTATGTGTGTGCCGACTGCGGGCAGAACGCCTTCCCCGCGGTGCGTCCCGTGGCCCAGCTTCGGCGTTCGCAGTGGGAACTGCACTGCGCGGCGTGCGGCGGGGTTCTTCAACCGCGAGCGACGAACGAGACGAAGCCGTCGGAGATCAACTCCATCTATGCCTTGTCAAAGCGCGACCAGGAGGAGCTCTGCCTCATTTTCGGCCGGACGTATGGGGTTCCGGTGACGGCGCTTCGCTTCTTCAATATCTATGGCACCCGGCAGGCGCTCTCGAATCCGTATACCGGGGTTGCTGCTATCTTTGCTTCGCGTTTGATCAATGATCAGGCTCCGCTGGTGTTTGAGGATGGGGAGCAGATGCGGGACTTCGTGCATGTGCACGATATTGTGCGCGCTAACCTGCTGGCGATGGAGCGGCCGGAATCAGATGACCGGGTGATCAACGTGGGCGGCGGCGTTCCCATTTCCATCCGGAAGGTGGCGGAGATGCTGGCTGCGGCGCTGGGCAAGCAGGAGCTCGTACCGGTGATCACGCACAAGTATCGCGCGGGAGATATTCGTCATTGCTTCGCGGACCTGACCTGCGCGGAACGCTTGCTGGGCTACGTTCCTCAGGTGACGCACGAGCAAGGTTTCCGTGAACTTGCGACATGGCTGGCCGGACAGCACGCTGAGGATAAGGCAGAGACCATGCTCCAAGAGCTGAGTACGTATGGGTTAACCGCATGAAGGGTCCCGGTGCGCAACGTACGGTACTGATTACTGGCGGAGCCGGTTTTGTCGGGTCGAACCTTGCGGAACGCCTGCTGCAGGATCCGGGCACACGGGTACGCCTCTTTGACGATCTTTCCCGCGCCGGTGTGGAGCAAAACCTGGCCTGGCTCCAAGGGATGGCTTTCGGAGACCGGCTGGAGTTTCAGCGGGGCGATGTCCGCAACGCCTCCGCCCTTTGTAAAGCTGCCAAGGATGCGACCGAGATCTATCATCTGGCGGCCCAGGTTGCGGTGACGACGTCGGTTGAGGAACCGCGCAGCGACTTTGAAGTGAATGCGGCCGGGACGGTGAACGTGCTCGAGGCCGCGCGCCGCTCTGGACGGCATCCGTATCTGCTCTTTACGTCCACAAACAAGGTGTATGGATCGCTTGAGAGTATCCCTGTCTCGGTGGACGGGACCCATTATCGAGCAGTGGCTCCGAGATTTGCCGGGGTGACGGAAGCAGAGCCGCTCGACTTTCATTCTCCGTATGGCTGCTCGAAGGGCGCGGCGGATCAGTACGTGCGTGACTATGCGCGCATCTACGGCCTGCGCACGACGGTGTTTCGCATGTCGTGCATCGCAGGTCCCCGGCAGTTTGGAACCGAAGATCAGGGATGGCTGGCCCACTTCGTTTATTCGGTTCTGGAGCGCAGGCCGATTACGATCTATGGCGATGGTTTCCAGGTACGCGACATTCTGCATGTGCACGATCTGATGGACGCGATGGAGGCTGCGCAGCGGTTTGCGGATCGCACGGCAGGCCAGATTTATAACGTGGGTGGTGGTCTGGAGCGTTCGGTGTCCGTGCTGGAGATGCTGGAGGCGATCGCTGTCGAGACGGGGATCAAACCAATTCTGCGCTACAGTGCGATTCGTCCCGGAGACCAGCCGCTGTATATCTCGAACACAGCGAAGCTGGAGGCGGATACTGGCTGGCAGGCGCGCCACTCATCACGCGAGACACTTCAGGCAATCCATCGGTTCTGGCGGGAAAACCGTGCGACGATTCGATCTCAGCGCGATGGCCTGATCTCCGGGAGTCAGGCTGCGGCCGATCTCGTTCGCCAGGAGGTTGCATGAAGTTCGCTCTCGTCAACCCGCGCTGGAGTTTTGAAGGCTCTACCTATTTCGGGTGTGCCGAGCCGCATTTTCCGCTGGAGTTACTTTCCGCACGCGAGATGCTGCGCGCTGCCGGACAGGATGTCTTGCTGGTAGACGCCTGGATGGAAGACCTGGCGCCGGCCGAGGTGCGGCTTCGGCTGAACGCCTTTGGAGAGGACTTCCTGGTGATGCCGACTGCGCCCTCGTATCTGTTCTGGCGCTGTCCTCAACCGGAGCTTCGCGTTCCGCGTCAATGGCTCGCGGCGCTGGATCGTTCTTCGAAGCGCGTTGTGATCGGGCCGCATGGCTCGGTCACGCCGCTGTCGACGCTTGAAAAGACCGGAGCGGACATCGTGCTGCGCGGCGAGCCTGACCAGACGCTGCCGCAACTGGCAACGATGCCATGGGAGTTGATTGCCGGCTGCTGCTGGCGGGATAGCAAGGGAGCGGTTCACATGACGCCGGGCCTGGGCGCCACGGATATGCGTGCGCTTGGCCCGCTCGATTACGCCGACTATCCGGTCGAGCGGCATGCGCACCTGCACCATATCTTTCCAGGCAACGGCGCTGATCATCTGCGGCATGGGGCGGAAGTTGAGTTTGCGCGTGGATGTCCGTACGCCTGCACTTTCTGCAATAAGACTTTGTTTCGGAACAAATATCGTGAGCGCTCTTTGGCGGCGGTGCTGCGCGAGATCGACTCGCTGCTTGCGCGCGGTGTGGACTATATCTACTTCATCGACGAGATCTTTGGGGTGGGCAAACAGGTGAGGGAACTGCTCGAAGCGCTTGCGCAGCGGCCAGTTTCGATCGGGTTCCAGACGCGCATTGATCTGTGGGATGAGGCCTCGATTGAGCTGCTGGCGCGCGCGCACTGCGTCAGCTTCGAATGCGGGATCGAGTCGATCACCGATGAGGGCCGCGATGCGATGAACAAGAACTGCCGCATCAGCACGGACCGGATCACAGAGCTGCTGGTGTATGCCAAGCAGCGGATTCCTTGGGTGCAGGCCAATCTGATCAAGACGCCTGAGGATGACCCGGCGCTGGTAGCGGCGTGGCAAGAGGGGCTGAAGGCTAGAGGCGTATGGGTGAGCGAGCCCGTGCCGATGTTCCCTTTTCCGGGCAGCCCGGAATATGTAACCACCTTTGGCGCGCAGCCGGATGAATCGGCGTGGGAGCGCGCGCACAGCTTCTATCTGCAGCTTTTTGCGGAAAGAGGCTACAGCGATATTCAGGATCAGCAGCCGCTTTCCTTGCAGGAGCTTGAAGCAGGCGGGCAAGTGGAATTGGCATGCGCATCCTGCTGACCACGGATACGGTTGGCGGCGTGTGGACGTTTACGCAGGAGCTGGCGGTTGAGTTGCTGCGCCGTGGCCACTGCGTGGCTCTGCTCAGCTTCGGTCGAGCCCCTTCTGCCGCACAGACCACTGCCTGCAAGCAGCTTCGCTCCTGCTATGGTGAGCGCTTTCGCTATCAAGCGTCCGCGATCCCTCTGGAGTGGATGGAGAACAACGAGGGTGCGTACCGCGACGGGCTCCCTGCTCTGCTGGCGCTGGCCGGCAGCTTCCGAGCCGACATTGTGCATAGCAGCCAGTTTTGTTTTGGGGATCTGCCGCTTTCGATGCCGGTGGTAGTTACGGCACACAGCGACGTGCTGAGCTGGGCCGCGGCTTGCCGTCCGCAAGGGCTGGAGCCGAGCGCGTGGCTGGCACGCTATCGAGCTTTGGTGGAGCGCGGTTTGGAAGGTGCATCGGCTGTCGTTGCGCCGACGCGGTGGATGAGCGCAAGACTGTGTGCGCTGTATGGCCTGCTATCCGCGCCAGAGATCATCCTGAATGGCAGGAGCGTGCTTCCCACGTATGGCGGTTCGAGGCATCTGCAGGCCGTTTCGGTTGGGCGGTTTTGGGATGAAGCGAAGAATCTCGCCTTGCTCACGGAGGTCAAGTCTACGATCCCCATCGTGGTTGCAGGAGAGCAACGTTTTGAGGCCTCCGAGGCCGTGGCCGATGCTGGAAACCTGATCTTCCTGGGACCCCTAGCGGAACGTAAGGTTCTGGAGCTCTTCTGCACGAGCAGCTTGTATCTTGCGCCTTCGCGCTATGAGCCTTTCGGCCTGGCGCCGCTCGAAGCAGCACAATGCGGATGTGCTTTGCTGCTGAACGATCTACCGTCTTTTCGGGAGATCTGGGGAGATGCTGCTCTTTATTTTGACGACGCTCTTTCGCTGGGTCGTTTGCTAACTGATCTCTCTCCGCGGTCACTGCAGGAGACGCAGGGTCGATCGCAGAAGCGCGCGCGCCAACTCACGGCGACGCGCATGGCGGAGCAGTACGAGAGCCTGTATCGGAGGCTGCTGACCGACACCTGGTCCGGACCAAAGGAGCTTGCCGCGCATGCGGGATAAGCTCCATCTGGCGTATTTTGCGCACTCTTTCCGTTCCGATTGGAACAATGGAAACGCGCATTTTCTGCGCGGGTTGATGCGCGCCATGGCAGCAATGGGACATGCGGTGAAGCTGCTGGAGCCGGCGTCTGAGTGGTCGATCCTGAACCTTCGGGATGAGGCGGAGGGGGAGTGTGCGCTTGCGGAGTTCGCTCGGGCGTATCCGGATCTCAAGGTGGAGACATATGCCTCTCAGCAAGAGAGCAATCTGCTCGGCGAGCATCTGCGGGAAGTCCTTCGCGAGGTCGATATCGTTTTTCTGCATGAGTGGAATCCTCCTGCGCTGGCTCAGATCCTGCTCCGGTTACGCGACCAACTGGGCTTTCGGTTGATCTTCCACGATACGCATCATCGCGCCTCCTCTTCCCCTCAGCAGATCGAACTCTTTGGCCTCTCTCGCTTTGACGGCATTGTGGCTTTTGGCGAGGCGCTGCGCAGCTTGTACCGTGAGCGCTTCGGTCTTTCTCGTGTGTGGACTTTGCATGAGGCCGCGGACGTCTCCGTGTTTCACCCGCAGGCTGCTGGGGAACGTACGACGGATGTTGTGTGGATTGGTAACTGGGGTGACGAGGAACGCTCGACGGAGATCCAGGAGTTCTTCCTGAAGCCTGCGACAAGCCTTCGCGGCGTGTGGCGATTTGATCTCTACGGTGTGCGCTATCCTCAGGACGGTCTGGAAGCGTTGACGCAGGCAGGGGTGCGCTATAGCGGCTACCTGCCCAATTTGCAAGCGCCCCGCATCTACGGCTGCTCCGGGCTGACCGTGCATATTCCTAGGCGGCAATACAACTCCGCGATGACGGGGATTCCTACCATCCGAGTGTTTGAGGCGCTGGCCTGCGGCATTCCCCTGATTTCCGCACCATGGAAGGATGCAGAACACCTGTTCCGCGAGGAAGACTTCCTATTTGTAACCAATGGTGAACAGATGAAGGACGCGATGGAGCGCCTGCTTAGAAATCCCGCTCAGGCGCAGGATCAGGCGGCACGCGGGCTCGAAACGATCTTGGCTCGACATACGTGCGATCACCGGGCGCGGGAGCTTATAGGGATTTGTCAGGAGCTGCTCGCGTGAAGATTTTTGCTTTTGGCTCCAGCATTATTTCCTCCTACTGGAACGGCGCGGCGACATATTACCGTGGTTGTTACAAATACCTTGCGCGCATGGGGCACCAGATCACGTTTGCCGAACCGGATGCTTATGGACGGCAACAGCACCGGGACTCGGACGATTTTTCCTATGTGCGCTCGGTGGTTTACCAGCCGGGCACGGACCTGGATGCGATGTTGGCGCGGGCCTCCGATGCGGACGTAGTGGTGAAGCATAGCGGCATCGGGGTGGACGATGAGACGCTTGAGCGCCGCGTGCTGGAGCTGCAAGAAAGCTGTGCCATCACGTATTGGGATGTGGACGCGCCGGCGACGCTGGCCCGCATGTACGCGCATGCAGACGATCCCTTTCGGACGTCTATGCCGCACTACGATGCGGTGTTGACGTATGGCGGCGGCCCGTACTGCCGCGAGCACTTTCTGAAGTTTGGCGCGCGAGCTTACTTCAGCATGTACAACGGGCTGGACCCCGAGACCCACTTTCCCGTTGCTCCTGATCCTGCGCTGCTGTGCGACGTGGCCTTTCTTGGAAACCGGCTACCGGACCGTGAGGCGCGGGTCGAAGAACTTTTTCTGCACGCCGCGGAACTTGCTCCGCAGAGCCGGTTCCTGCTGGGCGGAGAGGGCTGGGGGGACAAGCCGATGCCGCCGAACGTTCGTTACCTCGGACACGTGCCGACCTCCGACCACAATCGCGTGAACTGCTCGGCGGGCATGGTGATGAACATCAATCGAGCCTCGATGGCGTTGTCCGGATTTTCGCCGCCGACACGCGTCTTTGAAGTGGCCGGAGCTGGAACGTGTCTGCTTTGCGATGACTGGCCCGGTATCGACGATTGCTTCGAACCTGGGAGAGAGATTCTGGTGGTCAAGAGAGCGCAAGACGTTGTAACTGCTTTGGCTACACATGATGACGCCGCCCGCCGGCAGATCGGCGAGGCCTTTCACGCGCGCGCCCTGCGAGACCACACCTACGCCCAACGTGCTGTGCAGGCGGAGGCTGCCTTCCGGTACTGTCTCGCTATGCGTGAGAGTGCACGGAGCTCCGCGCCCGCATGAAGATTGTCGTTTTCGGTTTGACAATTACCTCCTCCTGGGGCAACGGGCATGCGACCACCTACCGCTCGCTGCTGAAGGCGCTTCATGGGCGCGGGCATCGGGTGGACTTTATCGAGAAAGATGTGGAGTGGTATCGCAGCAATCGGGATCTTCCAAAGCCCGACTTCTGCGCGGTGCGGCTCTATGAGAGCTGGGAGCGGGAGGCGCACAGCTTGCTCGTTGTGTGCTCGGACGCAGATGTGATTGTTGTGGGATCGTACTTCCCGGACGCAACCGCTGCAACCGCCGCGCTCCTTGGCATGGTTCGCTGTCCCATCCTTTTTTACGACATAGACACGCCGATTACCTTGCATCAGCTTCGGAGCCGCGGAGGCACGGACTATCTCGCGGCCGCGCACATTCCCTACTATGCGGCGTACCTCAGCTTCACGGGTGGCCCGGCGCTTCGGGAGCTGGAAGAGGTCTTTCATGCGCAGCGAGCGATCGCCTTTTACTGTTCGGTCGACCCGGAGCTGTATCAGCCAGTCAAAGCGCGAAGCGAGTTTGCGTGCGATCTCAGCTATCTCGGAACCTACGCAGCGGATCGTCAACCGAAATTGATGCGTCTGCTTGATGCTGCAGCGGCTCTGGTTCCGCAACAGGGCTTTCTGGTTGCCGGGCCGCAGTATCCCGAGGACCAGATTGTGTGGCAGCGCAATGTACGGCGGTTGGTGCATGTGCCGCCACGGGATCATCCTGCGTTTTATTGTTCCAGCCGGTTTACTCTCAATGTCACGCGTGACGACATGGTAGCTGCCGGTTACTCGCCTTCGGTGCGCCTCTTTGAGGCTTCCGCGTGCGGAGCGACGATTCTCTCGGATAATTGGCCTGGGCTCCCGGAGTTTCTCACTCCCGGCGAGGAGATCCTCTTGCCGAAGGATGCCGTTGAGGTTTCCGGTATGCTGCAGCAAATGAGCGACGCAGAGCGGGAGCGGATCGGCCAACGCGCGCGGGCACGGATTCTTACTGCGCATAGCTCAGGCCATCGCGCGAGGCAATTTGAGCAGATTGTTTCAGACCTCGGCTGAACGGGGATTGCGCAAATCGGCAAGCGAGCGCACACACCGCTCCGGCTTCTCAGCAAGTAGCTGCTCATAGGAGTAGCTGCCTGTGGCTACCGCGATCACAGGCAGCTGATTGCTGTGAGCGGCACGGATGTCTTCCGGCGTGTCGCCGACGACACATACGGACGCCTGCTCGCCGGCCAGCGCACGCGCCTGTGCCAAGGCGCTTCCGAAGACGTCTCGTCGAAACTCATAGGCATCGCTGTAGCCTCCGAACGCGAAGAGAGGCAGCAGCCTGCATTGCTCGAGCTTGGTTTGACCGATGCCTTCGAGGTTTCCGGTGGCGACGCCGAGTACAGCTCCTTTTCCGCGTAGATGAGCCAGTACCTCGCGTACCTGTGGAAGTACGCGGATGCACAGGTCGGCGCGACGTTGCTGGACGAAGCCGCACATAAAGGTCCGTATCTCAGCAAGACGCGGTCGCCACACCTTGTCCGGGACCCCGGCGATCTGGAAGGCATCGCGCAAGATGCCCACATCGACGTTGCCGTGGGCGACCACGCCATCGAGGTTCAACGGACGTCCGGCGACCTGAGTCAGCGCCTCGCAGAAAGCGAAGTAGTGGACGGCATCGGTGCATTCGATCAGGGTCCCGTCGATGTCGAAGAGATAGGCTTGGTATTCATCCCAGTCGCGCGAATATGTAACAGTACTGTTCTGCATGCTTATTCTCCTCCTTGGAGCGCAAGCAGTACGGCGTCGACGACGGGCTTCCACTCGCCTTGACGGCGCTGGCGAAACAGCCGCATCTGCGGGTACCAGGGACTGTTGCTGCGCGCGTTCATCCATCGCCAGTCAGCGGCCTGCTGCAGCAGCACCCAGACGGGCGTACCAAGGGATCCTGCCAGATGCGCTGCCAGGGTGTCCACGGTGATGACGAGATCCACATTGACGATAGCGGCCGCGAGCGGAAGCAGACCGTCTCCGCAGGCCGTCTTCGCGTTGCGCATGCGTCTGTCGCCTGCTTCGAAGGCAGCGGGGCCTCCCTGCAAATTCCAGAACTCGAGCCCTTCCTCTTGCAGGAGCGGATCGAGTGCGACGAGAGGGATTGATCGTTCCGGATTCCACTCTCCAGCGGCCCAGACCAAGCCGATTCTGAGCGCGTTCGAGGGCCCCATCTTGGCCGCGGCTAGAGATACGGATTCTTCCGGAAGATTGAGATAGCGGGTGGCGAGGGGAAGATCCTTACGTTTGGTACGAAAGAGGTAAGGCAACTCCATCACTTCGATCTGCACATCCCAGGGCGGTGCATGGGCAGGCGCAAGCTCACCCCAGGTGATCGCCTCAGTTACGCCTCGGAAGCAGGAGGCAAGATCCAGTAAACGAGGTGGCACCTCGAAGACAACAGACGCTGCGCGCGCTTTCAGGTTGGAGGCATACTGAAGCATCTGCACCGTGTCTCCGAGGCCGTGCAGGCAGCGCACGATCACTTGAGCGCCGCGGATGTCCTCACCCATCCAGAGCCGATGCGGGTCGGGTGCGTTCCGTGCTCGCAGGGCGTCGCTCCTGCACCACGCGGCTTCGAAGTCGCCATTCAGCATTGCGGTCATCCAGCGCCCCGCGTCGCATCGATCGGCATGGGCACCGAGCGCTTCGGCGCGATCGAAGGCGTTCCCTGCATCGCTTAGCCTTCGTTCGGTCAGCAGTGCCTCAGCACGGTCCAGCCAGGCCTGAGCTTCCGTCATGGACGCGCTGTGCCGGCATTGGGGTAGACGCAGTGCGGACCATCCGGCGGTATTTCCAAAGGCTTCCAGCGGCAGACATAGACTTCCTCTTCGGGTTGCGATTCGACCTGAAAGCCGCTCGAGCGCAGCATGGCCTCGGTGCACGCTCGATTGGGCACCCACCAGTTGGTTTCATCGTGCGAGTAGCGATGCTCAATGAAGTGCATCTTCGGATAGCCCGGGAGGTCGAAAGGCGCGGGAGCACTGAAGTCGTAATCTTCCTCAACGGTTGCGATCTCGCGGCTTCCTCTCTGCATACTTTGAAAGAGCAGGAGGTCTTTGGCCACGTGCTCATGGATGAGATCGAGAGCAAGCAGCGGATGGCGCAAGTGATAGAGAACACCCATGAAGACGACCAGGTCGAATCGCTCCTGAAGCGCGCCCACATCCCAGACCGCCATGCGTTCGAAGTCGACGTCCAGGCCGGAGACCTCCGCGGCGAAGCGGGCCTGCCGAAGGTAATGTTCGTCGCTGTCGATGCCGAGCACCCGCGCCGCGCCGCGCCGCTTCATCTCCAACGAGTAAAAGCCGGCGTTGCAGCCGATATCGAGGACCGTGAGACCGGACATGTCAGCCGGCAGCGACGTGCGAAAGTGGGCGTATTTGACGGCCGGATAATCGCCCAGGAAGTGGAAGGGAGCGGTCGCAATGCCACCGAGTTCCATGTTGTGGAACCAGGGCCCGAGCTCCTCGATGCGCCGGGTCAGAGCCTCGCGGTCTTGTTCTGCGGACGGAGTTAGGACCATGCTTTGCTCCTCTGGTCAGGATTTGTCTCGAGCCAGCGCAGGGCGGCTCGGTAGCCATGGAGCGTGCCCACGTCGACGTACGCTTCGCCGGCCTGAACACCGACGGCGCGACCTCCTTCGGCGATCCACGCGTTGACCAGCGTGCCCAGGTATTCATCCTGGCGCTCCGGCCGGCACCACAAACGATGGAGCTCCGCAAACACATCGGCAGGCATACGCATGCCTCCCCAGATCCACTTGCATGGCGTGCCGTGCTGTTTGACGTGGATCTCCTGGACTGTTCCGTTCGCATCGGTGAGGACCGCGTCAAAGAACTCGGGGTGTTCTACGGGGAAGAGTAGGAAGGACAACACATCCTCCGGCAATTTCGCATAGCCATCCTCGGGGGACCAGACTGTGTCCGGCAACCCGATCAGGACGGAGTCCTCCCTATGAAGCAGTGGCAACGCGCGAAAGAGTGCGTCGCAGAGACCGCCGGGGCGCTGCTGCACGACGTAGGCGATTTCGGCGCCCCAAACGCGGGAGCCGTAGTATTCGAGGATGTCGGTCTTGCCCGGAGAGACGACGAAACAAAGGCGGTCGGCACCGCCACGGATCATGCGCTCAACGAGATACTCGCTGACCGCGCGCGGTCGTTCCTGTCCGTCTTCCATGCGGCTGCCGACCGGCAGGAGCTCCTTTGAGAAGGCGAGCGGCTGGATGCGGCTTCCCGCACCGGCGGCTGGAATAATACCCCAGATGCTCAGACGGCCACCTCGATCCGAGCGGGAGATGCCGGTTGCAGAACCGCTTCACAGATGCGCTCGAGCTCCCGTACACGGCACTCGCCGGTGTGCTCGGCCAGGGTACGCTCGCGAGCGGCGGCGGCGAGCAGACCCAGTTCACGGTCGGAGAGGGAAAGTGCGTCGAGCACGTCGGCCGCGGTGCTGACTTGGAGAACTTCGCGTCCGTGTTCGTAGAAGGTATCAAGGCCCTCCCAGAGGTCAGTGAGGAGCGGCACGCCACAGGCGGCAGCTTCAAAGAGGCGGCCGGAAGGGCAGAATCCGTAACGAGCCATGGCAGCGCGGGTTACGTTGAGGGTAGCGCGGCTGGAGCAGAAGAAAGCTGGATGGCGCGCGGGCGGAACATGCCGCTTGAAGGCGATGTTCGCGGCCCAGGGAAAGTTCTCCGGGTACTGTGCACCACCGATAAGAAACGTGGAGTTTGGCATGTTCGCTGCCGGCTCAAGAAACAGCCGGGCCAACCGCGGCTGGCGGTCTGCCGCATACGTTCCAAGATAGGAGAGGTTCGCCCTGTACTCCTCGAGAGGCGTCACGGGATGGTGACTTTCCGGGTCGACTGAGCCGTATAAAGCTGCTACGAACTTCGCTCCGAGCCGGGTCTGCAGCGCTTCGAGCGCGAGTCCTCCGGTGTAGCTCAGGACAAGATCGAAGGCGCCGAGCCCGTCAGCAGGAAGATAGGCGACCTCGCTTCCCGTTTCGAGCGCGTCCAGGGTGACCGGTGTGTCGAGATCGTAGAAGGCCTTAATGCGCGCGTTGCTGGCGAGGATCCAATCGCACACCGTGGGTCCGTCCGGGCAAAAGCTTGTGCAGAGTGCGACATCGGCGTGGTCGAGAACGCGCCGAGCTTCCGCTTCCATTGACGGGAGATCGGAGTACAGGCGCAGAGTTCCGCCGGCAGGAAGCGCATCGAGGTCGCGTTCGTTCGCGTAATACGGGACATCCCGCTCGAAGAATGTGACACGGTGGCCGCGGCGGAGCATGGCCTTGATCAGAGAACGCCAAAGCGTGGCGTGACCGTTCCCCCAGGAAGACGAGACAGTCAGGCCGAAGATAGCAAAGTGCAATTCGTTCTCCAGCTCGCCACTCTCGGGCGAACGCTTGACATGCTTCTGGGTCTCAGATGGTGCGGTGCTCGTGCGGGATGTCCCTCGGCGTTCTGGGCTCTTTGCGCGGACGGGACTTCGTGGTCAGGGCTGCTACCAGGCGCGCGAAAAGTTTGGGCCTGCCTTTGTCTCGTCCCGTAGCCGAGCATCTACACCGGCGCGGACTTCGATGAGACGTCCCAAGAGCCACAGGAGGTCCGACAGCCGGTTGAGGTAAGCGAGCACGTGCGACGGAACGAGTTCTTCACTCACCGAGCTTTCCACAAAGCGCACGACGAGCCGTTCGGCGCGGCGGCAGACAGTCCGCGCCACTTCGTAGGCGGCAGACTCCGTGTTGGCTCCGGGCAGCGACCAGTCGGAGAGAATACCTTCTGTAGCCTCGATGGTATGGACGAGGTTGGTAAGGTCGTCGACGTCATCGCCCTTGAGAAATGGTTCCGCGCGCCTGGCCTCAGGCGGAGTAGACAAAGCGGCGCCGACGCGAAACAAAGTGCGCTGAATCTCCTCAGTCCAGATCTTGATGTCGTTCTGCGAGCAAAGACTGCGGGCAAATCCTAACGCGGCGCCGAGCTCATCGACGGTGCCGTAACACTCCACGCGCAGGTCCGACTTTGAGAGGCGTACGCCGCCGACCAGGCCCGTCGTGCCGGCGTCGCCGGTCTTGGTTGCAATCGAAGACATAGTGCGGGCTCCAGACCCAAGGATTTTGAGCCACCCTAAGTATATGCGTGAGACTGGATGCAACTTTGATCCGATAAATCTCCCGCGTTTCAGGGGGTCCAAACTCCACAGGTCAGCACGGCGATTTCGACCAACTGATTGGTCGCGCCAAAGCAATCCCCGGACACTCCGCCGAGCCTACGCAGGTAGAATGCCCCGGTAGCGAACACGAGCAGAATGGCAGTGCCGCACACTCCCAAGGCTTGCCAGCGAAGGGTAAGGCCGAGGATGAGCAACATGGAAGCGGTTCCCAGCAACAGAACCGATGCAGGTGCCCGTCCGGCGATACGCGCACCCTGGCCGCTGGCGGCAGCTGCAGGAAGAAGAGCGAGCGGCAGGGTCGACCAGCGGGCCAGGGTTGCCGACGCGATCAAAAAGGGGAGAACTCGTTCGACAGGCAAGGCCGCAATGAGCAGGACCCGCGCAGTGAGCGAGAGCGCCAGGGCAACCCCTCCGAAGCTGCCGATGCGGCTGTCCCGCAGGATCTCGATGGTCTTCTCCGCCGAGTGCTTCAGCCCGAAGGCGTCCGCGCAGTCGGCCAGGGCGTCCTCGTGGAGCGCGCCGGTGAGAGCTACCAGGAAGGTCACGGTGAAGACCGCGGCGATGGGGCGGGGCAGATGCGCGGCCAGCAGGCGATGCAGCTGTCCGGCAAGTGTTCCGATCAACAAACCGACAAGGGGGAACCAGGCAAGCGAACGCGCAAAGATGCCGTCGGGAAAATACGTGAGTGGGACGGGAATCCGGGTTAAGAACTGCAGAGCAGCTAAGGGCGCGGAGAGCGCCTTCATG
>CAXUEE010000007.1:15397-33383 GCA_964249905.1 uncultured Acidobacteriaceae bacterium
GCCATCTCGCGATAGAGAGCCAGCGCCGACTCGAGGATCGGCATGGCCAGCACCGCGCCTGTACCCTCGCCAAGCCGCATGCGGAGATCGAGGATCGGCTCGAGCCCAAGATGCCGGAGCAGCACACGGTGGCCGGGTTCCTGAGAGCAGTGGCCGCTGAATAGCCAGGGGCGTAGCGACGGCGCGAAGGCGAGTGCGACGGCTGCAGCGGCCGTGGAGATGAAGCCATCGACGACTACGGCTGCGCCCTGGCTGGCGGCCCCGAGCATGAACCCGGTCATAGCGGCGATCTCGAGGCCCCCCATGCGCCGCAAGGCTTCGGCGGGAGTGTTTGCGTGTGGGCCGTGCAAGGCGAGCACACGGCCCAGGATCCGGATCTTGCGTTCGCGAGCCGCGGCGTCCAGACCGGTGCCTCGACCCGTAACTTCTTCGAGCGGGCATCCGGTCAGCGAAGCAGTCAGTAGGCTTGCAGCGGAGGTGTTGCCGATGCCCATCTCCCCGACCGCGATCAGGTTGTAGGCAGAGGCGGCTTCGGCGCAGCGCAGTCCAAGCTCCAGCGCAGTGTGGAATTCCTGCTCCGACATCGCCGGCTCGTGGAGCATGTTGCGCGAACCTAATCGAGTGCGGCCGCGTATCAGGTGCGGAGCCTCCGGCAGTTCGCCTGAGACGCCTGCGTCGACAATGTGCACGGCCGCTCCATGCAGCCTGCTGAGAACGTTGATCGCTGCTCCGCCGTGCAGGAAGTTGAGCACCATCTGCCGGGTGACCTCCGCCGGATATGCGCTGATGCCTTCAGCTGCCAGTCCGTGGTCGGCTGCGAAGACGTACACAGCTTTCCGCAGGTCGGTTAGACCAAGCGTGTGCAGGTGGGCTGCGAAATCCTCCAAACGGCCGAGCGAGCCGATCGGCTTGGTAAGCGTGTCGAGATGCGCGCGAGCCTCCACCTCGGTACGGGCTGTTGGGATCGCTCCAATGGCAGCAGCAAGGCGCAGCGAAGGTTGAGTTCCGGACATGGGAGTTCATGCTCTTTTCTCTGCTGGACGTTCAGGAGGAGAGCGGTCTTGATCACTTCGGTAGCAAATTACGCGTAATCAGCGGCTTTCGGGCTCATCCATGGAGCTCAATGGCTCTCGCCGGTGCCCACTGCGCTTCGCGAACTTACTTACTTACTGGCCTGCTTTTCCGCACCGTAACAGCGCGCCATGATGGTTGTGTGCAGCCGCTTTTCCAGTTCCGGCGTGAAGTCGTAAAGCTCTTCATTGCGATAGATATTGATGGTCTTTGTCGTCGAGTCGAGGACCACCTCACAGTGCTTGCACTCAGCGATATGTCTTTGTACCTCTGCGAGCAAGTCCGAAGGAACGGTGCCATCGAAGAAATCAGTCAGGCGAGCTAGGAAATCGGTGCATGTCATGCGGGTTGGCCCTCCCTTCGTTTGAAATAGCGGCTCAGACGTTCCCGGAGCTGCAGGCGAGCGCGAAGCAAACGTGACTTGACGGCGGGAACGCTCAAGCCAAGCGCCTCCGCAGTTTCTTCGGTGGAAAGATTCTCGATGTCCCGGAGCGTAAAGACGGTTCGGAACCCTGGAGGAAGCCCCTGGATGGTCTTGCGCAGGATCTCACCAAGCTCGGATTGGTTGTACTCCTGCTCGGGGTTGGCGCGCCACTCGGCAAAATTGCGCGGAATGGATCCTTCTTCGGTGTGGACGTCCTCGTCCATAGAGACGGTCTTGGAGGTCTTCCGCTTGCGCAGCCGCATGAGCGACTCATTGACAGCGATCCGCACCAGCCAGGTAGAAAATTTGGAGTTTCCCTGAAACTGCTCGAGCTTCTGAAAGGCCTTGAAGAACACGTCCTGCGTAATATCTTCCGCGTCCTCGCGGTTCTGGGTAATGTGCTGAGCGACCCGAAAGATCTGCCGGTCGTACTGCCGAACGAGTTTTTCAAATGCAGCAGCATCGCCATCCTTGGCCCGAGCGACCAGTTCAACATCGGGGTGGATCTCAACGGTTTCTGGAGATTGGATGGCTGGCATAGGGAAACGATGCTGCAACTTCTGAGGATCACGAGACGCAATCGAAGGGATGGCGTAGATCCAATCCCCATAATAAACGTCAATTGAGGTAGGGGCAACGGATAGCCTTCCCTCGCTGTGCTGCATGACGCGCGTCTAACCAAAGGATCTGCCCCGTGTATCTCCCTTGATTCACGTTTGGAATGGGACGCAGATTGGGACCGTGTAGCCGTCGGGCGCCGGATACAGTTGTTTTGGGGGAGTTTGCCCGGAAAGAGGGGATACATTGCCTTCCTTGCATCCATATCGATTTCCAGCGCTGCTCTCGGTTGCCCTGTTGCTGGGCTTCTCTTCCGGTTCCGCCGCACGTGCGGACAAGCCTCTGAAAGCGAAGTCGACGAGGGCGGTGACCCGGTCTCTGACCACGTCCCGCAAGGGCGCCGCCGTCACGAGTAAAGCCGCGAAGAACAAAGTGGCCGGGAGGCGATCGAGCCGAGCCGAATCTCATGCGACTGCCGCCCTGCGCGCCGCGGCTACGGAGCGAATTGTTCGTCTGAACAGCGCCTTTGTTGCCACCTCGCAACTGCGCCCGATGGCTCAGCAGCTGGCCTCGACACGCTCTGCCGCCAGCTTCGCGGGAATCTCAAGTTATGCCTCCAGTCATCCGGGTGTTGCCGCTGCCACTGCTTATCTGGCGCTTGGGCATGCCTATGCGCTCGACCATCGCTACTCCGACGCGGTAGACGCCTACAAGCGGGCGGGAGGCATCGGCGATGCTTTGAGCGACTACTCCGACTTCCTGGGCGCGCAGGCTCTGGTTGGTGCCGGGCGCTCCGCGGAGGTGGTTCCTTTGCTCGACCACTTCTCCGACCGGCATCCCGACAGCGTCTTCGCTGTGAGCGCGCCCTTGCTGCTGGCAAATGCGCTCGTACAACAGAAAAACGGGACAGGCGCGGCGAAGGTGCTGGAACCGATGCTTGGAACACCGGAGGCCGATCGCCCCGACTTCCAACTCGCACTTGCTCGTGCCTACCAGGCGTCCGGGGAGAACGCGAAGGCTTCGGCGCTCTTGCGTTCCATTTACGTGGAGCATCCGCTTAGCTCCGAGGCCGGTCAGGCTTTTCAGCAATTGAACGCGATGGGGACGCCGCCCAGCGCCGCTGAGCGCAAGCTCCACGCCGACCAGCTCTTCAACGCCAAGCGCTACAGCGATGCCCTCAACGAATATAACGCCGTGCGCAACGACGCGACCCTGAGCCAGGCGGACCGCGATGGGCTCGCGCTATACACCGCCGTGTGCGACCTGAAGCTCAAGCGCCTCAGCCGTCACGACGCCGAGAAACTGCCAACTACGGGCGACGATACCGCTGCGCTGAAGATGTATCTGCTGGCAGAGATTTCGCGAACCGAGAAAGATCGCGCCAGCCATGATGCACTGATTTCGGATATGCTCAGCCGGTATCCGCAGAGCCGGTGGCTGGAGGAGGCTCTTTACTCCGGCGGGAACATGTATCTGCTGACCCACGATACCGACCAGGCGATCTACCACTACAAGCTGCTGGTGGAGCATTTTCCTAATAGTGTGTATGCCCCCTCGGCGCACTGGCGCGTCGCGTGGATGTACTATCGCCTGCGCCGCTACGCGGACTCTGCGAAGTGGATGGACGAGCAGATTGTCCGCTACGGAGCCGGGGTCGAAGCTTCAAGCGCGCTTTACTGGCGTGGACGCATCCTTGAGGACGAGGAACACGATTTCAGCCAGGCAGCGAACTACTACCGCGCGCTCAATGCGAACTACACGAACTTTTACTACGGCGATCTCGCTCGGCAGCGCCTCGCGATGATCTCTGCCCAGGCGCCGGCAGTTGCTCCGGCTGCGGCGCTTGCCTCGGTCCGCAAGCTCAATGTTCCGGAGCTTATCGATGCGGTTCCGCAGAGCGACCCGCATGTGATTAAGACAAAGTTGCTCGCCAACGCCGCCCTGAACGAGTACATCGGCCCGGAGATCGCTTTAGGAGCCGGCGCTGTGCAATGGGGCGCCCTTGCGCAGGCGCAGATCTACGCTTCTTACGGCGAGTACACCCGCGCGCTGCAATCCATGAAGCACTCCGGGATTTCCTTCTTTTCCATACCTGCCAAGCAGGTGCCAACAGAGTATTGGAAGCTGATGTTTCCCCAGCCCTTCTGGGGAGATCTGGTCTCGGACGCGGAACGGAACAGTCTCGATCCGTACCTGGTCGCTTCTTTGATTCGGCAGGAGTCGGAGTTCAACCCTGGAGCAGTCAGCCCCGCGCACGCTTACGGGCTGATGCAGCTTCTGCCCTCGGTGGGCAAGGAGAATGCGAAACGGGAAGGGATCAAGGGATTTCAGGCCGGCGAACTGCTGAATCCATCAGTAAACCTGCAACTCGGCACCCGTAATCTGCGGCAGGTTCTGGATCGTTTTGGCGGCCAGCCGGAGTACGCTCTTGCGGCCTACAATGCCGGAGACGTGCCGGTTCGGCAATGGATGTCCGCCGGCGAATACAAGGACGTGCCTGAATTCGTAGAATCCATCCCCTACACAGAGACCCGTGAGTACGTCCAAGCTATCCTGCGCAATCGCGAGATGTACCGCATGCTCTATGCACCAACCGGGAGCCACGTACAGTAGCATAGTAGTTGATCGGCATGGGAGCCACTCGGCCCGGATGGTGAAATCGGCAGACACAGCGGACTTAAAATCCGCAGACCCTAATAGGTCGTGGGGGTTCAAGTCCCCCTCCGGGCACCAAAAACAACGACTTGCCGGCATCCTCGATCGCTAGCTCAAGGAATACGATAGTAGGCTCCAGCAACGAAGGCTCATCATCGTGCTTTGATGAGCTTGGATTCGGCAAGGAATGCGCAAAGGGAAAGTGGCGAGTATCCAGTCTGACGCGTTGCGTTCCGACCGGAACAACTCAGCCACCTATCCCACTTCGACAAGCATTGCGCGTCTACAACGCCAATCCTTCCAGCAGCACATGTGCTTTCTTGCCAACCTGTGCGCAAGGAACCAGTAGACATTTCTGTTCGACTTACTTCATTTTGCGCCGAAGCTTCAACAAGCGGCCAAGACCGAGTATGCCTGTGCCAAGCAGAACAAAGCTGGAAGGCTCAGGTGTTACTGTAATCGAGATAGGAATGTTCTCGAAAAGGTCCGTCCCGCCTCTGGAAAGTAGTAGCGCGTCATCAGAAGAACCTTGAGGGTTGTACAGGTTAATCTGCTCACCATCGCTCAGCAAGATGGAGAGCCCGTTTCCGTCGAGACTACCGCTTCCGTTCGTCACGAACAAGGTGTTGTCGTTGGCAGGAAAGCTGTCGCCATTCTGAACGGTTGGGAACGTTCCGGGCGGTAAGAGCGACATTGTCAGATTCGGACTGTTTACGGCCATGTTGGCTGTTCCCATCACACTCGCAATCGAATACTCGCCGGGAGCCAACAGAGTGCCTGTGGTCAAGAAGCCGGATCCGCTGTACGGATTGGATGAATTTCCGAAGCTGAACAGCAATGTATCCGCGTGGGCAGCGAGGCTGGCTGAAGCCAGAAGCAGAGCAGCGGAAAAAGAGCTTAGGCGCATAGAGAACTCCTGGGGACGACTTACACACGACGCTAACACGTTTCCATCTCGACGGCTGTGAACTGATCAGGAGATAGCTCATTTAGCCTGTAAAAATCCGATAAATTCCAAAGAAATCCTGCTTGAATTCATTCAGTCTTGACGTGGCATTACAGATACGAGGGGAAGATATGACAAAGAAAGGAACTGCAGATTACAAGCTTGTAATCTGCTTCTTTCACTTCCCATCGGACTGCAAGCAGGTTTACCGAAAGTAAGCCTGTGCGTTTAGTTCTGGCCACCCATTACCAGGTTCAACCACTGAGGACAGGATGCAGACTGCTCGTTCTTCCTTCTTTCGCTTCGTCTATGCCGGAGCTGCGGCCAGTTCCCTCTTGTGCGCGTTCCGAGGCTCAGCGCAGGTCGATCGTAGTGCCATTACGGGCATCATCACTGACCCCACAGGGCGTCTGCTGGGGCAAGCACACATTCTTGCCGTAGAGACCTCAACGCAATTGCGACGGGAGGGGTTGTCAGGAGCAACGGGACGCTTTGAGCTTTCCGAGCTTCCAGTCGGGTCCTACACAATCACTATTGATCATCCCGGCTTTGAGACGCTGACCTTTGATAGCGTCGAGCAGATTGTCGGCTCGACGCGCACTTTGGATGCGGTGCTGCACGTTTCCGGCGGCGAAGAGCACATCGAGGTTTCAGCGGGTTCCGAGCTCGTGGACCGCAATACGGCGACGGTCACCGGCCTGATCGAGAGAGAGCAGGCGGATGAGCTGCCGTTGAACGGCCGCAACTGGGCCTCGCTGACGGCTTACATTCCGGGCGCTATTGATACGGGAGGCAGCAACCAACGGTCGGTCCGGTTCGCCGGGCGCGGTCTCGACGATAGCAACTTCACCTACGACGGCATCGATGCGACCAGTGTCGTTAATCAGACCCAGCGCCCATGGGCGAGACTTGCAATTCCGCTCGATGCCGTCTCGGAGTTCCGCGTTGACACGTTGCTAGCCACTGCGGAGGAAGGCTCAACGGGCGGCGCGCAGCTGGCTGTTGTCTCGCCTGCGGGAACGAACCAGTACCACGGACGTCTGTTTGACTATCTCCGGAACAACGTCTTCGACGCACCGCTCCCTCTTTGGGCTTCGAACGGCCAGAGGCAGCAGCCGCTTCGCTTGAACCAGTTCGGCGGGTCACTGGGCGGCCCGATCGTGCGGGACAAGACCTTTTTCTATCTCGACTCTGAGGCGTATCGGCAGGTATGGGGCTATCCGACGAGCGGCGTGGTGCCGAGCGCCGCGTTCAAGGCAAGCGTTCCGGCCACGTCACCGGTCTATGCCATTGTGAATGCTTACCCGGGTGCGGGTCCAAAGACGATTGCGACACCTTACACCCCGCAGAGCGATCCGAATGATCCGAACTATGCGAGCTATGTTCTGCTGACCTGTGCCTGCACACAGATCGTAAACGAGAACGCAGCCATGCTCAGGATCGATCAGCACTTCTCGCCGCGTGATACTGGTTTCCTGCGTTTCAATTACGACCGCTCGTTTGATTCGCAGCCAGTTTCGGCGTCCGCGACGGACCTGCAGCAGAGAGTGACAACGCCGATTAATGGAGTAGTCGAATATCTGCATGTGTTCAGTCCTTCCCTCACAAATGAAGTAAAGTTCGGGTTCAATCGGTCCTCCTCAAACACCTTCAACTCCAGTGATACTGGCTCCGTGTATCAGATTGCGATCTCCTCAGCTCCTCTGCCGGGGTTTGGTGTCGAGAATTACACTTACAACAGCATCTACGTCGGAAACACATTTTCAGAACTTGATAATCTCTCCTGGCTTCATGGCCGGAACAACGTCAAAGCCGGAGTTGAGATCCGTGAGATCCAGCTGAATCAGCATTACGGGGCTCATGGAACTGTCACGTTCGCAACCCTCCAGGCGCTAGCAGCCAACCAGGTTCGCAAGGCATCTCTCACGGGAGCTTTGCCGGTCAACGATCTACGCAAGACCTGGTTCATCGGCTACGCGCAGGATGAGTACAAAGCGACGTCTCAACTTACTCTGAACCTAGGGTTGCGCTATACGGTTTTCGACCTTTTTCATGAGGCCCACGGGAAGGCGAGCCCCTTCGACTTCGGCACCTGCGGACCTCAAGGCTACTGCGGCGTGGGGGCAAGCTTCGGCCAGCAGAACTACGGCGACCTGGACCCACGTGTGGGCATTGCCTGGTCGGCTCCCGGAAGAGCGCGGCCAATTCTTCGTGCGGGCTTCGGCATGTACCACGAGGACGGCCAGCTGGACGATCAGAACCTCCCTGCAAAGAACGAAGTTCCCTCTTACTTGCTGACCAACGTAACTTATCCGGTTACCCCATATTTCACGGGCAGCGGCACCTTGTCTCCCAACGCCGAGCAGCGGGATCGCAAGGACTCCTATACCGAGCAGTGGACGCTTTCTGTTCAGCAGGAGCTGCCTGCGAGCTTCGTGACCACGGTCTCCTACCTGGGAAGTCACGGAGTGCATTTGCTGGACACTAACGTCGTGAACTTGCTGAACCCGGCGACTGGCGTGGCGCAATACCCTGGCTTCGCTCCTGCGATCGGCTGGCGAGGCTCTGTTGGGGCGAGCTCTTACAACGGCCTCGTGGTATCTGTGCGTCGACCGTTTACGCATGGGCTGCTGGTCGCGGCGAACTACGCGTATACGCATGAAATCGACAATGGTTCGAACGGCAGCGGCGACGGCGATGAGATCTCCGCGCAGAATCCTACATGCTTATCTTGCGAGTGGGCCAGCGGCACCTGGGACGCGCGCCACGTGGTCAACGGCAATGCCGTATATCAACTTCCCTTCGGGCAAGGCAAGGACCTGCTCCGCCATGGAGTTGCCGGCGCACTTGCGGGCCACTGGCAGCTAACGGCGACGGCGCTCGCCCGCACGGGCTTTCCGGTCAACGTGCTTCTGCCCAGCAGTGCGATTTCGCCCTACGGTAACTCCGGCACGCTGCGTCCCAACCTGGTTCCGGGCGTCTCGCTGACACCGCCGGGTGGTCGAACGATCGCCCACTGGATCAATCCTGCGGCCTTCGCTGCGCCCGCCGCCGGAACCTTCGGCAACTCACCACGTGACCTCTTTGCCGGGCCGGGGACCTGGCAGGTCGACAGCGGTCTTTCCAAAACGATTCCTCTTGGCGAGCGGGTTCGTGCGGAGTTTCGCGCGGAGTTTTATAACGTTTTCAACCACCCGCAGCTGGGTCAGCCGCAGGCCACCTTCAATCCGGCGAACACGAGCGGCTTCGGAAGCATTATCAATACCATCAACCTGAATACGGCGATCGTTTCGCCCATCACGCCCGTCGGCTCAGGAACTCCACGTGAGATCCAGTTTGCCCTGCGGCTTGACTTCTAAGAGACGCTTTATGGGAAGCGGAGGTGTATGAGAATTTTAGTCATTGAAGATGAAGTGAAGACGGCTAAGTTTCTGAAGAAAGGACTGGGCGAGGCAGGCTTTGTCGTCGACGTAACACATAACGGCCAGAATGGACTTGAACTGGCGAAGCATGTAGCGTTCGATCTGATCATCCTCGACATCATGTTGCCGGGCCTGGACGGCTGGGAGGTTCTGACCGGCTTGCGTCAGGCGGGCAAGGTGACGCAGGTTCTGGTTCTGACCGCTCGGGACAGCGTACACGAGCGGGTACGCGGCTTCGAGCTTGGAGCAGACGACTATCTCGTCAAGCCGTTTGCATTCTCAGAGCTGCTTGCGCGCGTACGCTCCCGTCTGCGCCGCCTTCCCGCGCGCCCGCAGGATGTAGTGCGCATGGCCGATCTTGAAGTCGATCTTCTTCGCCATCGCGCCACGCGCGCAGGACAGCGGCTTGAGTTGACGACGAAGGAATTTCTTCTGCTCTCATTGCTGGCGAGGCGCGCCGGAGAAGTTCTGTCCCGGACGGTTATTGCCGAAGCGGTATGGGATATGAACTTCGACAGTGAGACTAATGTCGTCGATGTCAGCGTGAGACGCCTGCGCAGCAAGGTCGATGATCCTTTCACTTCGAAGCTGATCCACACGGTGCGCGGTTCGGGTTATGTTCTCGAAGCCGAATAGATTTGCGTCAGCAGTCTTGCATCTTTGGCATACGCTGGCGTTCCGTTTGACGGCATCGTATGCCGCAGCCGGATTGTTGCTGGTCTTGCTGGCGACACTGAGTCTTTACCTAGTGCTCGTTTCGGAGCTGAATAAGAGCACCGAGCTTTTTCTTAAGGACAAAGTAAACGTCGTTCGCACCCTGTTGCGTGAACGGCCCGACGATGCAGACGGACTGCATGAAGAAGTTGAGCTTGAGTCTGCCTCCAGGCGCTATGAGCAGTTCTATATCTGCCTGCTGGACCCCGCGGGAAGACCATTGATGTTGACCCCCGGCATGGCTGAGCAACTGGATCTTCCAAAGCTCACACGCCTCCTGGCTGCTCACAAGGGAATGGCCATCCCCCTGACCGGCAGAAATGGCAAATTCTTCCGCGTGATCGAGGCGACTGTCTCTTCAAGACAGACAGGCAAGGATGCGATTACGATCCAAGTGGCCGTGGACGTGTCGCAGAAGCAGGACCTGTTGCGAAGCTTCCGGCTTTGGTCCTGGATCACCTCAGCCATTATGCTTTTCCTCTTTCCTCTGATTGGCTACCAGATCGCGAGGCAAGGCATACGCCCGGTTGAGGAGATCGCGACCACGGCACGCCATATTACCTCCAGCCACCTTGGAGAACGGATCGTGGCGGAAGGGTATCCTTCGGAGCTGGCATCGCTCGCCCTGACCTTCAACACGATGCTGGACGGGCTCGAGGAGTCCTTTGAACGGATCTCGCGTTTCTCTGCTGACATCGCGCATGATCTTCGTACACCGGTCAACAATATCCGGGGCGAGGCGGAAGTTGCGCTTGCGCGAGCCCGCACAATTGATGAGTATCGCGACGCCTTGGAGTCTTCGCTCGAAGAGGCGGTGCACTTGTCCGATCTGATCGGCAACCTTCTCCTTCTCGCTCGAACGGAAAATCCTCTGACTCACCTGCGGCTTGAGGCAGTCGACGTGACAGAGTTGCTGGACGGCGTACGCGAATACTACGATGCTTCCGCTGCGGATGCCGGTGTGACCTTGACCAGCAATCGATCCAGCGAGCCACTCATCGCGGAACTCGATCGCACCCTGATTCAGCGGGCCGTTGGCAACCTGATCTCAAACGCCATTGCGCACACTCCTGAAGGCGGCACCGTTGCGATCCGGTCTTATGCTGAGGCCGCCAACATGATGATCTAAGTTTCAGATACGGGCATCGGCATACCCGCCCAAGCGCTCCCGCGCGTTTTTGACCGATTCTTTCGCGTAGACCCGTCACGATCGCGATCTTCAGGCGGCACCGGTCTCGGCCTGTCGATCGTGCAAGGGATCGTGCAACTGCACCGCGGCAACGTAGCAATTACCAGCGAACCCGGTATCGGAACACAGGTCACGCTTTCAATAGCGGCTCGAAGAAAGCTGGAGCATTCCTCCTGAAAGTGCTGCTGGCCAAGAAGAAACCCTCTCCCTGCAAGTAAGGGAGAGGGCTCTTTTATTGAGTGACAGAGGAGTTAGTCGTCAACATCCGCAGCCGGCGCACCTTTCCTGAAATCACTTGCCGGACGGACTTTCTTCTCGCCCGGGTAAGGGACTTTGAAATTCGTCGATTCGTACCAGTCCAGATGGTTGACCGTCGACGGATCTTCAGAGTCCGGAATATGCTGTTTGCCGGCAAAGATCTGTGTCTTCTTCTTCATCCAGCCGGCGCGCAGCAGCTTGACGGAGGCGCTTTCAGCGGGGCCGGAAGCGACGTTCGCCTTAGCCGTAAGCAGCGATTGAGTTGGAGTTACAGGAAGACCCCGAACTGCCGAGCTTGTTATTGTTTGTTTCCCGCTGAACTTAGAGAGCGGGATTGTCTGGGTGGGCGTCTGAGTAACTCCCTGGTTGAGCGGAATCCCGTTTGCTACATGCGTCCACGGCCTGTAATTCGCCGCGGGCGGGTTGTCGGTAAAGATCTCCGTCATCGGCGAGGCTGTCAGGGCGAATTGGTTCATGGGAGTAAGCCCAAGGATCTGCTCGATCGTGCGCGTCATGTTGACCTGCGTGTAGAAGGTGCTGTCTTCTGTGACGCCGGCCCCGGAGCCGTCAGCATTGACCTGCTGCTGGACGTACGGGCTGATGATGTAACCAGGGCTGCGGTGGCCGTCGACGTGATCGACGCCGTCCTGCGCGTCATCTTCTTCAACGAAGATAGCCGATGAGCTCCAGATCGAACTATGGCTGATGGCATCGACGAAGCGACCCAGAGCGAGGTCATTATCCGCCTGCATGGCCTGTGCTGTTGGAGGACCTCCGGTGTGGTCGGAGCTGATCCACATGAACTCCAGCTGAGGAACCGAACCGCCGGCTACGTCCGCGTTGAAGGTCTGTTGCCACACGTCGAAGCGAAACTGGTCCGGAATGCCGAGGTCGAACTGCGGGTAGTTTTGAACCGTGTTATTGAGCAGGTTGGGAAGTGCAGAATGCGAGGCGATCGTGTTGAAGTTATAGAGTTGCTTCTCCGCGCCGGCTTCATACGCCAAAGTGTCGTTATAAAAGTCGATCCACTTTGGCTCGGTGGTTGAATTCGTAGGAGTTAGAAAGGTGTTGTACTCGATGTACTCACCAAAGTTCTTGAATGTCACACCTTGCTTGACAGCGACATCCCAGAGGTGACCTACCTTCTGATAGGCAATTGTGTCGCCTCCGTTCGAAGGATAGTCACGGAGCCAGTCCGGCGACTGAATGTCGTCCGAGTAAGGCGCAAAAGCCTGCACGATCCAGTTATGCCCGTCCGCAGACTGACGGCTCGGATCATAGAAGTTGTCAAACAGCGGGAAGCGCTGCACCAGTGCATGAGCGTTTGGAGTGATCTGGCCGAAGGTCGGGTTATCGCCGAAGACAGCCAGGTTCGCAGCGCCATTGCCGCTGGACACATCTCCCAGGATTTGATCGTAGGTACGATTTTCACGAATAATCACGAAAACGTGCTTGATCTTCGAGGGATCGCCAATGCGCGCCGGGATGGCCAGCGGCGCTGTGCTTGGACTGCCTCCGGAGGCCGCGAAGATATTAGCAGCCAGATCCCAATGGTTGTTCTGAAAGACTTGTTGGGTGAGTACTCCCAACATGCTGGTTGTCGGTATGGGAACGATGCTGGCCGTCCCAAGGTCCTGGTGCGTGTTGAAAGACGTGACTCCGTGCGCGGTGCCGTAGGAGTTTTCCGCGGTCTTGGTGGGAGGAGGAGCTATAGCAAAACCCGTGGTGCCAATACCCTTGTCGTTGGCGACGAGCAGCGCACCATCGGCAGCATCGAGTACGACCGAACTCGGTGCGTACCCTACGGGGATCATGCCCATTAACGGGGTTGTACCGCCGCCGCTCAGGTTGACCACGCCGATCGCGTTTGCATTGTAAAGCGCGACGTACGCGATGTTCTTCGTCTGATCGACTGCGATTGAGTTTGGTCCCGCGCCGTATGCGGCAGGCTGCCCGGCAATCCCGATGGGCAGACCAAGACTCAGCGTCTGCACCACCTGGTTGCTGCCCGTGTCGATGACCGAAATGGTGTCGTCATAGGTGTTGGCCACCAGCAGCATCGTGCCCCAGAGCGCCATACCGGTGGGGTGCAGGCCGGTCGTGATCGTGGACGTGACGGTAAACGACGTCAAATCAATGACGGAAACGGTGCCGCTGGCAGTGGAGCCGACCGGATAGGTAGCTACTACCGGCGTACCGTTTGAGTAGCCCTGAAAGTCGCTCGCGGTGGCGATGCGTCCAGCCTCGTTTGAGACATAGGCGGTTTTGCCGTCTGCCGAGATCACCACGCTGTGGGGGACGTTGCCGACCCGTATTTGGGCGCCCTCAACAGGCGTCGCCGCGGTCAGGTCGATTTTTGTGAGCGTGTCGTTATTGTCAAGCACCGCATACGCAGCCGTATTATCCGGCGTGACTGCAATGCCAGTTGGGTAAGAGGTGTTCGCGCCATCCCCGGTGAGCGAGACGGTCTGGCCGCACGGAATCGCAGCGCTGCCCGTGGTTCCCGCAGGCGAGTTAGGGAAGCAAGTCACTGTTGTCAAGACCTGGGCAGAGTTGACAGCGAGGGGAACGCTGACGTGGGCATAGTCTGAAAGCAGACCCGCGGCACTTACGTTGGCGATGCCGATGAAGCTGCCAGCGCCGGAGCTGCCGTCCTGGCTGAAGAGCAGGTACTTGCCATTCGGCGAATAGGTGATGCCGGTGCTGCTGCCATCTTTGTCCCTGCCGCCGTTGGCCGCGTACGTCTGCAGTACGGCGCCCGTCTGCGTGTTGAAGATGGTCACAGCCTGGGGAGCGCCCATCTGCAGGACGGCCGCAGTGTGATTGCCCGTTGGGTTCAGCGCGATGGCCTTGGCACGGGTAGTCGTGCCAAGGTAGACCGGCGTGCCCACGGGTGTAATGATCTGGCCGCTGCTGACGACCCACGGCGTGGGCAGGTTGGACGGGTAGCTCGGACCACTTGTTGCGTTCCTGTTTTGACCCAGCTGATAGGTTGGGAACGGAACCGACTGCGCGAACGCTGAGGCGCTTAGCCCAGTCAGCAGGCCAGTGAGCCAAAGCGAAGGACGGATCGGCGTGTGATTGCGATTCAACTCTTGGAAGATTCTGCTAAACATCGGTCATCCCTCACGGCGGTTAACAACGCGGAGCTACGGGTACCAGACGGCTGTCGGCGAACTGACCTCTAAGCGATGGCCAGAAACGTTACGGCAGAAAGAGGCGGCTGCGTGGTCCTGGGTTCCGGCGACGGCAGTTCGTGTCGCCACGTGTTCAAGTTAGGGGAGGTAAGGTGGTGGAACGGGTTAGCAGTGCAAGCTCGTAGACTCCCACATCACGAGTTTCGCAGGAGAGTGCTGACGAGTCCGTGACCGGCACATGACATTCTTGTCATCTTTGCTCGGCGTGATACTGGAGTACGACGGTTATCCGCATTTTAGCTATGTCCCATACACGTGGAGTGGCTCTGTGCATCTGGATTCCTGCTGTTCGTTGCACACGCTGCAATTGGAGTATCCTAAGCCCGTCGCATTAGTAGATTTCTTCGTAAGCTTGCGATCTCTTGCAGAGTTTGATCGATACGACTTAGCATCCGCAAAACCTGATGAGCGTGAGATCCAACTCTTTCTTTGGGAAGTCACCGGAGCAGGTGATAAGGCCGCAGCGGTTTACGTTTGCCGTCCGAGACGCTACCATAGGAGAAACGACGCGGGGAACTCACAGCCACCATCCGGCGGACACTGATTGGATCGACTGTTCTTCGCTTAGGCGAGTCAAAACAAAGAGATGGTTGCCGACCAGATCGCTTGAGCAAGCCGAAATGGCGAAGGTTGCTGCATGAAGTGAGCGGGAGTAGTTCAGTGGCAGAACGTCAGCTTCCCAAGCTGAATGTCGCCGGTTCGATCCCGGTCTCCCGCTCCAAAACAGTTTAGAGAAGCACAAACGCCGTCCACTCTCGGACGGCGTTTGTGCGCAGATTCGTCGCTTTATTTGCTGGCAGTCGTTACTGCTTTGGGCTTGAGAGTGTGCTCTTCCAGGGCCTGGGCCTGAGGCAAATAGCTGATCGCTTTGCTGATCTGTGGATCCCACTGGGCTCGCACCTTCATGCCTTCAAGCTGACCGAACTCCGAGGTAAACAGCTCAGACTTGATCTCGGACTTGATCCAGTCCAGGTTCGCGTCGATGTCGGCATCGCTCACGTCGATGTTTTTGGACTTGAGAAAGGCCTTGAAGTTACTTAGCACCGCGTCGTCAATGACCGAGTCCTTGGTGATGGTGTTCTTGGCGAAGTAGTGGCGTGAGAAGTTGAGGAAGGCGCGCTGCTGGAGCAGGACCTCCTCGGGATGGGTGGACTTGACCGGGTCAATGTGCTCATCCGGCGTGATGCCTCCTCCGCCGTAGACTGTGCGTCCTTCGTCGGTCAGCTTGACCTCGCGATTTGCATTGTCCTTGGGGTTGGAGGCGTCGCGGACGTAGTAGTAGTCGTAGAGCGACATGTTGTCATAGGGGCGCTGGATGAGCCGGCCCGATGGCGTGTAGTAGTGGAAGGTGGTCAGCGCGAGGCCGGTGTTCTGGCTAATGTTGAAGACGGTCTGGACCAGGCCCTTGCCGAAGGTGGTTTCGCCGACGATGAGGGCGCGATCATGATCCTGGAGGGCGCCGGAGACGATCTCGGCGGCCGAAGCGGTGTTTCGATTGACCAGAACTACGACCGGATATTTCGGTCCCTGCTCCCCGCTGGTGACGGAGTAGACCTGATCGGCGGCGACGCGGCCGTGCTGCGAGACGACGACCTGGCCCTTCTGGAGGAACTTGCTGGACATGTCGACTGCCTGGTTGAGTAGGCCGCCAGGGTTGCCGCGCAGATCGATGACGAGGCCCTTCAGCGGACCCTGGCCGCGGAATTTATCAAGGGCGTCACCGACTTCGCGGGCGGTGGTCTCCTGGAAGTTGGTGACGTGCATATAGCCGATGCCGGGCTGGATCTCGAAAGCCAGATCGACCGAGGGGCGGGGAATCTCGTCCCGAACTAGGTCGAAGGTGAGCGGTTTGTCTTTGCCTTCGCGGCTCATGGTGACGAGGACGTGGGTGCCGCGCGGGCCCTTGAGCATGGAGGCGATGGCGGCGGAGTCGAGGCCGTCGGTGGGCTTGCCATCGACCGAAATGATGAGGTCGCCCGGCCGGATGCCCGCCTTGTACGAGGGCGTTCCTTCAAAGGGATAGAGCACGAAGGTCTTCATGACGCCGTCAACCAGCTGCGGCTGAATGGTCATGCCGACGCCGTAATAGCGGCCGTGCTGGTCCTCGCGCATCTGCGCGTAGGCTTTGGGGTCATAGAAATTGGAGTGGGGGTCCAGCACATGGAGCATCCCCGGAATCGCGCCGTCATAGATTGCTTTATCCGTGCGGTCGTCGTTCATCCTTTCGGCGTAGTTCTGCTCGACGATGGAGTAGACCGAAGTGAACGACTTGAGCGAGTCGCGAAGGCTCGATTCATCGGAAGCGGACTGGGCGGCGACTCTCTGGCCGACCACAGCGCCAAGGACGCCGCAGGAGGCGAGGAAGACCGAAACGGAGACGAGGGCGCGACGGGTGCGGGATGCCATGGGCTTGGGTTGACCTCGGAGGCGAGCGGGGGCTCGGCTCACATTACGATTGGACGGAGTATAGCAGGAGCGGGTTAGCGCTTCCGATGCCACCTCAAGGTCTACCACCTTTGTGGCAGGCGATGCAGGGTGGCAGGACCAGGCCTCCGTGCGCCCTGTCCCGGGTAGAATGGACGGAAGCGATACCGAGCAGGTGCAGGACTGAGTCCAAATGCGAGCCGGGTGATCACGGTTCTTTCAGGAAGCGAGAGCGTGAACTTGAAGACAAGACGAAGTGGGTGGGAAGTACGCGGGGCGCGACCAGCTCAGGTACGTGCGGTCGGGATGGCTTTTCTGGCGGCAGGAATCCTTTGCGGAGTGGCGCCTGGGACTCTGTCGGCGCAGTTAGTGCGGGCTCCCCGATATGGCAGTCCAGTCGACAATCCCTCGCCGCAGTTGAACCTGCCTCCCCTGCCACCGGCGCTGACACCGCATGGAACGGTGGTGGAGGACATTGTGGTCCGGGTAGACGACCAGATCATCAGCCGCAGCGACGTTGCCCGGGCGGAGCAGCAGATGCAGGATGAGGCGGCGCAAAGCAACGTACCGGCTGCGGAACTGGCGCAGCGCCAGCGGGACATGCTGCGCGACATGATCGACCAGCAGCTTTTGCTTTCGCGTGCCAAGGAACTTGGACTGAATGCAGATGCGGACGTGATCCGGCAGCTGGACGAGATCCGCAAGCAGAACAAGATGGATTCGCTGGACGACCTAGAGAAGGCGGCGCGGCAGCAAGGCGTGAATTTTGAAGACTTCAAGGCCAAGATCCGCAACCAGATCCTGGCGCAACAGGTGGTACGCGATGAGGTAGGCCGGCGCCTGCAGATGACGGAGGCCGACGAGAAGAAGTATTACGAGGATCACCTGAAGGACTTCGAACAGCCGGAGCAGGTGCGCTTGAGCGAGATTCTCGTGCCGCTGCCGGACAATGCTTCCCAGGCCGAGATCGATCAGGGACAGAAGAAGGCGAACGAGATTAAGACGCAGGTGATGCAGGGCACTGATTTTGCCGCGCTGGCCAAAAAAGTGTCGGGCGGACCGTCGGCGGCGCAGGGTGGGGAGCTTGGCCTGTTCAAGCGCGGTGCGCTCGCTCAGGTTCTGGAAGAC
>CAXUEE010000007.1:33393-41178 GCA_964249905.1 uncultured Acidobacteriaceae bacterium
GGAAGACCAAACCTTCAGTCTGAAGCCCGGTGAGGCGACGCAGCCAATCCGCACGCGGCAGGGCTTCGTGATCCTGAAGGTCGAAGAGCATGTTGCGGCCGGTCCTGCTCCGATGAAGAGCGTCGAGCCGCAGATTCAGGAGGCGATGTACGTTGCGCAGATGCAACCGGCGATGCGCACCTACCTTAGCAAGCTGCGGGAACAGTCCTACGTGGACGTGCAGCCCGGGTTTGTGGACTCAGGCTCGACCGGGGGCGAGACCAAGCCGGTCTTCACTGCCTACGCGCCTCCCGCGGTAAAGAAGAAAGCAACGGCCAAGAACAAGCCGCGGTTTGTGCGCGCTGGAGCTACGGCGAGCGCGGCCTCGAGCAGGCCGGTTATCGCGTCTCCGGACACAACAGGGACGCGGACCATCACCGGTCCGGACGCCAAGCCGGCCATCGATCCGTCTACCGGCCTGGCCACGTTGACGCCCACGAAGACGACGACCACGGCAGCCAATGGCAAGAAGGTCGCCAAGGTGAAGCGTGAAAAGATTCGGTTTGGCCAGGCTCCGACGCATGCCCTGCCCGGCGACAACGGCGAGGCCACGCCTACCTCGGACGGCGGTGTGGTGGCGGCGGGAGCACCCACGCCTGGCTCAGCCGGTCTTGGGACGGCTTCCGCAGCTCCCATCGAGACGGCCAATCTGAATGACAATCCGCTGACCCCGGCGGCTCCGGTACGAACGAAGACTCGCTTCGCGGCCACGGAAGCGGAGGTGAAAGAAAAGAAGGTGAAGGCGGTCAACGCCAAGCAGGTGGAAAAAGCAGCGGCTACGCCGACACCAATTACGGCTGAGGAGAAGGCGACGCAGCAGACCCAGGCGGCTCCGCTGGGCGTGGCCGGTGTGGACACGTCCAAGAAGCCGAAAAAGCCGAAGCGGGTCAAGGGTGCTCCGAAGGAGCGGCTGGAGAACAAGCCTGCGGCGGCCCCGGTGGTCGCACCGACGGTTGCTCCGACGGCGAGTCCGGCGCTGGCCCCGACCGCCGACACGCCGCCAAGCACGAAGGCACAGAGCGCGGCGGCTCCGGCTGCCGCGCCTCCCGCAACTACCACGCCACCGCCGCAACTCTGATCACTGGACGATTCGGAATGAGCAGGCATGCCACCCTCCTGGGTGGCGGCTCTCTTGGTAAGCGGAGGCAGCATGAAAGCTTTTTACGTGGCCGACGCTCCGCGTTTTGAGAACGCGCAGGTCATCTCGTTCTTTTGTCTTTCGCAGATTGCCCTGCGGGAACGAAAAGGGGGAGATGGCCAGTACTTAGCCCTGACCCTGAGCGATAAGACAGGATCACTCGAGGCCCGCATGTGGGAGGAGTTCGCGGAGGTGTTCTCCTCCTGCGGCGAGGGATGCTATGTCAAGGTGCAGGGGCAAATCTCGAAGTACCAGAACCGCTGGCAGATCACGCTGACGCGCATGCGTGGCGCGGCGGCGGCAGAGATCGACACCGCGGATTTTCAGCCGGTCTCGAGCATTCCCCCGGAGCAAATGGATGCGGAGCTGCGCGGGATCGTGGCGGGCTTCCAGAATATCGATCTGCAACGGTTGGTCCTGGCCTTCTTCGATGACCCGGAGATCGGGCCTGCGTTCCGCGCGGCGCCGGCGGCCAAGATGCTCCATCATGCCTGGATTGGCGGGCTGCTGGAGCATGTCTTGACGCTGGTAAAGGTGTGTCTGGCGACGGCTCCGTTTTATCCGGAGGTGGACGCGGACCTGCTGGTCACGGGCGCCATCCTGCATGACATCGGCAAGGTGAGGGAACTCACCTGGAAGACGAGCTTCCACTACACGCTCGAAGGCCAGATGATCGGTCACATTTCGATTGCTCAGGGGATGTTGCGCGAAAAGCTGAAGGAGCTTTTGCCGTTTCCGGAGCGCCTGCGCATTCTGATCGAGCACATGATCCTCTCGCACCATGGGCGGATGGAGTTCGGCAGTCCCAAGCTGCCGATGACTCCCGAGGCGATGCTGCTGAGCACGCTCGATGATCTGGAGGCGAAGTTTGCGGCGATGCGGCGGGAATTCACCGCAGCGGAGAGTGCGGGGAAGGGACCGGGAGAAGTAACGGAGTGGGTGCGGAGCATGGACCGCAACCTGTTCGATTCGCAACGCTGGCTGGCGGAGGAAAAGTCGGCGACGACCATGCCGCTTCCGGTGGCCGATGTTGAAGGCGGCCAGACCTCAAGCACAGAGCCCGATGCGCGATTGTTACAATCAAGCTTTGGCCCTGATCGGGAAGAGGGCTCTGGATAGAGGGCAATGCTGAGATTTTCAACAGCCGGGGAGAGTCATGGAGAGGCGCTGGTGGCGCTGGTCAGTGGTCTTCCTGCAGGCGTTCCGGTGGACCAGGCGCGGCTGGACCGGGAGCTCTGGCGGCGGCAGCAAGGGTATGGGCGCGGTGGCCGGATGCGTATCGAGCAGGACCGGGCCCACATCCTGAGCGGCGTACGCCACGGAAAGACGATCGGCTCGCCGGTAGCGATGACGCTCGCAAACAACGACTGGAAAAATTGGGAAGAGATACTTCCGGTGGCGGCCGGAGACGCGGACAAGCACAAAGCCGTCAAGAGCCCGCGTCCGGGTCACGCCGATCTGCCCGGCAGCTTAAAATATGACTTCCCGGACGCCCGGTATGTGCTCGAGCGTGCCAGTGCGCGGGAGAGTGCGGCCCGGGTGGCGTGCGGGGCACTGGCAAAGATGCTGCTGGGCGAGCTTGGCGTAGAGGTCGGCAGCCATGTGCTACGGGTGGGCGCGGCGGAGCTTGGCCGAGAGGCAGCCTGGCCCGAGATAGCAGCGGCGAATGCCAGGGAAGAGATCCTGCTCAACTGCGTCGAGGCTGAGGCCGAGGGACGCATGAAAGCGGCAGTAGACCAGGCTTTGCGGACAGGGGACACGATCGGCGGGGTCTTCGAGGTGGTGGTGCACGGGCTGCCTCCGGGGATTGGAACGCACGTGAACTGGGACGAGCGCATGGATGGATTACTGGCGCAGGCGGTGATGAGTTTGCAGGCGGTCAAGGCGGTTGAGCTGGGGCGTGGGGTGACAGCGGCGCAGTCGATGGGTTCGGCGGTGCATGATGCGATTGGCTACCAGTCAGCCAAAGCCGAGCAGGGAGACTCCGAGCCGGAGGACGGAGGCGCGAAGTTCACGCGCTTTTCTCGCGAGAGCAACAATGCAGGCGGCTTGGAGGGCGGCATCTCGAACGGGGAGGATGTGGTGGTACGCGGGTACCTGAAGCCGATCTCGACCTTGCGCCGGCCGCTGGAGAGTGTGAGTTTTGAGACGCGCGAGAGTGTCAAGGCAGCGTATGAACGCAGCGACGTGTGCGTCGTGCCGGCTGCCGGCGTGGCGGCCGAGGCAATGGTGGCGCTTACCGTGGCAAGACTCGTGATCGACAAGTTTGGAGGCGATTCGCTCCGCGAGCTGAAGCGGAATTACGCCGGCTACTGCGAGCAGATTCGCAGCTTTTAGGAGAGATGAGTGGCAGCCAAGACCGCAGAGAAGACACCCGCGCCCAGCAAGTTTGCGGGGAAGATCCACACCGTCGTGAAGTGGCCCGACCCCGTGTTGGCCAAGCGCGGGGCGGACGTGACGGTGTTCGACAAGTCGCTCGAAACGCTGGTCGAAGAGATGTTTGAAAGCATGTACGCGGCGCAGGGCATCGGGCTAGCGGCGCCGCAGATCGCGATCTCCAAGCGCATCACCGTCATCGACGTGAGCTTCCGCAAGGATCCGGCGGACAAGCTGGCGCTGATCAACCCAGAGGTGATCCAGCTTGAAGGCAAGCAGACCGAAGAAGAGGGCTGCCTGAGCTTGCCGGAGATCCGGGAGAAGGTTCATCGCGCGGCCAGGGTGCGGGTGCGCGCGCAGAACGTGACGGGCGAATGGTTCGAGGTCGAAGGCGACGAACTGCTGGCGCGTGCGCTGCAGCATGAGATCGATCATCTGGACGGGGTGCTGTTCATCGACCGCCTGAGCCGCCTGAAGCGGGAGCTGGTGCTGCGAAAGATCCGCAAGCTGCAAAAAAATGGTGAGTGGTGAGGCTGGTCTTCTGCGGTACTCCTGCGTTTGCGGTCGATACGCTGGAGGCGGTACTTTCAGCCGGCCACCGGGTGGAGCTTGTGCTGACGCAGCCGGATCGCGTTGCGGGTCGAGGGCTCGAGCCGCACATCTCGGCAGTGAAAGCGGCGGCCCTGCGGCGCGGGCTTCCGCTGCTGCAACCGGAGCAGATCAAGCGGAATGACGAACTCCGACTCCGATTGGAGGCGTTAGCTCCGGATGCCATTCTGGTGGTCGCGTACGGAAGAATCATCCCGGACTGGATGCTTGCGCTGCCGCAGTTTGGATGTATCAACCTGCATGGCTCGTTGTTGCCCAGGTATCGCGGCGCGGCACCCATCCAGTGGGCCATTGCCAAAGGAGAGCAAGTCACCGGTGTAACGACGATGCGTCTCGACGCCGGGCTCGACACCGGACCGATGCTCCTGGCGCAGGCCATTCCAATTGCGCCCGAGGAGACGGCGGAAAACCTCTTCGAGAGCCTGGCGGAGAAGGGCGCGGCTCTGATGGTGCAGACCTTGACGGGACTCGAAGACGGAAGCGTTACCCCGGTCGAGCAGGATCACGCCTCTGCGACGCTTGCACCTCTCCTGACCCGGGAGGATGGCCGCATGAACTTCCGTTGTACGGCCACGGAACTGTTGAACCGGTGGCGAGGCTTCCAGCCCTGGCCGGGTGCGTTTACGATGCTGCGCGGGAAAAAGCTGAGTGTGACCCGCATGGCTGTAACCGACTTCTCCTGCGTCCAGGGCGAACTGTGCGTGGAGCAGAATCGCTTGTTCGCCGGCTGCGCGGACTCAGCACTGGAGCTTCTCGAAGTCCAAATGGAAGGCAAGAAGCGGATGCCTGTAAGCGAATTTTTGCGTGGCTTCGCATTGGTGAGCGGCGAGCGGGTCGGGGAGTGAAGAGCAAGAATAAATCCAACGGTCAGCGCAATCGGCATGCTCCGGTAAAGGCATCCCTCGCTGCGAAGAGTCCGGAGCAGGCAGGCTTGGAGGCCGCAGCCCGGGTGATCGCTGCGGGCGGGCGAGTTCCCAAAAAGTTTGGCCTGGCGGTGGCGGCCGGGGCGCGCCCGGTAAGCGCGGGACCGACCCTCGGCGTTGCGGCGGCCCAGGCTAAAGTCACTCCGGCGCGGCTGGCTGCCTTCGAGATCCTGACGATCGTTGCCGCGGGAACGGCGCACAGTGACGAACTGCTGCACGGCGCGCGGACGCAGGCTCTTTCAGAGGCGGACCGGCATCTGGCGACAGCGCTGGTCATGGGCGTCTTGCGTTGGCAGATCGCGCTCGATGCGCTGGTTCGGACGTTGCTGGAGCGGCCCGACCAGACCCTGCCGGAGCCGGTGTTGCTGACGCTGCGTTTAGGGGCCTTTCAGCTATTGCACATGGATCGCATCCCGCCTCACGCAGCGCTTTCGGAGTCGGTTGAGCTTTGCCGTGCGGCCGGGCATCCGCATGCCACCGGCATGGTCAATGCCATTCTGCGCAAGATCGCGACTGCGCCCGCGCCCAAGCAGCCCATCTTCGAATCCACCGCGGCGTTCAGCGAGCGGCTTGGGCATCCGCTGTGGCTGGCCGAGCGCTGGGTGAGCTGCTATGGGCGAGAGGCAACGCTCAAAATTTGCGCGGCCGACCAGCAGGAGCCCGATGCCACTGAGACAGCCGCCGATTTGTTTGAGGCCGATCCTGCCCTGCCCCAGATCGATGCAGGCTCTCGCCTCGTCGCGGAGCTGGCTGCGGCGGCAATGCCCGACCCTGGCCGGCGGGCGCGGGTCTGGGACGGTTGCGCAGCTCCCGGCGGCAAGACGCTGGTGCTGGCTCGACGACTGCCAGAGGCAGAGATCTTTGCTACAGATCTCAGTCGCCGGCGCCTGGCGCATATGCAGGCCCGGTTCGGACGATTCGCTTACGCGGGGTCGATCCGGACAGCCGTCGCGGACGCCACGGAACTGCCAAAGGAGGCCGGTCAGTTCGACCTCATCCTGTGCGATGTTCCATGTAGCGGCACGGGAACGCTGGCGCGCAACCCGGAGATTCGTTTCAGGCTTAAGCGGGAAGACCTGGCCCGGCAGGCAGAGCGGCAGCGCGCGATCCTGAACGCTGCTCTTGAGAGATTGGCTCCGGGAGGAAGGCTGGTGTACTCGACCTGCTCGCTCGAGCCTGAGGAGAATGAAGAGGTCACCGCGCAGGTCGCGGCCGGGGTCTCCCGCGTCCCCGTCGCCAGTCTGCTCGGCGGCGTTCCCGGACTTCGATTTCCGGCTGAGTCGCTGGTCCGGGAGACCGCGCTGCGTACACTCCCCGGAGTCCATGCATGCGATGGGTTCTACGCCGTTGTGTTCCAGGCCAGTTAGGCTACCGTGGAGCGAGGGTGACACGGATGGCTTCTCCGCGGGCGATGCGGTGTCCTGGCTGAGGACTTTGGCTGAGGATCACGGAACTGGCGCTCACCGGGGCGGGCGATGTTGGTACATCGAAGGATGGATCCAGCGGATTGGGAGGAGGAGCGGGTGCGATTGGAACGGCTCCCGTGGAATCGTCCGACGACACGGCTTGCGGCTCCTGCGCACTTGAGATGTGAAGGCCCACCGTGGCGAGGCGCGCCGAAGCCGCACCGAGGGAGAGACCCACGAGCGCCGGCATGACGTAGGAGGCGCGCTCCGCCGCGTCCTCGGGGTCTGAGACCAGCAGCGAAACCTCTGGGCCCGTCAGGCTGTTGCTGTTCGGCGGCGGAGACTGGGCCAAGATGATGCCGGCCGGGGCTGGAGCTGGAAGGTGCACGACGGTTCCCACTTCAAGCTGCAGGCGGCGCAGCACCAGGGACGCGGGACGCTCGCTCTGCCCGACCACATCGGGCACATCGAGATGTTGTCCGCCTAGAGACTCGGTTACGCGGATCTGCCAGCCTCGCCGTACCCGCGAGCCAGCAGAAGGAAGCTGCGAAAGGATTCGGTTCGGCGGGACCGCCGAGGAGTAGAAGCGGTTTTCTACCGATAAACTCAGACCCAGCCGCTTTGCGGTAGCAGCGGCCTCGGTATCCGACAGCCCGCTCAGGTTTGGCACGGCAACTTCTCGTCCATGAATGGCGATCCGCATCGTCGCGAAGGCGCAGAGCAGCACCACGAAGCCCATGGCGAGCCCGGCGGCGGCAAGTGTGACGATGCGGAGAACAGTGCGCTTCATTGCCTGCCTAGAATACCGCGGAGGCTGCCCGACAACCCGGCGCAATTCCCCGGGTGATGCCCTTCTAAGCGACGGAAGCCAAGTGCAGTTGAGGGAGCACATCTTCTACAGACGACCAGCTACAGCTAAAACAATCCAGCTAGGACCTGGGCGGTAAGGGGACGACGGATGTTTGCAGCTTCACGAGTTCGGGTTCGGGGAACTTGGTGGGACCGAGAACGGCGATGCGCGGCAGGGGACCGCGCACCATGGCAACCTCGTCGCAGGCATAGAGCCGAGGACAGGTCTGGCAGTCCTTGTATATTTTATCCGGGAGCGCGGTGCGGTCCGAGATACGGAACCCGAAGTGGAAGAAAAAGTCTGGGATGCGAGTGAAGAGGCAGACGCTGGCGACGCCCTGGTAGTCGGCCTCTGTAAGCAGCGCGCGGAGGAGCTTGCCGCCGGCGCCTTGGCCCTTGGCTTCCGGTTTGACGACGATCGAGCGGACTTCCGCGAGGTGCGGGC
>CAXUEE010000008.1:0-490 GCA_964249905.1 uncultured Acidobacteriaceae bacterium
ACGACGCCGCCCTCTTCGGCGATTACGAGTACAACGCCTTTTACAACCCGCCGGTCGGCGCCACCGCCAGCTACACCTACACCTCGCTTGACAACCCCACCGCGGGCACCGCCGCCGTCACCTCCACCATCGCGCTGCCCACTATTTACTCCGAGTCCCAGCACTTCCACACGCCCTACGCTCAGCAGTACTCCACCGGCGTCCAGCAGCAGCTAACCCCCTCGCTCACCATGGACGTCAGCTACGTCGGCAGCCACGACACCCATCTGCTCGGCTACATCGACATCAACTCTCTTCCGGTCGGCGCCGCCAAAGCTGCAGGCTTCCTTCCCGCCGGAGGCTTCATCAACTCGACCCAAACCAAGCTCGCCAATCAAATCCGCCCCTACAAAGGCTACGGCGGCATGACCGCGGACGACACCATCTTCTCCTCCAATTACAACTCGCTCCAGGTCGCCGTCAAGAAGCGCTTCAAAGGCAAAAGCCTTAT
>CAXUEE010000008.1:500-3753 GCA_964249905.1 uncultured Acidobacteriaceae bacterium
ACACCTGGCAGCGCCTGCTCACCAACTCGCCCGCCGACCGCAGTGGCGCCCCACAGGACCGCTTCAACATCGGCCAGGAATACGGCCGCAGCATCCTCGACCGCACCGACTATGCTTCCATCGACTTCGTCTACGAGCTCCCCTTCTACATCGAGCAGAAAGGCTTAGTGGGCCGCGTCATCGGCGGCTGGGAGGTCTCGGGCATCGTCGCCCTCGACTCCGGCCTGCCGATTACGGTCTCCGCAAGCGCCGGCAGCACCATCAACGGAGTCACTATGGCCGACGTCGGCGGCCTCGGCATCATCGGCGCCAGCCCCGCCGGCCTGCGCCCCAATCAGCTCTTTGACCCACGCCAAGGAGCTCCAAAAAACCGTCTGGAATGGTTTAATACTGCCGCTTTTGCCGCTCCCAGCGCCGCCCTCGGCATCCCCGGCAACGCCAAACGAGGCACCATCATCGGACCCGGCTTCAACCGCGAAGACCTCGGCCTCTTCCGCAACTTCCGCATCGTCGAAAGAATGAATTTCCAGCTCCGCGGCGAAGCCTTCAACGTCCTCAACCACACCAACTTCGGCGCCCCCGCCGTCGCCGCCACCACCCCGTCCACCTTCGGCACCATCACCAGCGCCCGCGAAGCCCGCATTCTGCAGGTAGCCGGAAAGCTCACCTTCTAGAGCCGTTTACACAGGTCGATCAAGGGCAATGCACGCAAGGTGCCACCCACGGTCTCCCCTTCGGTCAATTGGGCAGCGCATCCATTTTCAGCTTCGCTCGCAGCTCCTGCCGGGCCGCCTGCAGGTCCTCGCGGAAGCGCGGCGTCCGCATCAGCTCACCGAAGACGGCGTACGCCGCCGCCTTGGAAGCCACGGTGTCTGTCCCGTAATGTACGCCGCACACCATACGATTCCGCGCGTAATCGTCCGCTCGCGCCAGGAACTCGCTCTGCCGCTCGGGCACCATCTCCGCCAGGGTCAGCGCCATGAGATAGCCCACCATGGAATGCCCGCTCGGATACGAGTTACGCCCCGTGGTCAGCGGACACACCGGATGCAGCGTTCGGTCGGTCTGATACGGCCGCGCCCGCAAAAAGGAGTTCTTCAGAGTTCCCGAGGCAGCCACTGCTTCGGTCAGTACATGCGCCTGGAACGCGGCAGTCACGGGCAGATTCGCGTTCTCAAAGGCACGACCAAGCACCGTACGAAACACAAACATATCCTCCTCCCCATCATCTGCCTGCGCGGCCTTCACCTGCGCCGGCGTCCGGCTCGCTTCAATCCGGTGCAGCTCCGTTAGCTCGTCCCTGGTCGCCTGCGAATCCGCTGCCGGCGCAGGCACAATCAGCGGCGAAAGCGGAAGCGCCGCAGCGCCCAGATAGTACCCTCCCGGATCATGCAGGTGCGCCTGAACCGGAGACTGCGCAAACGCGCCGCCAGGGAGCCAGACAAGCGTGAGAAGCAGAACTGTGTGTTTTTCAATCCTCATGCGCGAAGCGTAGCACAGACGTTTTGACCACGTTGCGGCACGTGATTCTTCGCTTCCGCGGCCCTGAGGCGTGCGAGGCTTGCTGATCGCGGTAAACGAGTTCTAGTGATCGACACCGATCCGCAAGGCTCTATATCGAGCATTTTGAACCTCAAACCGCAACACAACCTGTACAACCCATTGCAACCGGAATCAACACGTGCTGGGCATAGACCATTGCACAGGTCTGTCCTGCGCGGAGCATCGCGTAGATTCCGCCCTCTAACTGTCGATCCAGACCAGGAGGACGCATGACCTACTGCTCACACGGCGAACACGGAGGTTCAGCAGCTCAACCTTCTCAACGCTTCACAGGCCCAGCACCTTCAGGAACTTCAGCGCAGGGTGTCATTCATGCCTGTCTCGCGCAGCAAATGGCGATTCAGAAGATGCAGCAACGGAACGCGGCCGCCCAGGACTTGAATACCTGGGGCAACGTTCAGGCACAGCATCAAGCCAACCTCAGCCAGGGCAGCAGCACGTCTGGTTCGTGATCGACGAGCTCGCCAGTCTTCAGAAGCTCCTGCAGCTCCACACCGCTATCCCCGAGAACCGAAAGAGCAAGAATCCGCTGGTGCTGGGATTTCCAGGGTAAAGCACAGCTAGAGGTGATCTATGGCCATCTGGCCGAGGTCATGCTGTCTCAGCTCGCGACCAAGATCTACATGAAGACCGCCGAGCCGAAAGCGGCCGAGTGGATCTCCGAAGCCATCACGACACCAAGGTAGACCAGGTATGCCGCCCCAGCATAGCTGGACGACCGCAAAAGCTATTTCGGACGTCGTAAGAAGTTTAGAAAGTTCAAACGCAGCCGCTAGTATGTGCACTAATCCGCCAACCATGTTGCCAAGTGCTGATAGCACAGCTTTGCGGCGCCCTCCATGGAGAGTGCGGCCAAGCACATAAGGCTTTCCCGGCCCCGGCAAAATCGCAAGAAATAAAAGCAGCGCTCATGAACAGTGCTAAACGAGTTCATCGATCACAAAATTCTCCTGCGACAAGCTGTGAGACACAGCCGAGCCTTGAAACTACAAAGTCTGGCCTAGCAAGATATGTAGCCCTTGTTGGCCTGTCTTATTGCGGGCCGATGTCAACTCCAAGCTTGTCCAAATCAGAGTGCAAGACCATTTGCTCCTGTTCAAGAGGGGTTCTACTCCCGCACAGTGCAAGAAGGAAAATTCGGCCATGTGGTGAGGCCGACTTCGTCAGTGAATTGGCTTGCCAATTAGGCAATCACGACAGCCAGGGCCGACATTCCCAGCACACGATGATTCGACTACTCGCGTTTGCTCTTACCAGGAACATCGCAGACACAGTAATGATTGCTTAGCTACACCCTGAGCAACGCTGTTTATCCGAATGGCGTGCCATTCAAGGCAGCCTGCACCCCTTTCGTACCGCGGTCTACCAGTTCAAGAAGAACTTTGTTCGCCCTCTCCAAATTCTTATGGTGCTGAAAAGCTCGATGCGCCTCGATGAGGGCAACGGTCCAGGTAGCGACCACCAAGGTTGCGGTAAGACTAGCGAAGTGATCGGGCTTGCAATCCACGCATTCTGATAATGCGATAACAAGAGTATCGGTCAACTCATCCCGAATGGCTCTGGCGCGAGCTTTGAGCGCCTCGCTTGCCTGAATGGCAGCCACAAACCTGTCACTGCCTCGATCATAAAACCGAACGTACGGACGTTTATTGTCGACAGCCCAATGTGCGAACAGCCGTAAGGCTTCAAC
>CAXUEE010000008.1:3763-40622 GCA_964249905.1 uncultured Acidobacteriaceae bacterium
ATTCCTAAGCGCCTCCAAAAGGTCTTCGCGACCCTCCTCGTTGAGGTCGAAAAAGAGATCTTCTTTGCGTGAAAAGTGATTGAAAACCGTCATTCGGGAGACGTCGGCCGCCTCCGCGATTTCATCTACCTTTACGTCATCGAAGCCACGCTCGAGGAAGAGGCGTGTAGCCACATCGGAAATCTTCTGCCGCGTGGCAAGGCGCTTCCGCGTTTGCCGATTAAGGATTGGCTCCATTTCTGCCCACTCGCACATAGTGTACTTCTTCTATACTTATACCTAGTATAAATTTGGCGGAGAAAGCAGGAGCAGCATGGTACAGCGGAATGGTAGCGGTGGAGCGACAGGTGAGAAGCCCCGAAGTGTTCTTGTCTCAGGAGCCAGTTTCGCTGGGCTCGCAGCAGCTTGGTGGATGAGAACCCTCGGCTATTCGGTGACGATCATCGAGATCGGCAGAGGTTTGAAGAAGGGAGGCACCCCCGTCGACATACGCGAGGGCGTCATTGACGTGGTGAAGCGGATGGGTCTGCTCGAGCGCATTGCTGCCCACAGCTTGAAAGAACGGCCCATGCAGTTTCTTGATGCGCAGGGCGCTCCCCTAGGCATGATGCCTAATGAAGCCGAGGACGGGCCGGATCGAGAACAGGGCTATGAGATCGAACGGAATGATCTTCTCGATATGCTGTTCGATGAAATCAAGGATGATGTGGAGTTCCTGTTTGGGGACAACATCACGGCCTTGGAGCAATCTACAGAGGATGTGACAGTTATCTTCGCAAGTGGGGAACATAGAACTTTTTCTCTCGTGCTTGGGTGCGACGGAACTCATTCGGCCGTGAGGAGAATGTGTTTCGATAAAGAACGTTCCTTTTTGTTCTTCCTACAGGTGTACTTCTCACTAACTGTCGTCGACAAGCTGCTGATTAGGGAGAATACCTCGCAGATGTTCACCGTTCCGGGAAAATCTGTAATGCTCAACGCTTACAACGGGAAGACGGACATTGGGTTCGGATTCTCCTCTAAACACGAGATCGCGTATGACCGGCGGAGCCAGGACGAACAAAAGCAAATCATCTGTGATGCCTTCGAAGGTGGTGCTTGGCGTACAGGCGAATTGCTGGACGAGATGGTTCGATGCGACAACTTCTACTTCGACAGGCTATGCCAGGTGCGCATGCCGTCGTGGACGAAGGGAAGGGTGGCCCTGGTAGGAGATGCCGGCTACTGCCCGTCGCCGGCGGCTGGAATGGGCGGTTCCATGGCGATCCTTGGCGCTGCGGCCTTGGCCGATGCACTACAGAATCACCCTAACGATCACAGGATTGCGTTTGAAGAATACGACCGGAATTTCCGTCCCACAGTGGAAGCCATTCAGACAAGGGCAGTCGAGTCCGGCTTGGAGTTGTTCTTGCCCAGGTCAGAGGAGGCAATACAAAAAAGAAACGCGCTGCTCGGCCTTGGCTGAACGCACGTCGAGCATCAGAGGTGAATGTCTCTTCTCGTCGTCGGTAGCTCCACAGCAAACGGCAGTGCAGATCATTAGCGAGCTCGCTTCATTGCTCGCGTCTTCTGGGACCTCCGGAACCCTGGCCCGGCCTCATCGCCCTAACTCGTTCTGGCGAAGGATGCTTGTTCCAGAGCCGCGGTAAACACTTGATTCGCATCAAGAGGAAGCGCTTCTGCCCGCCATGCGATGTAGTCATCCGGTCGTACCAGCACAGCGCCGGTATCGTCTACGCCGAAGGCTGTTCGGTAGTCTTCGCAGGAACGGACGCATCGTCAAGCAAGCGAAGACTCACGTCAACTTTGAACGCTTTCTGAGCCGAGGTGAACGCGTCTTTCACCTCTCCTCCTTTGTGAGGAGGACCCATGATGTACCGAACAGGTCGAGGGTTGATATCTTTCGGCCCTGCCATGAGATCCAGAGATGAGGTGCCCTTGTGCCAGGTTGACCCGTCCATTCATGTGGCCTCAAAGTTCTCGCCTTTGAATGCGGACGCACCGGGATCCCTCAGAACTGTACCTTGATATCAAGGGATGCCTTTGATCACCGCTTTTGAAGCTGCAGATGTGACTTTTATTAATCTGCAAACGGAGGGATACGTGAAGGTCAAATACTCTAAACCGTCGCCCTAGCGTAGAAAACCTATCGATACGCACGTCGTGCGCACCGGCAAGCACCGCACCCCGCAAGCACGAGCTGTGCACGTCGCTCCTGCACCCAGCTAGAGAATTTCAAAGATGCTGTAAAGCGGTCCACTTGCGAGGCGCGAGCCGATTCCGATCGTTACAATACGATTGAGCCAATCGTAATCCTTCGAAGCCGTCTCGAAGCTCGGTGTGATCCGGAAGTAATAGTCGGCCGGATCCACCGGTGTTCCTTGGTCCAGCTTATGCAGAATCTCTGCATCACCAGCTCGAGTGGCCGTGTAGCCCATCGTAATCAGCGCACCATCACTGGTCTTCAATACCATGCGGACGTCGAGCTTCATGCAGTTGTCCTTGCGCAGAGTCTGCCAGTCGTTGCCGGTGACGACCTCTCCTGAGAGACGATCGCCTTCGAAACGTCCTCCCTGGACAATGCCGACACGCCTGAATGCATTCGGTGTTTCTCCCACAACCAGCAGGGGCGGGATATCCTCGCGCAGCACAAAGAGGGGACGCGTTTTCACCTGCTTGAGTGCATCGGGAAGCTTATCAAAGGCCAGATCGGACATGTACATCCCCTCAGCGTTCTTGGGTGTTCTTAAGTGTTGCGGACCGCAACTCTTCAGGCGCTCAGAAACGAGAGGATTGCATTGGCAACCTGCTCCGGCTGTTCTTCCGGCACGAAATGACCTGAGTTCGCGATCACAATCGACTTACAGTGCTGGAAGAACGGCTCCAGGGATGGACCCATCGCCGGGATCGCGTATTGTCCACCCATGGCAAGCAGCGGGATTGCGCTCTTGCCCCGTGAGTGCTCCTTATTAAATTGCATGTCTTCGAGGATCTGCCTACAGTAGTCGAAGGCAGCGTCCATGCGGCCCGGACGGGCATAGGCTGCGACGTAGGCGGCGACGTCGTCTGGAGGCACAGCGCCTGGGGTGTGCACCTTGTTCTTAAACCACCAGCCAACGTAGATGTCTTCCTTCCCGGCTGTCAGTTGGGCCGGCAGATCTGGAAGCATCTGGAAGACGAAGTTCCACTTCCGGAAGTAATCAGCAAGCTCGACCTCGCTCGTCAACGTCACTCCGGGGATGCCCGCGTCGATCAGTGTCAGTGTTTTGAAGTCCTTTGGATACATCAACGCCCAGCTGTATGCCACCCAGGCTCCAAAGTCGTGCGCCACCACATGGAGTGGAGTTCCTATGCCCTGCACAAACTCATGGAAGACGCGTCCGGCATTTTCCGTGGTTGCTGGGGCCTGGAGGATTGCAGAATCGCCGAAGCTAGGCAGATCGGCCGTAATGACTTCATAATGCGGGGCAAGCAGGGGCTTGACTCGGTTCCAGGATCTGCGCGTTTGCGGAAAACCAGAGAGGCATAGAACCTTGTCTCCGCTCCCGGTGAGGTCAAAGCCGATTCCCTTGGCCTCAGCTGCTGCGTTTAGCGTGCGTGTATCGGTTGGCGGACCGGCCTGCGGTTGAATCTGCGCCAGGGCACACTCTTCCGGCAGAATCAGATTTAATCCAAGCCCTGCCACCCCCATCATGGCTGAACCGGCTTTCAGCAGAGAACGCCGGCTGAGCCCGGTCGGGCCTGCCATACTAGACTCCCTTCCGGGGAGGAAATGCTCTGTCACGATGGATCGCCCTTTCTCAAACCGGTGGTCCTGGTTTACGTTATGATCGCATACATACTTGATGTCAAGATACCATCATGATCAGGCACACGCTGCTCAGACGATTTTGAGAACCTGAACAGCGTGCCCTGCCCTGCTGGCGACCTTCGCATACGAGCTGAGAGCCGCAGCAAACTCCGAAACCTCGATAAGCGGCACCCGCAGGTGCCCTGCCTCGAAGAGAGGGCGAAGTTCATCAAGCAGAGGGGCAAGCTCTGCACCGTCCATGTCGATGGTGCTGACACCAATGAGACGCGCCTTATGGTGGAGGAAGGCGGCGAGTTCGAAGGTAACCCGCTCACCGGTCTTTCCAGCAATTGCGACCTGTCGTCCGCCAACAGATAGACAGCGGAGACAAGGCTCGAAGAGTTGTGAGCCTACGGCATCCAGAATCACATCGACACCCTTGCCGTCGGTGAGGCGGTGAATATTACTTACCAGATCGGCTTCTTGTAGGTTGATGTACTGGTCGCCTGAACCCGTCGCTTGAACGTCTGCGCCGATGACCGTCGCCTTTCTCCAATGTGCAATCTGCGTCGCGGCCGTCCCGACAGCCCCGTTCACTCCGGTGATCAGCACATGTTCCCCCGGCTGCAGCTCAGCGGCTTTCTGCAACGCAACATACGCCGCGAAGTAGGGGATTCCAACGGCGGTGGCCTCCGGCATGGAAAGGTTCTTCGGCTTTTCGGAGAGCCAACTCATGGGGACCACGGCAAATTCTGCATGCGCGCCGTCGCGCTCAACGCCAAACTCCGGCCCAGTCCCCCACACCTCTCTTCCCTCCCAACCCTCGCCTTCCAGCACGATACCCGCAAAGTCTCGTCCAGGCGTGCAGGGCAAGACACCCGGCAAGCGGAGTCAAAAACGAGTGACCGAGGCGGCATGTATCTCGACAAGCGCCTCATCCTCGCAGAAAGGAGGACGAGGGAGCTCCTGCCAGGACAGTACCGATGGAGGTCCGTATTGTGAGAAACGCAATGCCTTCATAAGGCAACTATCTCCGGTCTGCCGCGCGACTGTTTCAGTGGACAGACGTGTTGCAGGATTCTGCAGTGCGCGGCAGAACCTCGGCTGTCTTGAAGCCAAGCATCTCTACTTCGGTAAACTGGCGGCATGACAACAGGCGAGGCAAAAAGCGCCAAGCTGAACGGGAGTCAGGTCTTCGATACGCTTTGGAAAGCGCATCGAAATCTGCTTGCTCGTGCGGAGAAAAGTTACAGTCATATTGGTTTGTGTGAGTCCGACTTCAAGGTACTTATCATTCTTCTGAAAGACGGGCCGAAGCCAGTAAACACCCTTGGCAACGAAGTCGAACTGACCACCGGCTCCATCACGACAGCGATTGACCGTTTGGAAGCGAAATGGCTGGTCATGCGCAAACATCACCCTACGGACAGGCGCGTGCGTGTCGTTGAGCTGACGGCAAAAGGGCAGCGCCTGATTGAGAAAGGACAACTGCGGCACGCATCCGATCTCGACGATGCTGTAAAGGTGTTATCGACAGCAGAGCGCGAAACGTTGATGAAGCTGCTTGCCCGGCTCACGGCATCACGATCCGATCACCGAACGTAGCGGGCAAGATTCTTGAGTCCTCCGCCGGACCCTTAAGTGGGCCCCGCGACTCGCTTCCAAGTGACGATCCGGCCATCAATCGCATATCGCCCGTCCGTGCCAAGAGCGAGCGCCCGTCGCGAACGAGCCTCCGTCGAGGAAGACTCGTTGAGGTCGACCCAGCACGCCACATAATCCTCGATTTCAGGCGAAAAGCCCTCTTGCTGGTCGCTCTCAAAGCCTGTGACGATTGCATTCATCGTCTCCTGTGGTGCGTCATCGAAGGCGATCTCGATGCGGTCTCCAACTCTCAAATCGTCCGGCACGTTCCCCTCACTTCCATCCGCCCTAGTGCAGAAGCGACTGCCAATTCGGAGGAACCTTGCCGGCAGGACCGGGGGCCGGTTGCGTTTCCGGGTGCCAGCGTGGCTCCGCCAGGTGAGTTCCCGGTGTCATGCGTGATGTTTCGTAGTCGTAAAACCAGGCTTCTCCGGGTTCGAAGCTGGCAGCGATGCGGTGACCCGTCTCTTGGTAGTGTTTCGTTGCGTGCTGGTGAGGCGAGCTATCGCAACATCCGATATGTCCGCACTCTGCGCACCGGCGCAGGTGGAGCCACCAACCTTCCGCCGCCATACATTCTGCACAGCCGGTGCCGCTCGGCTTTGCAGCAGGGTTGATGCCATGCCTTTCAGCGCTCATTGCTGTTTTCCTCGACCTCTGAGTCACGGTAAGCCGAAAGCCACTTGACGTCAAGGGAGATAAAGCGAAAGGATTAGGCAGCGGCGATGCTGGCCGACAAAGGAGACCCATTGGAGTATCACGCACCTACGCTGGAACTGGGAACGTGGCCGGAGCTCGATTGGGCCGGGTGGAAGGACACGGCGGAAACTCTACAACTCTATACGCAGGTAGTGGGCAAGACACGCCTTGCGCTTACGCCCACCCAAAACCACTGGTGGAATGTACCGCTCTATGTTACGGCGCGCGGCCTTGGGACCTCTGCCATGCCTCTACCAGGTGGTCATCTTTTAGAGGCGGAGTTCGACTTCCTCAACCACGAGCTGGTACTTCGAACCAGTAAAGGCAAGTATGGCCGGCTTGCTCTTGAAGCGATGCCGGTCTCTGAGTTCTATCGCCTCTACATGCTGCAGCTGGAGGAGATCGGCGTGCGTCTCGCGCTAGATACCATGCCCGTTGAGGTCAAGAACCCGATCCGGTTCGAGCAGGACACCACGCGTCGTTTCTATGACCGCGGTCCCGTGGAACGCTTCTGGCAGGCGCTCCGCCTGGCCGACACTCTGCTGAAGCGTTTCTCGACTGGTTTTTACGGAAAGATCAGCCCAGTTCACTTCTTTTGGGGCTCGTTCGATTTGGCGGTCACGCGCTTCAATGGGAAGCGCGCACCCGCACGGCAGGGGTCCGACGCCGTGCAGAATGAAGCCTATTCTCACGAGGTGATCAGCGCAGGCTTCTGGCCTGGAAACGGCGGCTATGGGCGCCCGGCGTTCTATGCCTACGCAGCGCCCGTACCGGACGGCTTGCCGGAGGTCGCGTTGAAAGGCTCAGGACGCTTCGACCACACGCTTGGGGAGTTTCTGCTGGATTATGACGACCTCCGGCAGACAGAGGACCCTGCTACTACGGTGCTTACGTTTCTCCAGGAAACCTACGCTGCAGCCGCCGACACTGCTCGGTGGAACCGTAGCGAGCTGGACCGGAACGACGCCGTTGGACAACTCTCCACTAAGACCGAGCGCGCCTGATGTCGAAGCGGCCAGAGAAAGGAGGGCAACTTGGGCAAGGGTCGTCTGGAGGCATTCAGTGATGGCGTACTCGCCATCATCATCACGATCACGGTCCTGGACATTCATGTCCCGCATGGCGTTACGTGGACAGGTCTTCGACAGTTGGCGCCTGTGTTCTTCTCGTATGTCCTGAGCTTTGTCTACGTGGGCATCTACTGGAACAACCACCACCATCTGCTGCAAGCGGCGGAGCATGTGTCAGGCAGTGTGCTATGGGCGAACCTTCACCTTCTCTTCTGGCTTTCGCTGGCGCCGGTGCTCACCTCGTGGATGGGCGACAACCCGCATGCTTCTCTGCCTGTGGCCATGTATGGCGTCATGCTGTGGTCGGCTTCCATCGCGTACTACCTTCTTACACGGGCGCTCGTCCGTCAGCACGATCGCGATTCAGTACTGGCGAGTGCCATCGGCAGCGACGGCAAAGGTGTCTTTTCTATGCTGGTATACACAGCTGCAATACCGCTCGCCTTTTGGACGCCAGCATGCGCGTGCGCAGCATACGCCTTGGTCGCCATCGTCTGGCTGCTGCCGGATCGACGGATTGAAGCTCGCCTCGCGGAACACGCCCATCCGGAGTAGGTAGGCAGGCTGCCAGCGTAAGCTCCTTCCCCACACAAATTCGGAATTGAGGGAGTCACAAGATGCAGCGAATTGTTCTGCACCAGTATGGTTCACCGTCCGTGCTGCAGGTTGAAGATGCAGCGGTTCCGGTTCCCGGTCCTAACGACCTCCTCCTGCGGACCATCGGAGCGGGCATCAACCCTATTGATCTCAAGCTCCGTTCCGGTGCCGTACAGCATACGTCTCCTCTCGACTTCCCTGCCGTTTTGGGATTGGATATCGCCGGCACAGTCGAGAGCACAGGCTCCAATGTGAGCGGATTTCAAGTGGGAGACCGTGTTTTCGCGAAGACACTGCAGGCGTACGCGGAGTTCTGTCTCGTTGATGCGAGCCACGCCGCACACATTCCGCAAGGGCTTGACCCAGTGGACGCTGCGGCTCTGCCAGTCGTATTGACTACGGGATATCAGCTCTTTATAAGCACCAGCTTGCAGCCTGGCCAAACCATTCTCGTTTCCGGCGCTCTGGGAAGCGTCGGCCGCGCCACCGTCTTCGCGGCAAAACAGGCCGGGATCCGGATAATTGCGGCGGTGCGTGGCGAGCAAAAGCTTGCCGCTGCGGAGCTGCAGGTGGATGAAACCATCGCTACAGAGGACTTACCCGCACTCACACAGCTGCCGCAGATCGATGCCGTAGCGGACACAGTTGGTGGGGCCGTAGCGTCGTTCCTCGTGGGCCGTGTAATAAAGGGCGGGACCTTCGCTTCAGTGCTGGGCCTGCCGCAGGGTGCAGCGGATCATTCGGATGTGCGCATGGCTTCTGTATTTTCCATGCACGATCCGGTCGCACTCGTTCGTATGGCCGCCGGGGTACTTGATGGCCGGCTTCGTATTCCCATGGGTCCACGCTTCCCCCTTACGCAGGCGGCTGCGGCCCACGCCGCCGCCGAACGGGGCGAACGGCAAAATTGTGCTTGTACCGCACGCATAATGGATATTCATTATGCGTGAAGACCGGCGAGGCCGTGCCAGGCAATCTGCACGCCGATGCATAGGAGCAGGAACGAAACGAGCCGCAGGATGCCGTGCGCTGTTCCAGGGGAAACGGTTGTGATCAGACGCGGTGCATATCCATAAGCGAGCGCGACACTTGCACACAGTACTGCAGCGGCGAGCACTGTCCCGGCGTGCACAAGCGCACGGCCATTTCCGGCTTGCAGGGCCGCACGCGCGCTAAGTGTCAGCATGGCAACCATGCAGCCCGGTCCGGTCGTAACAGGAAATGTGAAAGGGTAGAAGACTTTCGCGCGCAACGCCGCATCTTCTGCAACGGCGTCAACCTGCGACTGCACAGCCGCGGTCTCTGTTGCGGCATCCGGCTGGAACAGCAGCCGCCATCCAGTTGCCGCCAGAACAGCGCCGCCAGCTGCTTGAACGACGGGCAGAGTGAGACCAAAGAACGTAAGAGCAATCCCGCCTAGATACTCGCACGCGATCAGAAATAAGAATGAGGCCAAAGCGATGCGACGACCGAGTAGGCGATACTCCGCGGGTGGCTGCGGCCCGATCAGGTCTGCGAAGATCAGCGCGGAACCCAACGGGTTTACTAGCGGCAGCAGCATACTGAATGCGAAGAGAAAGGACCGCCAGATCAGCATCACCGATCACCCTCTTGCAAGCAGCGGCGAAGGACAACGCTGGTCTTGGATCTCCAGTTCAGCAGACCGCAGGGCTGCGAAGACGATCTAAACATCTTCGTGCAGCAGGCCTTGCCAGTTCAGCGGCACCCGTTCAGTCGGTCCCGGTGACGCTTGTTCCAGTGGCCGGCAGCGGGGCGGCAACAGTCGCCGGCCTCGCACGATGTCTTGCTTTGCGTAATCGAAAAACCAGTGCTGCAAAGGCTCAAAGCTTGCCACCACAGGATGTCCGGCGCTATGCGCATGTTTCGCCGCATGCTGTCCTGGCGAACTGTCACAGCACCCGATGTGGCCGCACTCCGCACACCGGCGAAGATGGAGCCACCATCCGTCTGTCGCCAGGCACTCCTCGCAACCGACGCTCTTTGGTTCGGATAAGAGATTGATACCGCGCCGCACGGTGCCCATGGATCTTGGCCTCCACCATTGATAATCCTGAGATTAGGTGTTGTGCAGCAGCGGCCCAACTCTGAAAGTATGCCTGCCTTTCCCTACTTCCGAGGTTGCGATCAAAAGTAGAGAAATAAAGCCTGCTAGCCGTCCAAGAATCCGCGCCGCATGGCAATCGTCACCGCGTGCGTGCGGTCGTTCGCCGAGAGCTTCTGCATAATGTTCTTCAGATGATCCTTGACAGTCGGTTCCGTTACCTTCAAACGTGCCGCAATGAGCTTATTTGAAGTTCCGTTTGCCACATGACGAAGAACCTCGATCTCTCGTTCCGAGAGTTTTTCTTCGGCGATGTGTTCTGCGATCTCCTGCGCGATCATAGGATGAATCACACGTTTACCAGTAGAGACGGTGCGTATGGTCGAGATCAGATCCTTCCGCAACATGCTCTTCAACAGATAACCGGAAGCGCCCGCACGCAACGCGCGCACAGCCTGCACATCTCCGCCATAAGTGGTAAGTACGACAACGACAGCCGTTGGAAATTCAGAGCGTATGCTCCGCAGTGCAGCCAGTCCGTTCTTCTCAGGCATCTGTAGGTCCATCAACGTGACGTCCGGGCGCAATGCGCGAAACTGGATCACGGCCTCCAGGCCATTTCGCGCCTCACCGACGATCTTGATGTCGGTTTCGCCATGGAGCGCCGCGGCAATCCCTTCCAGCAGCAAAGGATGATCGTCTACAACCATGACTCGTATGAGCGATTTCAATGGCACTGTATCTCACAGCAGTAGCATGCGTGACGGCTTCGGGGCGACCGCGACTTCGGTTGGGGAAAAAACATCGCTTGGATACCCGAAACCAGTTTACGCCATCAATCTCTAGACCGGGTCAACTTCTACCAGTCGGAGCGGTCATGAGAGCTAAACCAGAGCGGGTCACACCTCCAGACGCGATCATCTACGGATGGGGATGTTCTCTCTCCCGAAAGGGCGAGAGTCCGGGTAAATACACGAGTTGAGTCATCCCCGGAACCGCGCCGCGCTTAGAAGGACGACAGACGTTCAACTCGTCCTTGCTTCTCAGGTGTCTCTTGTTCGAAATAATTCTGGAGACGTGATGGATCTTGCCACTCTTGTGCATCGAAAACCTGGTCTCTGTGTGGAACGAGCGTGATCAACGCAGACGAAACGCCGCGCTGATGTTGTCGTTGCAGCGCATGCCTTACCCCACAGTTGCTGGTGTCCGCGCCCTGATCAAAGGGTTGTAGCTCGGTGGAGTTGACCGGTGCCACGACCGCTCATGCTCGTCACAGCCGCATTACGCATGAGAAGGGACCGCAGAGGAGCCTAGCCGAGAGTAGCGAGGTTCTGGAAGAGCAGTCCTCCAGGAAGGCCCTCGATAACATGAAGCGGTACGCCGCCCTGATCGAGCCTTCCTAGCCTTACGGGAGCGAAGCCGAGCTGCGTCGCCAGAGCTGCGACGGTCACGCTTGCGTCCTCGTCGTTGCTTGAGAGAAATACAGCCTGCTTCTGTCCTGCCGAAGCGGGGGCGTTCCAAGTTGTTCCGCCGGGAGATGATTAAACGCTTTCACCAGGCGTGCTCCGGCGAACGATTTAGCGATGATCTCAGAAGAAAGCTGACCGCCCAAATCTTGGGGACTTATGTGCAACGCATTTGTAGCGTCGATCACGATCTTGCTGTCCCAGCTCTCCAGCTGTCTCGCAACGTCTCTGTGAGACGTGAATGGGACCGCAAGCAGGATGACCTCAGCCTGAGTTGCCTCCCGAAGAGATTGCGGAATGATACTAGGACCAAGCGCCTCCGCTAACGGAGCGAGCGTCTCCGGTGCACGTGAGTTTGCGATCCCGACCTCGATCTTGTTCTGCGCAAACTTGCGCGCGAGCGCTTTGCCTATCTTGCCCGAACCAACAATCGCATACTTCATTTTGAAGCCTCCAATGTTCGTGATGCTTACGGATACAGGTGATGTCTGAACTACGTGCAGATCAGTTCGCATAAGCGATTGGCCCCGTGCGACCTAAAGCATGCCGTTGTTGTTCTTCCATTCCCCTTGAGGGGGGACCGTCTCGGGAAAACCCCAGTGCTCTACGATCTTGTCGTCCTGCACACGGTAAAGGTCGATGTAGACGCACGGCTCTCCCTCATGGGTTCCCTTCGCGGCGATGAATACGAGGTCGCCCCGCCCAAACAGGAACTTGATTTCGTCGATGGTCCGGTGCTGCATGAGGACCTCCACATCCTGCAAAAAGTGTCCGACACCATCCCGGACACCGGGTTCATGCCGAATCATGAGGTCCCCGGAAAAGTACTGCTCACTTCGACTGTGGTCGCCGCGGATGTGAAACGTCTCGTAATACGTGCGCAGCAAGGACTTGTTCTTCTCCGTGTCGTCCAGGTGCGTCGCCTCAGTTGGCCCATCGATCTGCGTGTGTCCGCTCCCATTCGGTGGAGCGTCCATGGCGGAGAAGGCCCAGTGCTCCACAACCAAGCCGTTCTCAAACCGGAAGATGTCGAAGAAGACATTCCGGCCAGATCGTTGTCCCTGCGCCTGCGTAACGACATAAGGACCATCCTGAAATGCCCGCACCACATCCAGCTGCAACTGATCACGTGGTGACTGGTTGATAAAACGAGTGAGACCCTCTACACCATCGGCCGCGTGCGGATTGTGTTGCACGAAACGCTCCCGGTCGATATGTTGCACTGCACGGCTTACGTCGCCGGCGCTGATGCCGGCAAACACGGTCAAGACCTTCTCAACTTCGCTCGCTGCCATGACGACCTTTCTCAAGCTGATCAAACATTCACAATTCTTCTAGGGCCCCGCAGCGGAAAGCTGCGAGCCTCAGACCTGAGCCACTCCACCGTCGACCATCAGGTCCGAACCCGTCATGTACGAGCTTTGGTCAGACGCCAGGAATAGGGCCGCACTCGCAAGCTCCTCTGCCTGTCCCAGGCGACCAAACGGGATCATACTCAGGTACATGTTCACGAGAGAGTCGCGATCTCCAAGTCCGGACGCCTGTGAGTCCAGCATGGGCGTGTCCGTTACGCCAGGGCTTAGGGTATTCACACGGATCCCACGATCCTTAAACTCCGCCGCCCACGTGCGCGCATAAGAACGCAACGCCGCCTTGGTCGCCGCATACGCGGTATGGCCAGGAATCCCCATAACATGCATGCCCGAGCCAACCAGAATGATAGATCCGCCCTTGCTCATCAGCGGCAACAACTTCTGCACCGTAAAAACCGGAGCTTTCGCGTTCAGGTTGAAGACCTTGTCGAAGTGTTCCGGCGTGAGTGTGTCGATCGAGCCCTGCTCCGTCAAACCTGCGCTCGCCACAACGATGTCAACCACACCCCTCTCGGCCCTCACCGTCGCGGCAATACGGTCCAGATCCTCCGGCTTGGTCACGTCGCCCTGGATGACAGTGACATTGCTTCCGATCAGCGAGACGGCCTTATCCAGTTCCGCCTGTCGGCGCGCCGTAATGAAGACGTAGGCGCTCTCCTTCACAAACCGCTCGGCCGTTGCCAACCCGATTCCGCTGTTGCCGCCGGTAATGACGGCTACCTTACCTGCCAGTACGCCCATGTCTCATCTCCTTTGCGTCCTCTTGACATCTGGAACTATCACTACAGATGTTCGGGTAAGCGAATCGGATTCATGATTCGGACTCTCTAATATGAAGAATGAGTGCTAAGCCAGCAAACACCGGCAGAGGTAAGACGGGACGGCCGATCAGCTTTGACAAAGAGGCGGCGCTCGAAGCCGCGATGCTGCTTTTCTGGGAGCGCGGCTATGAGGGCACCTCAATGGCCGATCTCACTCAGGTGATGGGCCTCAGTCCGTCAAGCATCTACGCCGCTTTCGGCGACAAGCACACCTTGTTCTCGCTTACCGTACAGCGTTACTTGGATACGCGCGCGCAGTACGCCGCAGAGGCGCTGCAGCAGCCTACGCTCGACAAGGTGATCCGCGCGCTCTTCCACACCACCGTATCGTTCCTCACCGCCGCGGGCCATCCTCCTACCTGCATGACCTTAGCGGGTGCCATGGGCTGCAGTCTTGACGCCGCACCTGCGCGAGATCTCATGACCGCGGTGCGCAGACAGAATGAGATCGCAATCCGCGAGCGCCTGCAGAGGGCTCGCAAAGCCGGAGAACTGCCGAAAGAGATCAACGTGGACGACTATACCCGCTACATCTCTGTGCTGCTTGCTGGCCTATCGATCCAGGCAGCAAATGGATCTAACGAGGCGGAATTGGGACGGACCTCACAGATGGCATTACGGCATCTGGGATACTGAAGCTTTCCTCGCTACAGACTGTCTCGTATGATCTTTATCGAATATAAGACGGAGCGTGAATGCGTAAGGGGCTTGTTCTCGTTGGATTAGTCTTGCATGCACGATGTGCGCGTGGGCTGCTCTATGGATGCGCTATCCCACAGCCAGCAGGACCCGGATTGCTTTCGTCGCGCACGACGAGCTTTGGACGACTTCCCTCCAGGGAGGTGCGGCCCAGCGCCTGACTCACGATCCGGCGTTGTCTCCACACCGCTCTTCTCGCCCGATGGTCGTTGGATCGCCTACACCTTCAGACGTGATGGCCTGCGCGATGTTTTCGTCATTCACGCGGAAGGCGGTAAGCCGCGCCGGCTTGCCTATGAAGCGAGCAGTTTCGCGGAGGCCGCCACAACTGTCGCCTGGACGCCGGATTCCAAGCGAATCGTTTTTCTTTCTCATCGCAGCTCGCCAGTTACCAAACTCATACGAGCTTTCTCGGTCCCCGTTGGTGGCGGCTCCGCAGAGCTGTTGCCGCTTGATCGCGCCGGGCTGATGTCTTTCGCTCCTGGGGGACAAACGATTGCATACAACGCATTTCCGCAATCTCGAATTCTGTAAGCGCTACGGTGGACAGGCACAGAACATCTACACATACAACTTCGATAGCCACACCCTGAACCGAATCACGGACTGGAAAGGCACCGACACCGCTCCGATGTGGTTCGGCAGGAAAACATACTTCCTTTTCCGACCGCGGCAGTAACTTCCGCCGCAATGTCTGGAGCCTTGATCTCGATAGCAAGACTGTATATCAACTTACGGATTTCCAAAATTACGACATTGATTGGCCTTCTCTGGGTGGCTCCACGATCACTTTCCCGCAAGGCGGTCATCTTTTTGCGATCGATCTGCCCTCTGAGCAGCTTCGTCAGGTGAAAGTGGACGTTATTGACAATGAGGATCGAATGCTTCCTCACTCCGTCAGTGTGGGGCCGTTCGTACGAGTGACCGATGTCATGGGTAGAGTCGACTACGCCATCTCGCCTCATGGAGAGTAGATTCTGCTCTCTGCCCGGGGTGATCTCTTCCGCCTCCAGCAGAACTCCAAAGCGGAGGACCTTACAAACACACCCGGAGCCGACGAAGATCATCCTTCCTAGTCACACCTGACGGTCAGATCATTGCGTACGAGACCGACAGCGATGGGGAACAGCAACTCGTCATTCGCTCCGCGCAACGTGGGCCAGAGCATCTCGTTACGCACTTCCCGACCGGGTACTTCTATACGCCGGTATGGTCCCCGCTTAAGGACAGCCTGGCTGTCGCAGATGCCAACTACTCGCTCTGGTGGGTTCACCTGGACGGCAGTTCGCCGCAACGCGTCGCTTTCGATCCTTTGCCGAGATTCGCGATGCGGCATTCTCACCCGACGGCCGCTGGCTGGCTGGCCTATAGCACTCAACGACCGACAGGGCTGCGCGCCATACATCTGCATGAACTTGCCTCAGATCTCGACAAGGTGGTCAGCTCTCCGATGGAGAGCGATCGTGCTCCTGTTTTCACCGGCGATGGCCGGCTTCTCGTATGGGCACTGGTGCAGAGAGCGATTCTCTAGCACCTGCTCGCACCGGCCTACTCGGAGCCGATTACGCTCTGGACAGCAATTCCGGACGTTATCGCTTCGCTCGCATCTACAAAGGCGATCAGACTAGGCAGGGCATGCGTGGGCCGCTCGGCGAACCAGGCCTTTCCTTTCATTCAGGCGATTATCTGCTGGCCGTGAATGGGCGGGAGGTTCTCGCTCCGGACGACCCGGACTCTGTTCTCGCTGTGTCAAACAAAGGAGATCACGCTGGCGGTGGCGTCGTCTCTAACGGGCGCTCGGCACGAGGTTAGGCTAACTCCTCTTGCCGACGACATAGCCGTACGGAGACACGACTGGATTGAAGAGAACCGTGCGGAGGTGGATCGACTCTCGGGAGGCCGCTTGGGGTACATCTTCGTTACAGATTGCAACTCGGAGGGCTCGAAGGATTTCTGCGCTAGTTCTATCCGCAGCGTGACAAGGATGGCCTTATCTTCGACGTTCGTTGGAATCGGGGAGGCTTTACCAGTCAGGCCGTACTTGACGTTCTTCGCCGCCAGCGAGCGGGAATTTCCGTGAATCGTGAGGAAGCCATCAGTCCGCTGGCCGTTGCGACAGCTCCTCGCGCGATGATCACAATTACGAAACTATGCCTCTGCATCCGACGGGGACCAGTTTCCGTCTTTCTTTTTGTAGGTTCGGCCTTCGCAAGCTCTTCGGAGAACGAACGTGGGGTGGTGTGCAAGGAATCAACTGGGTTATAGAAACGAAGGAGTCACGCCAGATATTCCCGTCGAACCGCCGCCCGATGAGGCGACTACCCACAAGAATCTGGGGCTTGGAATTGCGGTTAGGCCCGCGCTTGAAGAGCTCAAGGACAACCCGAAGCAGGTACCTAGGGCACCAGCTCCCTTGCCCGCATATCTACCGACTGGGGTCGTTCCAGGAGCCAACTTTCAGAGTAGACCTGCTGGTCGCTAATCGAAGCACTGCGCGACGGGCCGATCGGCTCAACAGCCCCATCTGCTATCAGAGATGCACCTGTGAAAGCCCCTGGAGTTACGATGCGGTCCCCTGTCCGTTTAAGGCATCGATTATCAGTCTCAAGGCACACACCTCATCATCATTGGAAAGCGCCATAGTCGCACTGGCTGCCCGTTCGCGAGTCGCTTCATAGCAATGCGGACGTATCTCGTTTACACGTCGAGCGCGGCACGTTCGCTACAACCGAAGGGTCCCTTGACGCGAAGTTCTCCAACACATCCAAGCTGCTCTATCGGCATAACATCCCTACCGTGGCTCATAAGCCGTCCACACGTGATGCGGCGAGCACTTCCGCTCTGCTTGATACTTAGGGCAATGGCAGTGAGCTGCTGCTGCACTCCCTTCACGAGTGAGGTGCCCGTTCCGCCGAATGTCTCAATGCCACGCCGAAACCGTAGCTCTCCCACCGGTTGACTGATCTGTACGCCTACCGCGCCATCTCCGCGAGTCACGATCCGGTCGAACTCAGCTCGCTCTACAGTTCCGCTATACACGTTGAAGCCTCGCGCGCCTTGCCCATGTGTTTCGATAGGGGCTTGGACCTGTAGCTCGCAAACCGTGCCGAAGTTCACGAAGCCGATGGCGCTCTCACCATAGGTTGTCACGCTTGCTTTGGCGATCCAGCGATCCACTTCACCCCAATTATCGAGAGCCATGTCATTGGCTCCGAAGGTAGTCACACGACCGCGGTTCTCTATCAGTTCTGCGGCGGCGCCGTGTACCAAGAAAACACCACCCGAAATGCGATCAGCCGTCCCGGGTGCGATGCGGCCATCGCTATACACCGCTCCCGTGCGCAAACGCTCTACGTTCAATGAGATCTCAGTTGACCCGGCGCCCCCGACGAAGACACCGCTGCCGCGGACTGGTTCCTGCCTGCTACCGACTGAAATATCGAGAAGATCAGCCGTCACTGGAACGGATCTTCCGGCTCCCAGTACCCAGAGTGTGAATGCGCCCTGAAGCACGGAGACTCCGAAGCCGTTTGGCTGCTCCGCTTGCGCCGTGGCATCCGCGGCTGCGATGTGCAAGCCTCGCACTTCGACTCTCGCCAACTGCTGAGAAGAGTGCGTGACGATGCGCACGCAGCCTACAGTCTCGACACCCTCGATCCAAATCGAGCCGAGTTCCGGGACATCCGGATCCGCGGCGAGAGCGTCAGCTCCTGGGGCGACCATCAACCGCAGTCCCTGTATACGGTTCTCGCCACGGAGCTGCACACCGCTGCTACCTTGAACGAATCTGACGGTGGGACGCACGCCACTGGCACCCTGCAGATGAGCTCCCCGCAGCAGAAAAAAAGCGGGCACCTCATCCAGGTCGCGTCCGATCTCTATGACCTGACACTCTGGTGCGATGACCGCGTTAAGCAGCTCGGAAACTGAATCGACTTGGCGGGTGGTAGGCAAACGCATCCTTTCGCGCAACACAGCTTGCAAACGAGATGCCTTGATTGCAAGATAAATGATGATGCAGTCTGAGTCCAACAAGGGTAAGCGACTGCTCGAACAATGACAGAGCTGCTCGGCCCGACGTTGCTTGCAATCGCCAAGCCTAGATGCTCTTCATTGGATCCGCAACATACTCTCCGATGGAGCCTCGCGCCCGGGGTCTTCTACCGAAGCCGGCACTTGACAGTGTTTATCTAGGCAAGGCTCACGACGTCACCTTTCGGAAAAGACCATGAGTGGAGAACAAGAGGATGGACCAAACCTTTGCAACGTAGAGACATGATTGCTTTAGCGCGCACCGCTATGGTTGCTGGATCGATGCTTGTCTTCGCCCCGTCTTTGTCGCGAGTTACGGCGGTCCACGCACAAGCGCCAACTTCATGGGAATTCGATTTACCTGGCATGGATCGTTCGATTCAACTCGGCGACAATTTCTACACGTTTGCCAATGGACGGGCAGTAGATGCAATGGTGATTCCACGGCAGCGGTCATTCATCGGGCCCTCAGCCGCTCTTGCGGAGCTTTCGGATCAGCGTATGAAGGGATTACTGGAGACAGCAGCAGCCTCGCATACACGTCAACCAGCGTGGTCCGCGCAGGCGGGCGCCCTTTTCGCCTCGTTCATGGACACAGCGACGCTGGATGCAAGAGGTCTCGCTCCGCTGCGTTCGGTTCTCGATTCGCATGCGCCGTCTGGCACTATCCGATCCGCACGCGCCCTCTACAGCCAGAGTCAATGGTGTGGTGCGGAATATGGACTCATGGTATGACGCCTGGAGCGTACAGCCCCAAGACAAGCTGTCTCACGCCGGAATAGCGCGTGCACATCTGGTATATGGCTGAATAAGAGCCTCAAGCATTTATTTGCTTTGGCCGAGTTCGATTAGATAGCCATCCGGATCGGTCAGGTAGCAGCGGATCTCTGCACCGCGATCAATCGGATCGGTGAAGAAGCGTGCACCGCGGCTCTTCCAAAGAGCGTGGGTCGCATGGATATCCGCAACACGCAGGTTCAGGGCCGCCGAAAGCACGTTGCCGTTCTCCGGGGCGGCAGCCGTGACCGCAGGCTTGTCCTCGGTTGGACCGCCGCCGGTATTCAGGGTCAGGTAGGCGTTGCTGAGCTTCAGGAAGGTCGGTGGTCCGTGCTGAAGCAACTCCGCGCCCAGCACGTTGACGTAAAAATCTGAGGATTGCGTAAGGTCGCGCACGATGAACATAAACGTGGCCAGGAGGCCGCTCTCCGGAATAGGACGGCCGGTATCTTGGGATCCCTGCGCATGTGCCATGGCAAACACTCCTTCAATGCGTTTACTTGGGTAGGTTCGTGGACGAGAACGCGTAACGCAGGATCTTGAACTCGCCCGCGGCGTTCCTGCGAAAGATGAAAAGCTCCTGGTTTGCTTCAGCGCTTGTCTGGCCGGTGGCATGGTCGAGCGTATGCCCGGCGGAGTTGGTGCGCGCATACACCCAGTCGGGCGCCATCTCAACCACCTCGGCTACATGGAACTGCACGGAAAGCTGGATCGCGCGGAACACGGCATCGTATGCCTGCCGCAGCGCGGGTTGACCGATGGCGGAGGGACCAAATGGCGCCATGAAGGCGCCATCGTCATCATAGAGCGGCATTACGGCGTCGGTGTCGGACGCGTTCAGCGCCCTTTCGTAGGCGCTAAGCACCTTGGATACGGCTTCCTCATTGGGCGTCATCAGGGAACTCCATATAAATTGGCTATCCATTGATAGTATACCTTCATATCAAGGGACATTCTCTTACCCCGTGGAGCGGGGCGGCCGTGTCCTTTGAGGTCAATAAGTGCGAGGAGCCGAATCGGCATGAAGGCGAGCGTGATGCAGCAGTACGGCGGTCCCGAGGTTTTGATCTACAGCGACTTTCTTGATCCAGCCCCGGTGCAGGGCGAGGTCCTGATCCGCGTCGCCGCCGCGAGTGTGAATCCGGTGGATCTGTTCCAGCGCAGCGGCGGCACTAAGGACTATCTGCCCGTGTCGTTTCCCGGGATTATCGGCTGGGACGTGGCCGGCATCGTGGAGGCGCTCGGCCCCGGCGTTACCAGCTTCGCCGTGGGTGATCGCGTGATGGCCTGGGCTTTCGCCACCTATGCGGAGCTGTGCGCCGTGAACGCGTCCGTTGTGTCGCGTGTGCCTGACGAGATCAATTTGCAGGACGCGGCTGCCCTGCCGCTGGCAACGCCCACGGGCAGCCAGTTGATCTCGGAGGCAAGCGGCGTAAAGCCTGGTCTGCGTGTGCTTGTCTCCGGCGCAGCCGGCACCGTGGCGCGAGCCGCGGTGCGCACGGCCAAGGATCAGGGCGCAACCGTCATCGCCGGCATTCGTGCCGACCAGCGGAACGAGGGCGGGACGCTGGGCGCCGATGAGGTGCTGGCACTTGACGATGCAGCAGCCTTCGCCAGACTTGAGCCGGTCGATATCGTCGCCAACACGGTCAAGGGAGACACTGCCAGCATGCTGATGGACAAGATCAAGGCCGGTGGCACGTTCGCCTCGGTCACCGGACCGCCGGACAATGCGGCGAACTACCCGCGGGTCAAGGTGGTACCCTTCGTCTCAAAGCAGAGCACGCAGACGATGGATTACATGGCGCGCGAGGCAGCCGCGGGCAGGCTGACAATCCCTATCGCGCTGCGCATGCCGCTGAGCGAAGCGCGCAAGGCACATGAGGCCATGGCGGCCGGCGTGTCCGGCAAGATCCTGCTGATTCCCTAAATGGCTCGCCGACCTGCGGCCGGCAAAAGAGACGAGAGCATGGCACAGACCAGCACCAACCACGACCAGGCCTTTCCTACGCTGAGCCCTGCGGCCCTGGAGCGCGTGAAGCGCTACGGCCAGACCGAAGAGGTACCAACGGGCACTGTGCTGACGGCGCAGGGCGAGCCGATGGATCGATTCTTCGTCGTGCTTGACGGTGAAATCAGTGTGGAACAGAACACCCGAGAAGGAATCCAGCAGGTGGCAACGCACGGCCCCGGCGAGTTCTTCGGTGACGTGCATTCACTCTCAGGCCGGCCAAGCCTGGTCACCGGACGCATGGCGCGGGGCGGCCGAGTCCACACCGTATCACGCGCCGATCTGCAAAGCCTGATGCACGACGATAGCGAGCTTGGCGAGCTCTTCATGCGGGCGTTCATCCTCCGCCGGCTTGAACTCCTCGCATCCTCGGTGGGCGACGTTGTCGTATTGGGGTCTCCCAACTCCAGCGGCACGCTGCGCGTCCGCGAGTTCCTCACCCGCAACGGCTACCCACACTCCTTTCTTAACCTGGAGAATGAAGCGGACGTGCAGGCGATGCTGGATCGCTTCGCGGTCTCGATCGACGAAATCCCGGTGCTGATCTACCAGGGCAAGACGGTGATGCGGAACCCGAGCAATGAGGAGGTCGCCACTGCACTCGGCTTTAACCAAAGCGTCAGCGAAGACGAGATCCGCGATGTGATTATCGTGGGCGCGGGACCTGCAGGACTCTCCGCGGCGGTGTACGCCGCCTCCGAGGGCCTGAGCGCGCTGCTACTGGAGACCAAGGCACCGGGCGGGCAGGCCGGCTCGAGCTCGCGCATCGAGAACTATCTCGGCTTCCCGAATGGCATTGCGGGGCTGGAGCTTGCCGGCCGCGCTTTCGACCAGGCGCAGAAGTTTGGTGCGGAGTTTCTGATCGCGAGGTCTGCCGTCGAGCTTGCCTGTGGTTCCAAGCCGCTGCGCCTCAACACGACCGGCGGGTCGGCCCTGCAAGCCAGGACGATCGTCATCGCGAGCGGCGCCTGCTACCGCAAGCTGCCGATTCCGGGCCTGGAGCATTTCGAAGGCGTGGGCATTTACTACGGCGCCTCGACACTTGAGGCACAGATGTGCAGCTCACATGACGTGGTGGTCGTCGGTGGCGGGAACTCCGCCGGGCAGGCCGCCGTGTTTCTCGCGAATACGGCGCGCCATGTGCATATCTTTATCCGCTCCGGCGAGCTCGCCGCATCCATGTCGCGCTACCTGATCCGGCGCATCGAGGACACCGCGAACATCACACTGCATCCGTACACGGAGATCACAGCCCTCTACGGAGAGCAGCACCTGGAGAGCATCGAGGTGCTGAACAACAGCACGGGCGAGCGCACTCGCCAGGAAATCCGCCATGTGTATCTGATGACCGGCGCGAGCCCCAACACAGCGTGGCTGCGGCAGTGTGTGGCGCTCGATGAGAAAGGGTTCATTCTCACAGGGCTCGCGCTCACCGACGAGCATCTCCAGCGCTTCGGCTGGCCGTTGCAGCGTCGACCGTACCTGCTGGAGACCAGCACACCGGGCGTGTTCGCCGCTGGCGATGTGCGCTCCGGGAGCGTAAAGCGCGTAGCCTCCGGCGTGGGCGAAGGATCGCTGTCCGTCAGCTTCATCCACCAGGTACTCGCCGCCAGTTAGGGCCGTTGTAGTTAACGCTGCTCCTGCTCGCGCCTTTGACGGTCACGCGATCAGAAACTGTATCCGGCGTGGTTGCCTTTCCGCCGCAGCGTCGATCTGCTTGCGCATCGGTCTGTCAAACGGAGCTATGACGCTGTTGCCACAGCAGTCCTCCAACTCCGTTGAGACCTCAACCGCGTGGATCCCGGCCGCCCACGGTATCTCTGGTTGAAAGCGGCAGCTGGTCTCGCAGGCGAGCACCTCCAGGCAGCCGAGAACACGAGTGCCTTTAGGGCTGGCAATCCTGACAGCGTGGCGGAGGGATAGCTGATCGAGGGCGCGGCCGAACTCGACGATGACTGGATCGCTGCTGCCGGCTGCCGGCGCGGTCACCCGCCATGCGTTAGTGTTGATCGCTTCGCGGCTCGGCTGCTTTGGGAAAAAGAGTTTGCGGAAGGGCTCTGAAAGGGGCGTGCCGTCCGCGCTCAACATCCCGGCGCCGATCGCCAGAGCGTACGCCCTTCCCTGTTGTAAGGGAGGCCCAAAAGAGCGTTTGGACCGACGAAACGCTTCAGTCTGCCGGGATCCAGAAGCACCGTCAGCTGGCGAATCGTCCTGTCCCAAAGCTCTACCGGAGCACGGTAGAGCGCGTCCTCCACGGGCGAACCGTCGCCATTGAGAATCTGGATGTTCTGCACGGCGCAGCCCCGGCGCATGGCTGGCTGAATAGCAAGTGAAATCGCAAAAGATTTGCCGGCAGGCGATCGGCTGTCGGGTACGCATGCGTTACCTGGCAGCTTGCGACCGGCTGCTGAGGCAAGACCGTGAACTCTTTCCGAAGCACAGGCTCACGATCCGGCATGCCGCAGAACGATACACGGTACTGTAGGCCACGCGGAAAGGGCAGTAGCGGAGTAAACACTACTTCATTGCCGCAAACTTGATGTGACCGGCCACCGCTGGACCGTCCGCTTGCTCCGTTGCCTCGCTACTTGCTACGTGAACGCGCAGCAAGCCAGCCAAGGCCAAAGGATCGGCCTTATGCCGAGCCAATTCAAGAGCGAAGCGGCCTGCAGCTCGAGAACAATGGAGGCCGCTGGCCCGAACATCTCTGAATCAGTCCACTGACGCGCGGGTGGAGCGCAGGCGACCTGCTCAACATGTACTCCCTTCGCCCGCCCGCGTCATCTCGGCTCCCTTGTCCTCACAATTTGTCGGGGCCGCGATTGGTGCGGTACTCAAACGGGTCTGGGCCATCAGGCCAGTTCATTTCGGACATGCCGTCCTTGCGCTCAAAGAAGTATGGGCACGCCAGGGTGCTCAGATCGAGTCGATACGTCGTTCGTGGATGTCGCCAAAGGATGATGGTCCACTTGCTGTTCAGAAATGCCATGTGCTCTGCCCGGATGGGCAGGTCGCGCGCCGTCTTGCCCAAGCCGCTTGGCCCAAAGTCGATCGGAACGCCGGTCGGCTCCGCAGGTGCACTCTCCAAGTCTGCCACCAGCACCCGCTTGCCGCCTCGGGTGTCAATCGTGACCAGCAGGTACTCCTTCCCAACGGAGATGTCGGTATAGCTCAACATGTCCAGCGGATTGCTGCCATACCCCAGCTCGCCTATAACCTCGCCGCGGACGTGAGCACCATCCTTCAGGGCAGACAAGGGGAAGCGAACGAGCGGTGTGCAACCGTACACGGCGAAGAGGAAGGGCTTGCCGTTGAACTCATGGATGTACTGCGCACGCGTTTCAAACTCGCTGTGCACCGGATGCCAGATCTCCACCGTCGTCTTCGATCGTGATGCATTGAAGGGGTAAGGGATGCGCAGCAGCGTCGACGCGAAGCGTTGATTGGTGATGCCGGAGACGAAGATCTCCCCCTTGTGGTATTTGATGTCGGTGATGGCATACATGCGCTGCGGGTCTAACTCCAGCCGTGCCTTCGGGTCCGGCTCATCCGGGATTGCGACCTGCGTATGCGGGATGCCGGACAGATCCAGAATCTCGAGTTGCCCCTTGTTGAATTTCACAATGACAGGTTCGAGGCTGGGACCGTCCCCGCTCCACGGACAGGAAGATCTGCTCGGCGGCCGGATGCACGACCATGTCGTTGATGGTCACATCGTCCAGCGTAGTGCCCAGCATGGCCGCTACCTTGGCGTCAATGCCTTGCACAAGATCGCGGCCTTCGAAGTTATGAAAATTGCCGATCGGACTACCCTGCTGCGGATTCAGGTCAGCTTCGCGTAACGCGAAGGCGTGCACGGCCGCCCCGGCGATGTCACCTACAAAGAGCACTTTGTCTGGGCCAAAGGTGAGCACGCCCGCCGAACGGAGTGGACCGGACACCGCGGCTCGGGTCGCGGCAGCGGGCGGTTGAGCGAACGTCCGCTCGCTGAGAGCCTGACCGCCGAGGCACCCGCAAAGCGCAGCAGGTCGCGACGAGACGGAGCGGATTGCAGAGCACGATCAGTAGCCATTGAGGTCTCCAGCCTTCTATAAGCGCCGCGATCTCGCCAATGGTGGGTGCCCGGCTATACGAGAACGAATCTGTGAGCTTGCTATCTCGCAGCGAAGGCTGGTTAGATCACGACCTCGCCGCCGTCAGGATCGCTCTGAAAGGTCCAGGAGCCACCCGAGCGGAAGATAGATCCTGTGCCAAAGGTGTCCTCCATGAATTACATGTAGGTGACCAGACCAGCCTGCACCTTGCAAAAGATCGCAAATGGTGTCGTTATGGTCTTTCCTAGCTTCGTTGAGGTGTAAGTAAACCTGCCGAAGACAGCAAACTTCCCATCCTCTGCAATCACGTCCTCGGAACGAAAATCATCCACGTGCCAAAAGCGACCGACTTTCAGGAAGGTCTTGCTGATCGCTTCTGCCCCCTGCCCCGTACCGCACCAAGGCATAATCTTGTAGAGATCCGGATTGCTGTAATTTAAATGAAACGTAGGTCACGTCGGGTGAGCACAGTTGTTTCACCACCTTGGGATTGCGGATACCGCTGAGCAACTCAGTCACCACCTGCTTTGCATCTGCTGACATACTGGTCTCCTCGCCTAGATGTGGGTCACTGCGATCCAATTGCATAGCTGGGGGCGAGCAAGGCGCCAGCGCGCACACTTACTTGCTGGATGGCGGCACAATGCCGTTCATCCGCAGATACTCCACCATTTGTCCGTAATGATCGTAAGCGTGAGCGATGCCGTGAGCTGCCATAGTCTCCCGATTTGCGAGCTGGGGTCCAGGAATGATGATCGTCGCGTTCTCTCTGCTCAACTGAGCGACTGCCTTCCGGGCGAACTGAAGCGAATCCGCAAGCGCACGAACAAGCTCGTCCTTACTCTTCAACGTCCCAAGGCCATTTGCCGCAGGGTCGACAGGCAGGCCGCCAGCCTCAGCGAAGATATGGTAGTTAGCCTCTGTCACGTGCCGAACCTGATCCGCAAAGGAGCGAACACCGTGGAAGCTAGCTCCTGGCACATGCAGATCGTCTGGCGAAAAGCTGTATTTCTCCGCAGGCATGGCGCGGGCAACCGGCAGAATGTCTGCTTCCAAAAGATCGATGAGGGAGGCAAACGCCTCTGGAGTGCCCGCGTGCTGTACGGAACCCACCTCTTGGCGCATTGCAGTCACCTGCGCTTTTACCGGTAAGGGTCCCACACACAGGCCTAAAGCAAGGAAGTAAACAAATCGTTTCATCTTGACGTAAAGGTACTTCCTTGTGTGCTGTTTGTGCAAGCCCGAAAAGCGATCTCCGACAGTCTTTCCATTTGCGATAGCCTTTCCATTTGGAGGAGGAGCGAGAAGCCATGATCTTGCTGAACTGGTCCGGCCTGTCCGGCAATCGCTCCAGATGAGGAGACGCAGTCCACCTTGATACTGCACGTTATAGGGCATCTGCACACCCTCATACTCGGCTGTGAGTGAAATGAGGTGATTGCCACAGCGGGTATGACAGCGTTACGGCTGAACCCGCAACCGGGATCTCCAGGTGAGAGTGAACGACTCGCGAAGAGACGTGAGTGGCGTCTACCTCGATACGGATCTGCCTTGCTCTGGACGCGTGCTAGCGTGTGCCGAACAAAGAACGGGGAGACCACAAACAACGCGATAACGGCCGCAAGATAGTGGACTCGGTCCTTCTGCCACACGGTCGGTTGTTGAACACGCGTGCTCTCACTCATGTCGCCCTTATACTATCTCTCTTTCGTCAAGCGTCATCATCGATCAGCAAACTGCAGAGTCAACGGTGCAGCGTCGGCCAATGCGAGCTCGTCCCGAAGCACATTGAGCAAGTTGGAACGCAAGGTGGACTTCTGGAGAGAAGAGCCGACTGGCCAGCTAGAAGACCGTGACCTCGGCTCCCGACTGTAGCGAAGGCGACACTGTCCTGATTGCTGCTCAGTTTCTTACAAAGTCAGTGCCATTCATCCAAGCTCGCGAAAAAATGCGTGCAGATCGGAGGCTAGAGACCTCGGATCTTCCTCAGCAGCAAAGTGCCCTCCTCTCGGCATCTTCGTCCATCGGGAGACCTTGTAGCCTCGCTCGACCCAACTGCGAGGCGGCATGACGATCTCTTTCGGGAACACCGCAATCGCGCACGGGACAGCGACGCGTTGATTTGGAGCGAGGTGAAGAGGCGTTCGCCTACCCTCCCGGTAGATGCGGAGGATGAAGAGATAGTCTGCGTCATCCATACCCCTTTCCGGCGTCTGAAAGGAACTGCTGTTCGTCGTTCGACAGTTCGGCCCAGAGTGCCAAGTAGGGACGATATGACCCCGGGATAGTGTGAGGTGAATCCCGAGTAGCCGGTCACTGTGACGCAATCCCAATTCAGTGCTTACGCCAGCACCAATGTCCCCGCCTTGCGCGGCAAATCTTCTATAGCCGAGAGCTTGCATCAGCTGCACCCATATCTCAGCGATGCGATAGGCGTTAACACCCGGCTCTTGTAGACGGTCGGAAAATCCGAAACCAGGTAAAGACGGGACAACAACATCGAACGAGGTCTGAACCGCCAGCCCGTGTTCGACGGGATGTGTCAGGAGCGGGATCAACTCTATCATTTCCAGAGAAGATCCTGGCCAGCCGTGCGTCAGAATGATGGGGATCGCGCGCGGCCCTTGTCCCTTGATGTGAAGAAAATGGATCTTGCATACACTTGTCTGGAGCTTGTACTGAGGGACGCCCGCCAAGCGTTCGAGTTGAGACTGCCAGTCGAAGCCATCCCTCCAATACAAGCAGAGTTCCTTAAGGAACTCCCGATCAAAGCCGCTCTCCCAATCTGCATCTGACAAGTCAGGCCAGCGCGTCCGATGCAGACGAAAACGCAGATCAGCGAGGGCATCCGGGTCGAATCGTGGTGTAAGTGACTCCATCTTTCTCCGAATAACCCCTGCTAGGTGTCTGAAAGATCTGCTACCGCTGCAATAGATAGATCGTTTTATTGGGCCATCCCAAACAGTCCTAAACTGACGAAGTGCTTGGAAGCCAAGAAAAACTACGGCGGGTTCTGTTATACCCAAACCCCGATAAGCGGGAGAACCGGTTGGCCGAATCGTCACTGCAGCAAGGCTGATGTGACCTTTGGGCGTAAGCTCGAGATCCGCTACTCGGTAGACGACTTGTCCATCCTGATTCTTGCCCGACAGAGATATCAATTGACCTGATGTGATCAGCGAAGCCCTACGTGTCGTTCATCTTCAAAAAGCCGCTCTGTCCCGTGTCGAAGGTCCGCGATGAGCGCCTGAGAACCTAAATTTAACAGAGATGAGCGGATCGTTCGCGCGGCGCCGCGTCGTGAATGGAAGAGTGGCGAGAATTTTTTTCTCATCAAGCAGAGCCGGACGCGAACCTCGCGCATTCCTCTCTAGGTTCAGCTCTCGCCTGTTGTAGTCCAGCTCGAAAGCATACCCGCTGTAAGCTCCATAGCCGATGAAGCCCATGAAGTACGAAGTTATGTCTTTCTCAATAAAGCCAAGATCGTTGCTTTCTATCCATGGTATGTTTCCGCTCGTAAAACCGGGGATCCTCACCGAGTGAACACAGTCACGGATCGTCTCCGTATAGCTCTGGCCGCTGTCAACCTGAGCGTGACCGGCGAATTTGCCATTGCTTAGTCTAGTTAGAAAATGATCGTTCAGCACCAACGTTTCTGGCGTTCCGGTATCGAACATGATCTTGCCCTGTGTCCCATCTATGTCCGCGTGCAGGAACACAAACTCTTTCACGATCGTGAGCGGGACTGACACCCGATCTGCCGATGGAGAAAGGGAGGTATTGCAGCTTCTATTCTGTGCTGCGCACAAAACAACGCAAAACGACAGAGTCAGCAGCAGCGACCGTGCAGCGTTTCAAACGAAAACATGAGGGAAGTCCATCCTGATCGGGCCGATGCTGACCGTAGGAGGTATTTAGCCCTCGCAGTCGCAGGTTAGAACGAAGGCAGAGCAACGCTGAGGTGTTCTGTGATGCGGTATACGGATCTCCCATGGCCTGCTCGATATCCGGAGGGTTTAATGAGTAGAGCACCTGGTACCGGTCATCATGGACTGATTTCACGTATTCGCCTATTAAGCAGAGTCGCCAACTCGCTGGAGTTTTGCACTCCCTGAAATTGCCCTTGCCGATCATCCTGGATCAACGCATCTGAGATATGCTTCGACAGCGTCTAGTCGACCACGTGCTGCTGAACGGAGGCGGCCACCAATGTCACGATTTGCTGAGAAGTGAGGAGCCCTGAGCCGAGTAGGACACTTCTCTCTCTGCGGCGACGGGCGTGCTTTTTGGACTTCAGCAGAAGACTTCCGGCCCCGAGTAGCGCGACACCTAAAAAAGCGGCGGCTGCCCAGATCTTCGCATTTTTTCACGCTCAGTAGAGAGTGGAGCGAAACGTAGTACACCCGACGGAGCCTCATGCCAAGTCATGTCTCGTTAGACACCTGCTTCTACTCTTTTGTTTCCACGACGAGGTCGGTGGCTTCGCAACGTCAGTTCACTCTGGTTCGGCAAGTTGCATGAGCAGGTCAGGTCGTCCACAGCGCAATTCCGGACAGCAGAACTCCTGCTGTCTCAACTCGCTCGATACTCCTTGCCGTGCGATCGAGATCTCTCGCATATTTGAGGGGCCGACGGTTTTGAGGCCGGCAATACTTCCCTTGGCGTTGCCCACGTAGCGAAGCAGAACTGCAGAGCATGCTATTCGTTACGGACGTCACTATAATTCGGCTACTGATGTTGTTCGGGAATGAGAACACATTTGGAGAAACAGCATGCTCATGCGCAGTCCGCTGACGAAGAGACCAGTCGGTGTGGACGCCCTGACGGTCTTGCGTACCTGGCTTTTTTGTCTTCTTCCCTGCTGGTCTTGTATATCGGCTCTTACACCCGCTCTCGCATTTCCAATGGATCGCAGCATCGCCCAATACGGCCATCGAAGCTGGCGCGTCCAAGATGGCTTCTTCAATGGTCAACTCGCTGCAGTGGGGCAGACGACCGATGGCTATCTATGGATCGGAGGAACATTCGGTCTGGTGAGATTTGACGGCGTGCGTTTCCTGCCCATGCCTCTTCCTTCAAGTAACGCCTCGGGGCTCATCTCCGTGACTGCGCTGCTCGGCACCGAGGATGGCGCGCTATGGATCGGCACAACTAGGGGCCTGTTTAGGTATGACCATGGCGATCCTAAATTCATCGCCGGCACGTCGGGCTCGATACGTCAGCTGCTGAGCGATCAGGATCATGGTGTGTGGCTCTCCCGCACCGAGCTCACGCAAGCAGACAGAGATCGGGAACTGTGCCATGTTTCCAGTCTTTCTGCACGTTGTTACGGACGCCAGGACGGAGTGGTTGGCACGGATCTGCGCGCCTTAGCGAAAGACCGCAACGGTGCCCTCTGGTTTGGAGCCCGCCACATCGTAGAGCAATGGAGCCCTTGGGCTCACCATCTTTACCCGATTCACGGAGTGAGGAACTACGCTGAGCTGGCCGGGGTAAATGCGCTCGCGATCGCGGCGGATGGGACGGTGTGGGTCGGAGAAGCGCCTGCCGGAAAAGACGAAGGCGCGAGCTTGGAAGTGCTCAAAGGCGCTAGTTTGAGGCCGTACCGGTCGGGTCGGTTGGGTATACCCGGTCAGCAAATCTTCTCTATGGCAGTGGACCGCGACGGCTCACTGTGGGCGGCTACCACCGATCAGGGACTGTTCCGCCTCTCGGATGGCCATGCTGAGCACTACGGACGAGCTGACGGTCTGACTGGCGATCAGGCATTAAATGTCTTTGAGGATCGTGACGGAGATATCTGGGTGGCTACGAGCAAGGGGCTGGATTGCTTTTTCCAAACCCCTGTTGTGTCCTATGCAATCGGGCAAGGCCTGTCTACCGACGAGATTGATTCCGTTGCACCTGCCCGTTCGGGCGTGTGGCTAGGGACGACGCGCGGCATTCACATGCTGCCGTCCGGCGCGGCATCCGATGTCCCTAACACAAAGTTCAGCCCCAGGCAGGTATCCGCTTTGTTTGACGACGGGGCCGGACACACCTGGGCCGGTATCGGCGATGATCTTGAAGCTGAGGACAAGGGCCATGTTACTCGCATCACGAGATCGCGCGGCCGCTCGCTCGGCTTTGTGTACAGCTTGACGAGCGCCGGAGCGGGCAATTCATGGGCCGAGGTGATGGAAGATGGAGTCGAACATCTCCTTCGAGTCTCCACGACCGCTGTTCTGGAAGATATCCCCTCTTCTGTCGTTCCCAATGCCATGCCGATGGCGTACGACGGTCATGGTCTCTGGCTCGGCGGCCGAAGCGGCGATCTACTCTACTTCGCGAACGGGCACACGACACGATTCCCATTTCCTCACGCCGCAACCGAGCGTATACGTCAAATCAGATTGCTCTCAGACGGTACGGTCTTGGCTGCAACGACCTTCGGTCTTCTCGGGCTTCGGCCTGGGCACGAGGAACAGTTGCTGAGCACACAGAATGGTCTTCCATGCAAGTCGCTCCGAGGTTTCAGCCCTGACGAGCGTGGGAATCTGTGGATCACCAGTGAGTGCGGCATCTATGAGTTGACGTCGACGGAGTTGAAACAGTGGTTTACCTCTCAAGAGATGAGCGTTCACCCAACCGTGCTGCAATCGACAGACGGTATTCAACCGAACTCTTCTGTATTCGGCGCTTCAGCGCGTTCAGGCGACGGCAAGATATGGTTTGCCACGGGCGGCGAGCTTCAGATGGTCGACCCTGCGCACATTGTGCCCCCAATTACACCTGCAAAGCCGCGCATTGAATGTACTTTTGCAGATACGCGCGAATATGACAATACTGGCTTGGTTCGGTTTCCGCCGAAGCCGCGCGAGATAGAAATTGATTACACCAGCCCCACTCTCAGCGAATCACAGGCTGTCCTCTTTCGTTTCCGGCTACACGGCCACAACGACTCCTGGGTTCAGGCGGGAACGAGACGGCAGGCCTTTTTCAACGACCTCAGTCCGGGCCGCTATACCTTTGAAGTGATGGCAGGAAGAGCCGATGGGCAATGGAACGACAGCATTGCCCACCTTAACTTTGAGATTGCACCCACGTTCTACCAGACCCCCTGGTTCCGTACTCTTTCGGGTCTGGCTCTATGCTTTATGTTCTGGGGCGGCTACCGATGGAGACTTCATCAGGCGACAGAGACCATACACAATCGCCTGAGCGAACGGGTGTTGGAGCGTGAACGTATTGCGCGTGAGCTTCACGACACTCTTTTGCAAGGCTTTCAAGGTCTTCTGCTACGGTTTTATGCCGTGCAGAAGCAGCTGGCACCCGAAGAGCCTGCCAGAGGTGCGCTAGATGACGTGATGGACCGGGGGGACGCTCTGATCCAGGAGGCGCGCTTGCGCGTTCGTGCGCTTCGAATGGAAAAGGGGCAGGCGGATTCACTCTACGCCGCGATCAAGATCGAGGGAGAGCAGATGGCCAAGACATACCGGGCGCATTTCGCAATAGAGTGTCACGGCAAACAGCGGTCGCTCCAGGTAGTCTGCCAAGAAGAAATGACCGGCATAGCGAAAGAGGCTTTAGCTAATGCATTTAGACATGCAGAGGCTTCGCAGATCATCGCCGAGATCCACTTCCATGCTCGTGGCCTCACACTGCGCGTATCAGACGATGGCCGCGGTATCGACGCAGACGTTCTTCAGCGCATGATGCGCCCGGATCATTTCGGGATACCAGGAATGCGGGAGCGTGCTCGTGTGATTGGGGCAGATTTCACCATTGCGAGTCCGAGCGCCGGCACCATCGTGACGGCATATGTGCCAGCACGAATCGCGTATTCGCAATGATTGCGTACGTTTCCGCTACCCTGAACACGAGCCCACATGGCGACGGTGTTCTTCCACCACAACGCATTCCGCTATCAGACCGGATCAGATACATGAGTCTGTCTAGGCGAGAAGAGCCAAGATGTAAGGCACCAATTAGAAAAGATCATCTACCTGGCCCATGCGATGGACTGCGATGGCTGCTTTCTAAGCAACGCTGCACCGCCTCGACCGCTCGCCAATCGCTATCTCTACGGTGCTGGCATATCGGTCAGGTCAGAGTGCGGACTCTATCAGCATCTAGCCTGTTCCTGAGTACGCTGAACCTTGCTGGCGAGGATACTATCTAGCATTGCTGGCTCTTCTCCAGTCCTTCGTAGGTGTGGGTAGCGCAAGCCGCCTTGCCAGACGGTCGACACCTTCTGCTGCCACCTACCTCTTTTGACGACGAGTTCGAGCGAGCCGCCGCTTGCTGCTTGGCGAACCGCATCTGTCAATAACTTTGGATCATACGGCTTGCCATCGACGGACACAATCGTTTCACCTACCGTGAGCCCGGCCTGGAACGCGGGTCCGCCCCAGTGAACGGCATAGATGGCGGCAGTGGGCGTCACGCGCATGCCAATGGAGTATGCAAGATCGAGCGGCTGGCTCGGCTGTACGGGCTCATCCGGCCCGCCGCTAAAGACGAGTTGGTAGCCGGTCCGATTGATGCTGTGCGCAAGGTGGCGTGGCCGTACTCGTCAAGACGCGCGTGTAAGAATGCTCGCCAGTCGTAAGGCTGGAGAGATAGAAGGGCGGCGAGCATCTGCTCCCACGTGTAGGTTCTCGTCACCGTTCCGTCGTCACTCGTATCGAAGAAGGTCCGTGCGAAGTCGTCGAGCGACTTGCGGCCGCCACTCTGCTCGCGGATGGTAGCATCCGCTTCCAGCCAGATCATCTCGCCTAGGTCGTAGGTGTCAAACATGTTGCGCTGTCAGTTGGGCCAGGAGGCAGGTCTGCGCGCCAGAATCAGTGGATTGTTATTGTGTCTGCAAGCGTCCGCCCGTCGGCTCCCGCGTCAAGTGTCATCGACGCAGCAAGATTGGTGAAGCCACGCAAGGCGTCCTCGTGTGAGACAAGGTCTGCACGTGCAGAAAGAATGTCGGCCGGTAGCCTATCAAACCTGGCCCGTTGTTACGCACACGTCTCAGCAGGTGTGCCAACAATCCCCTATCCTGAGTAGGCGCTTTCTGGGGGTTATGGGACGTCCGTGAAATGGTCGCGAGATCTCCACTCCATACGAGAGCGCGCAAAGCGTGATCGCTTACAGGGACTGGGTGCGGGTCGCGTATAGGGGTTGTCTGCGGTCGCATAGAGGTCTCGTATGCGCGCCGCTTATAGACTTTGTCAGCGGTTCACTCATAGCGTATTAGGCAGTGGAATTAAACACTTCTCTAAACAAGCTGTCTAAGAATGACAAAAACTGGAAAATGTAAGCGACGACGACGTGTTGCTTTCTTCAGCGCGTTCTGTGCTGAAGGACCGTCGAGACCTGAATCTAGCTAGATACGGCTTCTTGTCATGGGTTCGGTACTTTTACTTTGGTTTCCACGTCACGAATCGGTATACTTCGCCCATCTGCCTCCGCGCAAATAAGTTCGGAACCCGATTACCTGAAAACTGCCGATGTGGCTGAATTCTGGGCATCTCGCAGCGGACCCTCCTGAGGAAGCTGGCGAGCGGGGTTTTCCCGGAGCCGTTGCGGGATGCCAGCAACAATTACCGCCGCTGGCGTCCTCAGATGTGCAAGCGGTACGCCAAAGTACACGAGCGGAAATCCGCATGACACAGTCGTCATTTCCAATCAACGCGGTGGAATTTCGAAGACCACCACAACCACCACGATTGCCGCGAACGTATTCTATGGCCCGTGCATCCACCCTCAAAGCCATCCGCCTCACGCACCTCTACTCGGGCGTCTTTCTAGCCCCAGCCATTCTCTTCTTCGCCATCACCGGCGGCTTGCAGATGTTCTCGCTTCACGAGACCACGCGCGGCAGCTCCTATGTTCCGCCCGCCATCCTCGTCCACCTGGCCCAGCTGCATAAAAAGGCCACGCTGACTGTACCTCAGCGCAAGCTGACCCCGGCGCCGTCCGCCGCTCCTACACCTGCTCCACCGCCCTCAAACAAACCGCCCGCAGCCGCGCAGCCCTCGTATCTCCCGATGAAGATCTTCTTTGCTCTTGTGGCGCTTGGGCTCGTGATCTCCACTCTGTCCGGCCTGGTCATGTCCTGGACCTACACGCGCAACAAAACGCTGATTGCCGGAGCGTTTCTCGCCGGAATTCTTGTACCTGTTCTGCTGCTGCTATTGCAGCGCTAGCAACAATATGTAGCTGAACTCATATGACTGGCTAAACAGGCACGAACTCAATTATTTGAGTTCTGCTCAGGTTTGGAGCACCCTCGCTCTGCCACATATAGTTCAGCGAGCCTTTGTTACTCCAAAAAAGTGTCACCCTAAATGTCCAGGTTCTTCACATCCAGCGCATTTTCTTCAATAAACTTCCGCCGGCTCTCCACATCCTCGCCCATCAGCGTCGTAAAGATTTCCTCGGTCGCGGCAATATCCTCAAGCTTCACCTGCATCAGCGTCCGGCGCTCCGGGTCCATGGTCGTCTCCCAAAGCTGCGGCGCGGTCATCTCACCAAGGCCCTTATAGCGCTGCACCTGGTATTCCTTGCGACCCTGCTCGATCACGTAATCGAAAACCTCGCGCGGCGTCGTCTTCTCCACCGGATCCTGGCTGGCACGGTTGGATCGCTTGGCCGGCTTGGCTTCGATCGCCGTACCAGGCGCCGACGCAATCACCTCGTTCACGCCCTCTTCCTGCGCCACCTCGTCCGCTTCATCAAGCGTCGCCTGGGTCACCTCCGCCGGCGACTTCGCCGCATAGGAGATCAGAAACGGAGCCTGCAGCTGGTCCTTAATCAGTGCGTACTTGCCCAGCAACTGCCGCGACTCCGCCGCATTCGCCAAAGCCCAGTCCAGCCTCCGCTCCGCACCCTGCGAATCCGTGAAACTCAGAGACCATGTCTGGTGCTCTTCATCAAACACCGGCTCCCCGACCGCGCGAAACTGGTGCTCGCGGCGAATCGCTTCGAGCCTTGATCGCATCTCGCTCAGCTTTGCCGGAGCGGTGCCGTCGGCGGACTGAAAGTCTTCCTTCTTCGCCGGCGAAGCCCCCCCATGCGCGAACAGCTCCACGAAATCCAACGTCACCGCTTCATTGCGCAGGCGCTTGCCCACCTTCTCGAACGAAAGCAGATACTCGTTCAGCTGCGTCATGAACCGCGTCAGCGCCTCACCGGTCAGCTGCGCCCCACCGTCGCCATACGTCAGCACCATACCGTCGGACGCACGCTTGATCATCACGTCCACATACTGCCGCTCGTCCTTGATGTACTGCTCGAACTTGCCCTTCTTGATCCGGAACAGCGGCGGCTGCGCGATGTACACATGCCCGCGCTTGATCAGCTCCGTCATATGCCGGAAGAAGAACGTCAGCAAGAGCGTGCGAATGTGCGATCCGTCCACGTCCGCGTCGGTCATCAAAATCAGCTTGCCGTAACGCAGCTTGGCCGGGTCGAAATCATCCTTGCCGATGCCGCAGCCGAGCGCCGTGATCATCGCCCGAATCTCTTCGTGCCCCAGCATCTTGTCGTAGCGGGCCTTCTCAACATTGAGAATCTTGCCCTTCAGCGGCAAAATCGCCTGGAACTTCCGGTCGCGCCCCTGCTTGGCCGTGCCGCCGGCCGATTCACCCTCGACCAGGTAAAGCTCGCACCGGTCCGGCTGGCGTTCCGAACAGTCCGCCAGCTTGCCCGGCAGCCCGCCGCCATCCATCGCGCCCTTGCGCCGGGTCAGGC
>CAXUEE010000009.1:0-9029 GCA_964249905.1 uncultured Acidobacteriaceae bacterium
CTTGCTGAAGGAGACCGGCTCGGAAGCGCTGCTCGTCGTGGACGCCATCACCGGGCTGGGGACCACGCACCTGGACATGGACGGCTGGGGCATCGACGTGCTCATCGGCGGATCGCAGAAGGCGGTGATGATTCCGCCTGGGCTCTCCTACCTGGCTGTCGGCGCGCGCGCCTGGGACCGCATGGAAGCGACTTACAATCCGCGCTACTACTTCGACCTGCGCAAGGAGCGCAAGAACGCGCGCATGGGTGAGTCCGCCTATACGCCGCCGGTCGCGCTCATTGCGGCACTCGGCGCCGCGCTGGACTGGATTGCGGCCCAGGCTGCTACTGCCGAGAACCTGGCGGGAGACCTGGTTGAAGGCCGCCGCAAGCTGGTCGACAACGCCGAGACGATCGCCGCGATGACCCGCGCGGCGATGCTGGCGCTGGGCTGCACGCTGTTCGCGCCGGATGCACCGTCAGCCGCTGCCACCGCCGTTCTCCCGCCCACCGGAGTCGATTCCGGCCTCTTCGTCAGGGAGCTGAAAGCCCGCTTCGGCGCCATCATTACCAACGGCCAGGGCGAGATGAAAGGGCAGATCTTTCGCATCGCGCACCTTGGTTTCTTCGACTACATGGACACCATCGCGTTGGTCGGTGCGCTCGAGCAGATCATCGTGCGCTCCGTCCCGGAAGCCCGCGGAGCCGACGGGCAGCCGATTCCGTTCGGGGCCGGGCTGATCGCCGCGCAGAAGCGCTACGCGGAGAGCTCGCATCCGGTCGCAGAAGAACGCAGGTGCATCTGCGGCCGGGCCGACGCGTGCTGCCCCCTCCAGAACCGGGCGGCGCGGTGATGGATTGTTCGCGGTGAAGCTCCCTCGACCGATTCTGCTGACGATCCTGCTGGTGTTCGCGGCGCCGACGGGGATCGCCGCCCCGGTCGAGCGCTGCCAGGTGATCGCCCGTCTGCCGCACTCGACCGACAGCTACACCGAGGGCTTCTTCTTCCGCGACGGTCACTTCTACGAAGGCACCGGCCTCAAGGAGCACTCCGCTGTGCTTGTCACCGAGCCCGCGACCGGCCGCGTCGTTGCGCACCATGAGCTGCCGCCGGAGTACTTCGGCGAGGGTATCGTCGACTGGGGCAACAATCTGCTGGAGTGGACCTGGCAATCGCACACCGGATTCTTGCTCGACCGCACCTCGCTCTGCGTCGTGGGGCAATTTCACTATACCGGCGAGGGTTGGGGCATGACCCGGACCGTCCGCGAGCTCATCACCTCCGACGGCACGCCCGTCCTGCGCTTCCGCAATCCGGACACGTTCGACGAAACCCGCACTCTCACCGTGAAGGATGACGGCGTCCCGGTGCGGAACCTGAACGAACTCGAGTACATCCCCTCGCGCGCCGGCGGTGAAATCTACGCGAACGTCTGGCACAGCGACCGCATCGCCCGCATCTCGCCTGCAGACGGTCACGTCATTGGCTGGCTGGACTGCGCCGGCCTGCTACCGGAAAGCCAGAAGAAAGACGCTGAGTCCGTCCTCAACGGCATCGCCTACGATGCAAAGCATAAGCGGTTGTACGTGACGGGCAAGCAATGGCCGCTGATCTTCGAGATCAAGGCCGCACCATAAATGCCTTGGCAATTAGACGATTCTCTGCATCTGGGCCAGGCGATAGCGAGGGCTACCGTTTAATCATTCTTCTTCCGGCTTTACAAGCTTCAGAGTTGGCTGTGTAGCTTGCAGCGCAAGACTCGGTTGCGTTGCTGTTGGACGCGCGATTTCTAGGTGCCCTAAATCTAGCTGCTTAGCTCGCTTGAAAAAATGTTTATCGTAGGCATAGAAATACCGACATCCCAGCACTTGTGCTGTCGCGGTATGGATGCAATCCCAGCGGCGACGATGTTTAGCTTCCTGATTATCTGAATCGCTTTCGTTGAAGAGATCGCGTACGCTTGCCTCAAGTCGTGCAGCCGCAAGTGCGATGGCTTTACCCATGCTGTAACACGAGCAAATTGCGCAATGATTTCATAAACGTCGTGATCGGAGTTACCGCGACGAAACGACAAAATGCTTGCTTCCTGTATTGTGAGGATCGATGTGTAAATCCGTGTCTTCGAACGTTGTAGTTCAGCGATGAGCAACGAATATCGGAAGTATTCGCCGTCCTATTGAGTAGTTCAATGAAAGTGCTTGTCTCAAAGTAAGCTGGATCAGGCATAAGTCATCCGTAGAGCTCTGCGAGAAGCTCCTCGGTGATAGCTGGTCCAAAGAGCTCTACTCCAGATTCCCGAAAAGCATCAAAAGCCTTCACATAATCACGTTCGGGATCAGCTTTGACGAAACGGACCGCAAGGCGAGGGTTTTTAGCGGGTCCGAAGTAAGTGGCGTCCCCTGTAATGGAGACCTGTTTCATAAACAGAGGCAGTACACGAGAAAGCAGGTCGGCACTGAACCTAAGGCGCCAAACATCACCTGCATCCGTGACAAGTTCACCCCAGAAGTGCCCGTCAGTGTTTTCGGTGCGGCTTCGATCATTCAACTGTCTTAGTCTTCCAAAAAGCTGGAGACCCTCAACCCGCATCGACTTCTTGCTTGCTCTCTGAAGATGGGTATAACATTCTGATTCAAGCTTGCGCGCTGTGTTCTTGCAGCCCCGGCGCGAAGAGTGAACGCAACCAGATTTTTCGCGGGCGTTTGCAGTTTCGCCATCGTGAACATTCGTCTAGCGATAATGCCGTTTACGGGATCATCGGCGACCGGTCGTCGCGCATACTGCTGGGCACGACGGAGTATAACTCCGAATGTTCGTGCTGCGTTCTCGACGTCTCTGGTCGCGACGGCTGTAGCCTTAACGCTTCCCTTCTTAAACGCAGAACCGGAGTTTGCAGCTACTATCTCTAATCCAAAGTCTCCGTCCGCTTCCTCCAAACCGCCTTCGCGCTGAATTCGCTTCCCAACTTCTCGCACCATCTCTTGAAACTCTTGAAGTGTTTTCAGTACCTGGTCGAAAGGTAAGCGGTTGCGATCGGCTAGACCACCAGAAAAAGTCAGCGTAAACACAGCAGTATCGTCATTGGAAAACATGCTGGGATGCCTTATATGCAAAGTTTTTATGTGAGCAGCGTGCTTGCACAATATATGGCTGCGTGTGACGGTGCAAGATTATCACTGAGCAGCGTAGTACGCCTTTTCGGAATCAGCGCAGGAAATCAAGTGCTTGCCTATACTTATGTCTCTTCCTCATTTCTGCGCATCCATCCAGGCCTGCACCCGTGCATCCATTGTGTCGAGCGGCAGCGCGCCGCCATCCAGAATCTCGTCGTGAAACTGCTTCACGTCGTACTTCGCTCCCAGCTGTGCCTGCGCGCGAGTCCGCAGATCGGTGATCTTCAACTGCCCGAGCTTGTACGCGAGCGCCTGCGCTGGCCAAGCGATGTAACGGTCCGTCTCCGCCTGCACGTCCGCCTCGTCCTCACCGGAATGCGCATGGAAGAAGTCGACCATCTGCTGACGTGTCCAGTGCTTGGCATGCACGCCGGTATCCAACACTAGCCGGCAGGCGCGCAACAGCTCATCATTCAAACGGCCGAAGTCTGAGTAGGGATCCTGGTAGAAACCCACTTCTTTGCCCAGGCGCTCGGAGTAAAGCGCCCAGCCCTCGATATAGGCCGTGTAGCCCGCATGCTGGCGGAAGGGCGGCAGGCTTGGCAGCTCCTGCGCGACCGAAAGCTGCATGTGATGGCCGGGAATGCCCTCATGATACGCAGTCGATTCGGCCGTCAGCAGCGAGCGGTGCTGCCAGTCGTAAGTGTTGATGTTGACGCGGCCGGGCCGTTTGCCGTCCGGGGTGCCAGGGTTGTAATCCGCCGCCGCGCCCTCCTTATCGCGAAACGATTCCATCGCCACCACCTCCACCGGCGCTTTCGGCAGCAGACCGAAGAGCTCCGGCAGCTTCGGCTTCATCTGCGCGATGTAGCCGCGATAGTGGTTCAAAAGGTCTTCGGCGCTGGTGGGAAAGGTCTTTGGATTCGTTTTCAGGGACTCGCGAAAACTCTTCAGATCGCTGGATCCAAGCTTCTTCGCAATCGCTAGCTGCTCGGCCTCGATGCGCGCCACCTCGCTCATGCCGAGGTCATGGATCGCCTGCGGGTCCATGGTGGTCGTGGTGTTGGACTTGATCGCGTACCGGTAGAGCGCGTCGCCGTTCGGGAGCGACCACAGACCTTCGCTGGTCCGGCCGGCCGGCGCGTAGGTCTTCTCCACGTAGTCGGCAAACTTCGCGTAGGCAGGCCGCACCTGTGTGTCGATGACAGCCAGAATCTCGTCGTGCAGACGCTTCTGGTCCGCGGCCGAGACCTCCGCCGGAAAGTGCTTCAGCGGCGAAGCAAACACGTTCGCTTCGCCCGCCGGTGTGCTGATTGCCCGTGCTTGCGTCGGCACCTTTTCGAGCAGAAATTTCGGCGGCATCAGCTTGTCCTGCCGTCCCTGCTCGCAGACCGTCATCGTCTGCGCAAACAGCCGCGGAACCTGCTTCAGGCGCGCAAGATAATCCTCATACTGCTTGGTCGTGTTGAAGGGAATGATAGGGACAAATTGAGCTATGTCCAGGTGCACGCCGCTCATCTGGTTCACCGGCATCTCCCACACCTTGAGTTGGTAGCCTTCGAGGCTCTCGCGCAGGTTACGTACCATCAATGCCTGGTTCAGCCGCTCCTGCTCAGGGAAGCCCGTGGTGTCGATTGCCTCAAAGCGCGCCAGCCATTGGCGGCTCCTCTCTGCGCTCTCACGAATGTGCTGAATGGACGCGTCGCTCAGCTTGTCGTTATAGCGATAGTCGCCGATCGAGGTTGCCATCTCGGGCGACTCTCGTAGCTCGTACTCCCACTCCTCCGCGAGCAGCGTGTTGAGCGCGCCGCGCCGGGCGGTCAGGGCAGCATCGTTTTGCGCCTGCAGATTACTCATTCCCGCACACCCCAGAAGCACAGCCGCCAACGTCCAGCCAACCCATTTGCCCATTCGCTCGATAACTCCCTTCCATGGTCTTCAGCATACCGGGAGGCAGACAGCATTGCCGTGGTCGTGCCCAGAGGTCCGGCCCAAGGGCTGGATCTCTGGGCTTGTACGACAACGGAAGGTCATCGGTTCCGCACTCATGGTTCCTCTCTGCCGGTTGTAGAATCGAGCCATGGAAAGCGAAGCCCCTCTCGATCTCTATGAGCTCTCCATGCCCGTCATCTTGCGACCTCACATCCCTCTGACGGATGAGCAGCTGATGCGTTTTTCCGAACGCAACCGGCCTTACCGCATCGAGTGTAACCATCTGGGAGAGATCACGATCATGACACCGGTCGGCGGGATCGGCGGCGGGGATGAGATGGTCATCTCCTTCGAGCTTATGGGATGGGCCAAGAAAGATGGTACGGGAAAGGCTTTCAGTCCAAGCACCGGGTTTAGACTCCCGGATGGTTCCTGTCTTTCTCCCGATGCTTCCTGGCTTTCCTATGCACGCTGGAATGTGTTGAGCCGTGAGCAGAAGCTCGGGTTTCCGCCACTGTGTCCGGACTTTCTCAACGAGGTACGATCGCGCACGGACAGCCGGGAACTAGTGGAAGAAAAGATGCATCGTTGGCTTGAGAATGGGGCAAAGCTCGCCTGGCTGATTGATCCGCAACAGCAAACCGTGACCATTTACGCGCCTTCTACTGAGGCTCGGACGCTGGAACGTCCGGAAGTCGTCCTCGCGACGGAACCCGTTGCAGGTTTCGAGCTCCATTGCCTTGAGATCTGGGACGCTCAGGGTTAGCCTGATTGCGTAGACTTTTCCCGGCCCTTCTCGTCGCCGTCTTTTGCGCTCTTACCTGGAGCTGGACGGAAGCTCAAGTCGCGTCTCTACCATCTCTCTCTTCCGCCGACGCCCTCGGCGCCGAACTCTTTGAGCGCTCCGGCTCCACCGGTATGGTGCTCGTCGTCGTCCGCGGCAAGGAAGTCTTCTTCCGCGGCTACGGCGAAACCGCACCCGGCAGCCAGCAGCCGCCTACGCCGGACTCGCTTCTGCGCCTCTGCTCGCTCTCGAAAATCTTTGCTTCCGACCTGCTGGTAAAGCTGGCTCTGGATCATACGGTTCGTCTCGACGATCCGCTCCAGCGCTTTGCCCCGCAGCCCGCGCACGTGCCCTCGCGCAGCAAGCCCATCACGCTTGGCGACCTCGTCACCCATACCGCTGGGCTTCCGCGGGAAGTCGAGCCCACGCCTCACGGCATTCCCCATTTCACCTTCCCCGACTCCGCGACCCGCTGGCGCTGGCTCCCGCAGCAGCATCTACGGACTGTCCCCGGCACGGCCGCCCTCTACTCCAACATCGGCTTCGATCTGCTCGGCGACGCGCTGGAGGCTGCCGCGCACCAGCCCTACCCGCAGCTGCTGGCCGAGCGCACGCTGACGCCACTCCACATGCGCCAGACCACCTTCTTTCCCACGCCCGCGCAGTGCGCACGGATGCTCGGCACGGCGAAGGACGAAGGTCCGTGCACCAGCACCGAAGCCACCGCCGCCAGCTCCGGTCTCTACTCCACCACCGCCGATATGGCGCAATGGCTCAAGTATCTGCTCGGCACTGGAACCCTCAGCCAGAACTCCACCGCGCAGGCCGTCTATCTGCTGCCCTCAAAGCTTACCAGCGTCCAGGGTCTGGACCACGCGGGCGAACCGACCGGTATCGGCCTGGGCTGGATGCATCTGCTCGCGCCCGAAGATCCCTCGCATCTGGTTGAGAAAACCGGTGGCGGCGCAGGATTTGTTACCTACATCGCCCTCAATCACGCCCGGGGCACCGGCATGTTTGTCGCCTTCACCGAAGGTTCTCGCTCGACCCGCTTCAACGTCTTCAAAGCCGCGAACGACCTCCTGCTCGCTGTGTGCGGCCTGCCGCCCATGCCGCCGGAGCCGCCCCGGCCGCCTGCCAGGCACACCCGCCGCACTGCGCGGAGGCACAAGGCCGCCTGAGTTCGGTACCATAAGCTGGCTGACCTCTTGAGACAGTCATGACAAACGACGTCCCGGAAACGTGAACCGCATGCACTTTCAAATCGAATTCGAACAGGAAGACGATGGCCGCTGGATCGACGAATTCCAGCTCTCCCCGGAGTCATGACCTACGAACCGTCCACAGGAGAAGCCGCAACAAAGGTTCAGGCACTCGCCTCCAATGTGCTTCCACTTCGCCGCCAATGCAGACCCTAAGGATTCCATGAAGATTGTTCTCGCTGAAAAAGTCTCCCCGGCCACCCTCGCCCTGCTGACAGAGGAATCCGGCTGGACCTGCATCACCGCCGACAAGATCAAGTCGCTGCCGGCCGAGCTCGCTGACGCCGACGCCCTCATCGTTCGTTCCGCCGTCCAGGTCGACGCCGCCCTGCTCGAGCACACGCCCAACCTCCGCGTCATCGGCCGCGCCGGGGTCGGGGTCGATAACATCGACACCGCCGCTGCCACGCACCGCGGCATCGTCGTCATGAATACTCCCGGCGCCAACGCCGTCGCCGTCGCCGAGCTCACCCTCGGCCTCATGATCAGCATGTGCCGCTCCATCCCGCGCGCAAACCAGAGCATGCACGCCGGGACGTGGGACAAGAAGTCCCTCCAGGGCTCGGAACTCCGCGGCAAGACTCTCGGCATCGTCGGCCTGGGCCGCATCGGGCTCGAAGTCGCCCGCCGCGCCAACGCCTTCGGCATGGACCTCATCGCCTACGATCCGTTCCTTGCGCCGGTGATCGCCCGTGAAAACGACGTTACCCTCACCAACCTCGACGACGTCTTCAAGAACTCCGACTTCCTCACCCTGCACGTCGGCCTCACCACCCAGACCGAAGGCATGATCAACGCGCACTCGATCGCCATCATGAAGCCCGGCGTCCGCATCGTGAACTGCGCCCGTGGCGAGCTGATCGTCGATGCCGCCCTCGCCGAAGGACTCACCTCCGGCCGCGTCGCCGGCGCCGCCCTCGACGTCTTTCACCAGGAGCCGCTCAAGGACTCCGTCTTCTTCAACCTCCCTAACGTCCTGCTCTCGCCGCACATCGCCGGCGCTACCGACGAGGCTCAGGAAGCCATCGGCATCCAGCTCGCCCTGCAGGTCCGCGACTACCTCAAGCTTGGCGTCGTGCAGAACGCCGTCAACGTCTCCTCGCTCTCGCATGAGGAGTACCTCGAGGTCGCGCCCTACATCGACATGGCCTCCCGCCTCGGCGCTTTCCTCGCCCACGCCACACCCGGCCACCTTGAAAACATCCACATCACCTACTCCGGCCGACTTGCGCAGGGTAAGACCGACCTCATCCGCAACGCCGCCATTGCGGGCATCTTTGCTGATACTGAAGGCCAGTCCTCGGTCAACCGCATCAACGCCTCCGCCGTTGCCAAAGAGCGCGGCATTCGCATTCAGGAGGACAAGCGCGAGTTCGTCCCGGGAGGCTCGGGCTCCGTGCTGAAGCTCACCCTGCACTCGAGCGAAGACGACACCAGCGCGTCGGCTACTGTGCTGCACGGCAACTCCCCGCGCCTGCTTACCTACGAAGGCATTGACATCGAGGCCCCGCTCACGGGAACGCTGGTCGCCATCCGCAACCACGACGTGCCCGGCGTCATCGGCCGTATCGGCACCATTCTCGGCGAGCACGGCATCAATATCGCCAACTTCGCGCTTGGCCGCCCGCTTCCGGAGCGGCAAGCCCGCGCGCCCAAAGTACCGCAGGGTCAGGCCCTGGCCGTCGTCCAGATCGACGTTCCCGATGCTCACGCAGCCGCGCCCGCTCTCGCCGCTCTTCGCCGGATCGAGGCGATCGCCAGCGTGCGTCTCGTTGAACTCGGGAAATAATACGCCTTACTACTTTGTCCTTGAAACTACGGCCGCAGGACCGCAAGATGGTGTTCACGCATCTTCGGAGGACTCCTGTGCGCTCTGCCTGCTTCGCTGTCCTGCTCTCGTTCCTGACTCTCAGCCTTGCCGCGCAGACGTTTCCGGCGGCTCCCGCGTCCGACCTC
>CAXUEE010000009.1:9039-12850 GCA_964249905.1 uncultured Acidobacteriaceae bacterium
CTCAGCCTTGCCGCCCAAACCTCCCCACCAGGGGAAACGCCAACGGCTAACGCGGCCTCCGCTAAACCCGCCTATGAGGCGGACCCGAAATTTATCTCGGCGATGGCTGAAGCGAAAGATCTTGTAAAAAAACGGCAGTACGCCTTTGCTTTGGACGATTACAAAAAGGCTAACAAGATCGCCGGAGGAAACTGCTTCAGCTGTCTCAAGCAGGTCTATGAACTCGACATGGGTCTGCATGAGTATAAGGACGCGGTCGCAGCCGCGACGCAAATGGAGACGCTTGCGACCCTGCCCTCGGATAAATCCATCGCCGCCGGCGACCGCGGCGCGGCCCTGCTCGCTCAAGGAGGGGAGAAGCCCAAACCCGCCCAGCTGGAAGCCGCGCACTCCGCCTTCCAGACTGCCCTGAGCGACTATCCCAAAAATATCAGCGCACAATATCAGGACGGCTGCGTCCTCGCCCGCATGGGCAAAAACGACGAGGCCAAACAGGCCTTCGCCGCCTGCTCCGTGGCTGCTTCCCCAAAGGATCCCATGCGGGTGCGCGCCGCTCACTTCGCGGAAAACCCGGAGCTCTCCCTGCACAAGATGGCTCCTGCTTTTGAGGTCATCGCGCTCGACGGAACCCACTTCAACCTCGACAACATGGGCGGCCGCGTCGTGCTCATCGACTTCTGGGCCACCTGGTGCGGACCCTGCAATGCAGAGCTCCCGCACGTCCAGAAAATTGCCCGTGAGTTCGCGAACGAGCCGTTCACCGTCATCAGCATCTCCTGGGACGCCGACGAAGCGAAGTGGAAGGACTTTATCAGCAAGCACGAGATGACCTGGCTGCAATACCGCGACGCCGACCACAAACTGAGCGAGCACTTCACCATCGACTCCGACGGCGTGCTCACCGCCGAGATGCTCGGCTCCGGCAGCGATGTCGAAGGCAAGATCAAGAAGCTGCTCAAGCGCGCTAAGGAGTCGAAACCCGCTGCCGTACAAACTGCCGCGATCTCCGGCACAAACTAGATCGCCTCCAGATAAACGGCATCGCGGTAAACTAGGGGCAGGAAACGACTCATCATGCCGCTTTACGAATACGAATGTACCGTCTGCCACCAGCATACCGAGAAGATCCAGAAGTTCTCCGACCCCGAAATCACGGCCTGCCCCTTTTGCAGCGGTGAGCTGAAGCGAGTTATCTCCGCCCCCGCCTTTGCGCTCAAAGGCGGCGGCTGGTACGCCGACGGATACGGCTCAGCCAAGCCGGCACCAGCTTCCGGAGACGCTCCGGCTGCTGCCGTAGAGGGATCGGCGCCGACAGCCGCCCCAACACCCGCCGCGTCGCCGGCTCCAGCTCCTGCCGCTACCCCCGCGCCCGCCACGGCGCCGCAGAAGTAGCCAGCTACGCCGAAGCTCGCTTTTTCGCTGCAGTTTTCGTGCCGCTCGTCTTCTTTGCAGCTTTCGCGGCTTTCTTTGGCGGCGGAGGCACCTTTGTCCCGGCTCGTCGCGCCTCCGAGAGCCCAATGGCAATGGCCTGCTTCGGATTGGTTACCTTCTCCCCGCTGCCGCTCCTGAGCTTGCCTCCTTTCATCGCCTTCATATCGCGCTCGACGCTCTTGCTCGCCGCCGGCGAGTATTTGCGTTCACCCGTTTTCTTCGCCGCCGCCTTCTTGCCTGCCGTCTTCTTCGCCGTCGCCATGCGCCTTCCCCTCACAGCGTGAGAGCGTGGCAACCACTCAACAGGTTGCACCATAGAAGGTGCAGTCCACATCTCTGCACACAGCGATTACACCGCATCCAGCTTCATTACCACCAGTTCGTTCAGCAGCGCCGGGTTCGCCTGCCCTTTGCTCGCCTTCATCACCTGACCCACAAAGAAGGCTGCAACCGTTCGCTTGCCGCCGCGAAACTGCTCGACCTGCTTCGGGTTTGCGGTGATCACCTCGTCGATCAGCCGCTCGATCACCGAGCTGTCCGAAATTTGCTGCGGCTTCTCCCGCTCGTAGACTGCTTTGAAATCTTCGCGATTCGCAAACGACGTATCCAGCATGCTCTTCAGCATCTTCGACGAAATCTCTCCCGACTCCGCCAGGTCCGCCGCCAGCACCAGACCCTCCAGCGTAATCGGCGAGTCGGCCATCTCTATCTCACCCGCCCGCAGCCGCATCGTGATCTCGCTCGTTAGCAAGGACGCCACCCGTCGCGGCGATTTCGACCGTTTCGCCGCCGCCTCGAACTGATCCGCAAACGCCCGCGTCGCCGTAAACGTCATTGCGTCCTGCTCGCTGATGCCGTACTCCGCGATCATCCGTGCCCGCCGGGCCTCCGGCAGCTCCGGCAGCTCCCGAAGAATCTCCTCCTGCCATACTTGGCTCACCACCAGCGGAGGCAAGTCCGGCTCCGGAAAATACCGGTAGTCGTGCGCCTCTTCCTTCGAGCGCATCGAGTACGTCCGGCCCTCCGCCTGGTTCCACAATCGGCTCTCCTGCACCACGCGCCCGCCGTCCTCGAGCACGCCCACCTGCCGCTCGATCTCGTACTGTACCGCCGACCGGATGTAGCGGAACGAGTTGACGTTTTTTACCTCGGCCTTGGTCCCAAACTGCCGCGCGCCCTTGCGCATCACGCTCACGTTGGCGTCGCAGCGCAGGCTGCCTTCTTCCATATTGCAATCGCTGACACCGGTGTAGAGCAGGATTTCCTTCAGCCGCGTCAGGTACTCAAACACCTCATCGGGTGAGCGCAGATCGGGCTCCGAGACAATCTCAAGCAGCGGCGTGCCGCACCGGTTCAGGTCGATATAGGTTCGCGACACCGAATCCGCAAAGCCGTCATGCAGGCTTTTGCCTGCGTCCTCTTCCATGTGCAGACGGGTGATGCCGATGCGCTTCATCGCACCCGAACTGCCGTCGCCCTCCGGCACTTCCAGCCAGCCGTGTTCCGCGATGGGCTTATCGAACTGCGAGATCTGGTAGCCCTTCGGATTGTCCGGATAAAAATAATTCTTCCGCGCAAACACGCTCTCCTCGCGGATCTCGCAGCGGATCGCCTTCGCCGCCAGCACCGCAAATTCCACCGCCTTCCGGTTCAGCACCGGCAGCGCCCCCGGCAGCCCCAGGCAGGTCGCGCACACATGCGTATTCGGCTCACCGCCGTATCGGTTCATGCAACTGCAGAAGGCCTTCGACTCGGTCATCAGCTGGACGTGTACCTCCAACCCAATCACCGGCTGATACTGAGCAAGAACTTCGGGCGCAAGCAGGACGGAAGCAGCCATATTTCTCGATATTAAACCCGCACCGGAGCCCCTGTGTAGCGAAACGGGATCGGCCGATGCGAAAGCTCTTGACAGCCAAGGCACGAGAAGAGGAAAGTGGCTGCGCGTTGAAAGTGGTCGGACCCATTGCGCCAAAGAAACTATTCCTCCGGCGAAGCAGACAAAGCTCCTCCTGCCGCCGCCAGCACGTTTCAGACGCACCTGAGCGACCGCCCGTATCACCTTTTGGAGGCTTCATGAATCGCATGCATCTCTTCCCGCATCGGCTTGTCCCGCGCCTGCGCGTCCTCGCCTGCACGTTTCTTCTGCTGCTCAGCATTGCCGTTCACGCGCAGGTCGCCGGCAGCGGAACCATCCAGGGCACGGTCACCGACCCCACCGGCGCGGTCATCCCCGGAGCCAGCGTTACCTTGACCGAGACCGCGACGCAGGTCAAGCACACTGCCCAGACGGACTCGAGCGGAACCTATGTGTTCCCGAACATCGTCGTCGGCAACTACAGCGCGACTGTCACCGCGCCGGGGTTCCAGACGTATGAGA
>CAXUEE010000009.1:12860-17790 GCA_964249905.1 uncultured Acidobacteriaceae bacterium
CGTATGAGAAGACCGGCAACGTGCTTGAGGTAGGCAGCAACATCGCCGTGAACGCCGTCATGACCGTCGGCACCCAGGACCAGAAGATCGAGGTGCAGGCCGAAGGTCTCGCCCTTCAGACCGAGGACGTGTCGTTCAAGCAGACGGTCGACCAGAAAGAGGTCGCCGAACTGCCGCTCAACGGTCGGCAGATGACCCAGCTCATCTTTATCTCCGGCGGCTCTGCCCCGGCGCCGGCGGGCGACTTCACCGGCAGCAAATACTCCTACCAGACGATTTCGGTGTCGATCGCCGGCAGCGGCGGCAACACCACCCAGTGGAAGCTCGACGGCGGCGACAACAACGACTATATGTCGAACGGTAACCTGCCCTTTCCTTTTCCCGACGCCGTAAGCCAGTTCTCGGTCGAATCGACCGCTCTGGGCGCGGAGAACGGAGAGCACTCCGGCGGCCTGGTGAACGTGGTCACGCGCTCCGGAACAAATGCCTACCATGGCACAGCCTTCGAATTTATCCGCAACAACTACCTGGACGCTTCAAACTTCTTTTCATCGAGCGTCGATACTTTGCACCAGAACCAGTTCGGCGGAACCTTCGGGGGCAGAATCCTGCGGGACAAGCTGTTCGGCTTCGCGGGATACCAGCGGACGGAAAGCAAGCAAAGTCAATCCTCCACCACCGCCTACGTGCCGTCCCAGGCCAATCTCGCAGGAAACTTTTCGGCCAGTGACCCGATCTCGGGAACCACGAATCAGCTTGTCAACCCCCTGACGGGAGCCATCCTGCCGGGCAACCAGATCTCCCCAACCTTGTTTAGCCCGCAGGCGCTTGCTCTGGTGAAGCAATTGCCATCTTCGACTGCCGCCAATGGCGCCGTTTCGTACGCCATTCCATTGCAGTACTTTGACAATGAATTCGTTTCGCGCATCGATTACACGCTCAACCCGAAAAACAATCTGTATGGCCGCTACTTCATCGACGGCTACCAGGCCCCGGCGTTCTACTCTCCGAGCAACATCCTGATCACCACGCAGTCCGGAAACTCGCAGCGGGTGCAAAGCGCTACGCTGGCCGAAGACTTTACCCTCAGCTCCAAGTCGATCAACTCGGCACACCTCACGCTGTCGCGGAGACGCAACAACCGCGGGTACAGCAGCAGCGACATCAACGCTTCCGCCCTGGGTGTCAACGCCTATCAGGGTGAGCCCTACGGCCTGTATCTCACGGTAGGTGGAAAGTTCACCGTAGGCGGAGGAACTAACTCAGCCTCGAAATTCAACGACAACTTCATCGCGCTTGAAGATGACGTTACGCTGCTCCGGGGCAAGCACCAGATCGTCTTCGGCGGCGAGATCGTCCACAACCAGCTCAACATCCAGAATGCGTATGAAAACAATGGCATCTTCACCTTCAGCGGCCTCTACAGCGGCTGCGGACCGGGCGGAAATTGCACGACCGGAGACAATAATCTGGACTTCCTCATGGGGGCGATGAGCGCCTTCCAGCAGAGTAAGCAGCAGCAGAACGCCCTGCGCGGCAACATCCCTAGCCTCTATGTGCAAGATACGTTTCACGCGACCAAGCAGCTGACCATGGTCGCAGGCATCCGGTGGTCGCCGGAGTTCATCCCGGTGGACTACTTCAACCGCGGTTCGACCTTCAACATGAGCGCCTTTCTCGCGAATCAGGTGAGTACCGTATACCCCAACGCGCCGGCAGGATCCTTTTTCTACGGTGATGCTGGCGTTGCCCGGCAGTTCACCAAAAACTCGCCCTGGCAGTTCTCGCCGAACGTCGGCGTCGCGTATGACCTGAAGGGCGACGGCAAAACAGTGGTACGGGGCGGAGCCGAGCTGATCTACGACGAAGTCAACTACTACACCGGCCAGCGTACCCAGGAAAACCCTCCCTTTGCGACGGCGATCAGCCAGACACAAACCTCCACCTCCGGACCGATGAGCTTCGCCAGTCCCTGGTCAAACGGGGCGATTACGTCGAATCCCTTTCCGCTGCCCTTCCTGCCAAAAGGCAACCAGGCGCTCTTCTTTCCGCAATCGCAGTTCATCGTGCTGCCGACACAGTTCCACCCGTCCTACACCATGCAGTGGACAGCGAGCGTACAGCACCAGTTCCACGGCGGCTGGCAGCTGCAGCTGGACTACATCGGCAACAAGACAACCCACGTGCCGCTTGGCCTGCCCATCAGCCCCGCAGTCTATGTACCGGGTGTTTGGGGCGCGAACGGGGCGGGATGCGCCGGCGTGGTGCTCACCGGGCCGGCGGCCAAGGCGCCTGGTGCGGCCGGAACGCCGTGCTCGACCACGGCCAACCAGTCTCAGCGCTTCTATCTCACCCAGCAGAACCCGGCTCAAGGTAACCAGTACCTCGGCGGTGGCGGCGGCTCGGTCCTGGTCGGCGATGAAGGAACCGGGAACTACAACGGGCTGGTCACGACGGTGCAGCATCGCCTGTCTTCAAGCTTCAGCCTGCTCGCCAACTGGACCTGGTCCAAGTGCCTGAACGAAGAGGATGCGCAAGGCGACCTGGCCAGCACGACGGTTGAGAACCCCAACAACCCGGCGCTCGACTATGCGCCGTGCGGCTCGGACTACCGGCATATTGAGAACGTCGTGCTCGTGGTAGACAGCCGGTTCGGCATCGGCAACCGGCTTCTCGCAGCAGTGGTCAATGGCTGGGAAGTCGCACCGCTCGCTCACATCCTTAGCGGAGCACCGTTCACCGTCACCTCGGGCGTCGATAACTCCTATACCGACATAGGAAACGATCGTCCGAACCTGGTTCCGGGCGTACCGCTCTATCTACATACTCAGTTGCTCAAGGGTGCGACCGAGACCAGCCGCGGCTTCCTGAACCCAGCGGCTTTTGCGCAGGTCTGCCCCAAACTAGCGGGCATCACGACCACGCCGCTCACCTGCCCTGCGTATGGAACCTACGGAAACGCCTCGAGAAACGGCTTACGCGGGCTGCCGAACTACCAATTCGACGCGCAGATCTCCCGCATCTTCCCCATTCACGAGAGCTTCAACGCGCAGTTCCGCCTGGAAGCCTTCAACGTCCTCAACCACCCGAACTTCGCCACACCGTCCACCACAAACATCTCCACCACCTCCACCTTCGGCCAAGTCTCGGGAACAGCGACCGGCTCCAATGCGCGTCTTTTCCAGGGCTCGGTTAAGTTGAACTTCTAAAGGAAAACAGCCAGTTATTTTGCAACCAACTATGCTTCGCTGCCCGGGTCGTGCTTGAACCCGGGCAGTCCAGCAGCTAAGCCTTTTTCAGGCACTCGCAAAGATAGCTCGCCGTTTTCGGGCGACACAGTGCCTGACGAGCATACCCGCACAAAAGGGCTCTTGCCGTCTAAAGTTTTCTCCCGTCCCGCCGATATTCTCTTTGAGGATCGGTCATGACGGACATAGCTGTAATGAACGCCAAAGAAGCCATTGCCAAGCACATGAACTGGAGAATCACTCTTCAGCTCGCCGTTACGATGGAGGAGCAGCTGACACCGGAACAGGTCTCTGCCATTCATCATCATCGGCACTGTGCGATCGGCCGGTGGCTGGACTCTCCCGCAAATCTCAGTATGCGGATGTCCCCCGCCTACCGCGACGTGGTAGCGCGCCATTTCGAGTTTCATAGAGAGATGATTTTGATCTCTCGACTGATTGCCGACCGATGCTTCACCGAAGCTTCTGCCGCCATGAAGGCGAACTCCGGCTTCATGCGGACAAGTGTTGCACTCGCTCGGGCGATCACTGTCCTCGACCAAGTCCGCCAAATGGCTGTGCCCCTCTAACGCAAAGGGGAAATCGCTTTCTTCCCTGGAACTCACGGCGCGCCCGATCAAGAGAAAGCGAAAGCTCCTTTCCGAGCGGCTACTGTCCTTCTCTGCGAATGCTATCGTCGAATCGTGATCGCATCCATGTATGTGGTTCTACTTTTGATCGTCGGTGTTGCCGGCTCCTTTGCGCAAACATTGCCGTCTGCTGCCCCGCCCGACAACGCTGTCACCCGCGACATCGACCCTGAGCTTGCGGCTCTGATCGCCTCCACCCCGGCGATCGATAACCATGCCCACCCTGTCCTGCCACCGCCCAACGACGGGACTGATCGCGACTTCGATGCTCTGCCGGTCGACAACATGGAACCCCAGACCGACGTAGCAGCGTGGCGCGTAGACAACCCACAGCTCGCCCGTGCCTGGCAGGCGCTGTGGAGCTTCGAGAGAACTCCGCCGCTCGACGCCCAAGGCATGCAGCAGCTTGCCGCCGCCCGCGCCCGCGTGAAAGCTCGCGAAGGAGTCCGCTTCGCCGATTGGGTGATCGCCCAGGCTGGCATCGGCACCATGATGGCCAACCGCGTACAGATGGGCTCGGGCATAGCGCCGCCAAACTTTCGCTGGGTGCCGTACCTCGACGCGCTCCTCTTTCCACTCGACAATACTGGCCTCGCCGCCCAGAACCCCGATCGTAAGCTCTTTTTTCCGCTCGAGGAGAAGGTGCGCGCCCGTTACCTCCAAGCTCTGGGGCCTACGACCTTGCCCCCGACCTTGCCCGAGTACCTTGCTCGGGTTGTCACGCCAACCATCGAGCACCAGCACGCAAACGGAGCCCTCGCCGTTAAGTTCGAGGTTGCCTATCTCCGCTCCTTCGACTTCTCCGACCCGTCGCCCGAAGCAGCCGCTCGCGTCTACACGCAGTACCGCGTGGGGCTGGCTCCCGAGGCTGACTACAAGCTCCTCCAGGACTTCCTGTTCCGCTATATCGCCAGGGAGTGCGGACGTCTCGGCATGCCTGTCCATCTCCACACAGATTCAGGCGGCGGAGGCTACTTCGGTATTGCCGGGGCCAACCCACTGCTGCTCGAGCCCATCTTCAATGACCCGCGCCTGCGCAAAACCCGCTTCGTG
>CAXUEE010000009.1:17800-24749 GCA_964249905.1 uncultured Acidobacteriaceae bacterium
GCATGGCGGCTGGCCCTTCGTCCGAGAGGCCGGAGCCCTGTTGCAGAAGCCCAACGTCTTCCTGGACGTTTCTCAGGAAAGCCTCACCTTTCCTCCTCGAACCATCGCTCCCTGGCTGCGCGAAGAACTCGAGACGTTCCCCGACAAGGTCCTCTTCGGCACCGATGGCTATCCTTACTCGGACGCAATGGGTTGGGAGGAGTCCACCTGGATCGCTGCCTCGAACCTGCGCCAGGCTCTCGGCCTTGCTCTTACCGGCATGCTCCGCGACGGCGAGATCAATCGCGAGCGAGCTAATCGGATGGCACGCGGAGTTTTACGCGACAACGCCATTGCCCTCTATAATTTGCCATAGCGGGAGCAGCAGCTATGGCTGGCCGGCGGCGCTCAAACTAGCGGGCTGCACGGCCCACTTCACCACTACGCCGTTCTTCATCACAAACGCCACCCTTCGCACGGCGCTGATGTCCGCGAGCGGATCTCCCTGCACCGCCACCAGGTCCGCTGTGAAGCCGGCCGCCACCGTTCCCACTTCCTTGCCCAGACCCAGCGCCGTCGCCGAAACCGAAGTGGCGCTCACAATCGCCTGCATCGGGGTCTCTCCGGCATCTTTCACCCGGTAGATGAACTCTTCCGCGTTCCGGCCGTGCGCGCCTGCTACGGCATCGGTCCCAAAGACAATCTTGACTCCTTTGGCCCGCGCGCGCCGCACCACATCCTCGGTGGGGGCGATGCCGTCCTGAATGGTTTTGAGCGCGGCATCGGTAGACGTGTAACTCGCTTTTTTCTCAAGATAGTTGTGCAGAACCAGCAGGTTCGGATCGAAGTAGGTTCCACGCGCCACCATCAGGTCAAGCGTCTGATCTTTGAGGAACGTGCCGTGCTCAATCGAGGTGCATCCGGCCAGCACCGCGGCCCGCGCGCCTGCGTCTCCGATAGCATGCACGACCGACCGAAGCCCGACTGTCCTTGCCTCTGAGCAGACCGCCTGGATCTGTTCGTCCGTCATCGATTGCCCGCCGCCTGATCCCAACCCCGTCGTCGCAAACAGCTTGATGACGTCCGCGCCATCTGCCTTCGTTTTGTCGACCATGGCGCGAAGCTCATCGACCGTCCACGCATGGTGATCGGGCGCCGAGCCCTGGATCTGGATCAGTGACGTCAGCACCCGCGGCCCGGGCAGCACCCCCTGGTTGATCCGGTCGCGCACCGGCTTATCGAACGGAGAGCCGACGCTCTCAACGGTCGTGAAGCCGCCCTGTAGTGTCAGCCAGGCATCCGCCGCATCGTAGAGGGTCATCTCTTCGGGCGCCACGCCACCGGCCACCGCCTTCCCCTGTGCATCCATGTGCCACTGCAGGTGCACGTGCGTGTCGATCCAGCCGGGCATCAGGGTTAGGCCGGAAAGGTCGTATTCGGCTCCGGTGTGGCCCGCGGCATTTGCGGCCGAGTTGATCGAAACGATCCGCCCACCCTCCACCACGATGCGCTGGTTTTTGAGCACCGCGCCCCGCCCATCGATCACCGTGCCGACCCGTAAGGTCACGCGATCCTGCGCCAACGCAGTTACGCAAAACAAAGCTAAAAACAAGAAAAGCCGCATGGCTGCATTCTAGGCTCGATCTTCCCTTGTTCAGCAACTCACGAACGCTACATGTATTCGACCCCGTACTTTACGGGAATTTGTGTAAACGCAATGCGCGTCGGTGCAGTCTCGCGGGCGGACAGCATGCCTGCAAAATGCAGCGTGGTGTGGCCGTATTTGAGGTTCAGCTTATCCATGGTGGCCGAGAGCTGCGTGCGGTTACCGGGTTCTTCAAAGAGGCTAGTCTGCAGGTCGGCTTCACGCAGCAGATTGCCGAGCGTGATGGCCAGAAAGAAGGGGCGTCGCTGCAGATCGCCTTTGGGGCACTGCTGCCAGATGCCCTGCAGAGCTTCGAGCAGGCTGAGTGTATCCTGACACGGACGAAAACGCGCTTCCATGGCCCAGGAGGCGTGCTCAATGCCGCTGTGATGGTGCCTGGACTTCTCCACCTGAGCGACCTGCGCGCGCGTGAGCTGGAAACGAACGTTGAAGCAAAGAGAACCCGTGTGGAACTTCTCCATACGGAGGCGCATGGCGGCCTTGTGCAGAAGTTTGTGTGCCACCGCCCAAGCGCCTTCGAGGGTGCGGTACTCCGGGCCGAGCACATGTGAGTGGCTTAAGCTTTTTTGAGCACTCCCCGTCACCGGCGCTCCATCGTCGCCGGTCTCCTCCCCGCGCAACCAGTGATAGATCCGGTCGCCCCAGACGGAGTCCCAAAGCGTGTGCATGCCCAACCGGTCGAGCGCCAGCAGTTGCTCCATGGTGTGGATGCCTTTGCGGTTGAGGCGTCTCTCCATGCGAGCGCCGATCCCGGGCAGATCGCGTAGTTCAAGATGAGCGATCGCACGCGGAAGCTGAGAGGGTAAGAGGCCGATCAGCCCGTCAGGTTTTTGCATGTTGCTGGCAATTTTAGCCAGGAATCGGTTCGGTGCCATGCCGATCGAGCAGTTCAGGGTTTCGCCTACATCTTTCCAAATTGCCTGCTTGATGTTGAGGGCGATGCAGCGCGCGTTCGCAGGTTTGCACTCGCGACCGATGAGTTGGCAGATCATTTCGTCGATCGAAGGCGTATGGGCCACCGGGCAGACGCGCTCCACAGCTTCGGTGATCGCGTGAGAATACTCGGAGTACACCGCATGCGAACCGTGGACGAGGATGATTTCGGGGCAGATTTTTTTAGCATCGCTCACCCGGGTGCCCGTTCGTATGCCCAACGCCTTAGCTTCATAGCTGGCGGCGATGCAGCAGGTGGTGTCGCCGGTAATGGGCACGACGGCTGTGGGTTTGCCTCGGTATTCGGGGTGCAGATACTGCTCGACCGAGGCAAAGAAGCTGTTCAGGTCGATGTGGAGAAATGTGAAGCGGTCGGGTTGGACAGGCGGCAGCATGGAGGTTGTTTCCGGATTATATTCGCCTTATCTTCGCCTTGAGCCCTGCTTCTGGGGCAGCTTCGTGAGTAGACTGAACTTCTATGTCCACCCTGAAAGCCGTGCGCGGCACACGCGATCTCTTGCCGCCGGAAACCCAGCTTTGGAATCAGGTCGAGGCCCGCGCCCGCGCGCTGTTCGCCCGCTACGGCTTTGGCGAAATCCGCACGCCGATCTTTGAAGCGACGGAGCTCTTTGCGCGAGGTGTCGGCGAGGAGACCGACATTGTGTCGAAAGAGATGTACACGTGGGAGGACCGCGCCCGCGCTGCCAGTGAAAGCGCCGGCGGCAGTCGGGATAAGGCGCAGTCGCTTACTCTGCGCCCGGAGAACACGGCCGGCGTGGTTCGCGCCTACATCGAGCACAAACTTGGCGAGACAGGTGGCCTGCAGAAGCTGTTCTACATCGGCCCGCAATTTCGCCGTGAGCGTCCTCAGCGCGGCCGCTACCGGCAGTTTTGGCAGATCGGCGCGGAGGTACTTGGACCCGCCTCGTCCGGCTCGGAAAGTCCGATCCGCGATGCGGAGGTGCTCGAGATGCTGGCATCGCTGCTGGACGAGCTCGGCGTTAAAGGCTGGCGGCTGGAGTTGAACTCGGTTGGCTCTTCTACGGACAGACCGCGTTATGTGGCCGCGTTACGCGAAGCCCTTGCCCCCGTGAAGCACCGGATGTGCGAGGACAACCAGCGCCGCGCCGAGACCAACCCGCTGCGGGTGCTTGATTCAAAGGCCCCCGAAGACCAGGACCTGATCAACTCGCTGCCGAAGATTGCCGATTTCCTCGACGAAGCGAGCCGCAGCCACTTCGGCCAGGTGCTGGCTGCGCTCGATGCCTGCGGGGTACCGTACGCGGTCAACCCGCGCCTGGTCCGCGGCCTGGACTACTACACCCGAACTACATTTGAGTTCACGGTGCCGGACGGCAGCGGCCTGGGTACGCAGAACGCGCTCCTCGGGGGCGGACGATACGACGGCCTGAGCGAAATGCTCGGCGGCCCAAAGGCCCCCGGCATCGGCTTCGCGATCGGGGAAGACCGCCTCATTCTCACTTTGCAAGCTCAGGCAAAGGAGCTAAGCGCCCCCAAACTCGATGCCTACCTCGCCCCGCTTAGCCCTGCGCAGAATCCCGCCGCCCTGGCGCTCGCCCGCGATCTTCGCCGCGCCGGCCTCGCCGTGGAAGTGGGCGACGGAAGCTTCCGCCTGAAAAAGAGCTTTGAGACTGCCGACAGACTCGCCCGCCACATCGTTCTGCTCGGGGAGCAAGAGATGGCCACCCATACCCTTACCGTAAAAAGCTTTGCCACCGGCGAGCAGCGCAAGGTCGACAGCTCCGGCCTGCAGCAGTTCTTACGGACGTAGATCCTGGTAGCGGCGAGGGGAACGGCGTAGCTTGCCTGCTTGTCCCCTCCGTTTTCCGTGTTCAGGGCAGCCGGAGCAGAGACCATCTCGATTGGTAGGCAGCATGAGCCCGCAAAGACTGGTTCCGGCCAACGCAGCGAGCAGCTATCGCTGGGCGATGCGGAAGCAGAGAAGAGCGCCCGCGGCCAGCATTAGGATGGTGCGCAGCGTGCTGATGCGGAGCAGCAGTGCCAGGCCGGGGGCGTCGAGGCGGCCGGTGCGCTCAAACCGGGATTGGATTGGGCCAGCCGCGAAGGCGCTAACCGCGACCACGACGGCCTCAAGAGCAAAGAGGAGCACGGCGTCGCGCAGACCGAAGTAGGACGGGTGCCGATAAAGGAGCAGGGCGCTTGAGAAGAACATGACGACGTGCGGCAGAGTAATCACTGGGCTGAGACGACGAAGGTATTCCCGATGGTAGGCGCCGAAGGCGGAAGGAGGGACAGCGCGCCAGAGGGGATAGGCCAGGCAGAGGGTGTAGGCGTTCACTGCAGTGCAGAAAAGCGTCGAGAATAGGGTGAGGGCGAAGAGCACGCCGGAAAGGGTCATCGCTCTACGCTTCCATCTCGGCGAGCTGGCTGGATCGGCCGGATTGAGCGGACTGGAAGAGGAAGACGACGAAGACGGTAATGAGCGGCTCGAGCGGATGGCGGAAACGGGCGTGCACGGTCACGAAGTAGTAGGGCAAGGGGAGGAGAAGAAAAGCCCAGGCGAGGAGGCCTGCTCCGGGGATGTGCTGACGCAAAGCGAGGCCGAGGCCGAGGAGCCCGGCTAGGGAAAGAAAGGAAAAGTCGAGGACGCGGAAGAAGTCGAGGTACCAGGCTTTGTCGGTGGGGTGAGGAACGCTGCCCCAGAAGAAGTAAACGCGCTTGAGGGTGTTGCGGACAAAGAGGCCGGGGTCGCGGATGATGGTGACCTCCGCGAGCTGGCCGCGCCGGTGGACGTAGGCTACCTCGCCGAGGGCGGCGTATTGGTGGAACTGCTCGGCGGCCTGGAAGGGATGGTTGTACTCCATCAGGAGGCCGTTGGCGCCGGGACCGTTTCCCATGGCCATTTCGGCCCCGAAGTTTCCGCGCAGGGGAATGAAGGTGTGGAAGACGCGTTGGTTGCGAAGGGTCCAGGGGGCGATGGTGGCAAGAAAAAGAGCCGCAGCAAGGGTTGCGCCTATGCGGGCGCGGGGTGTTCGCCGGCCCACGAGGATCCACAAGCCAGAGACGGGGAGGAAGAGCAGCAAGGTGGAGTTCGAGAGGGCGATCAGGCCCCAGGCGAAGCCGAAGTAAGCCCAGCGGCGCAGCGTGTGTGCGGGTTGGGCACGGAGGCGGAAGGCGAGGACGAGGGTGAAGGTAAAGAGCGCGGTGGTGAGGGACATCTCCCACGGCCAGCGGACGGCGTACTGCAGGGCGGCTGGGTAGAGCGCCCATAGCCACCCGGACCAGAGAGCGATGCCGCGGCCTTCCGCAGCTCCGAAGAGAAGGGTCGCAAGCTCAAAAACGAGGGGTGCGGTAGCCGCCGAGAAAAGGCTGTTCAGCGCCAGGAGCACCCAGGCGGAACGGAGGCTGTAGATGCCGAACAGCTTGAAGACGGCAGCCATGAGCAGGGGGTAGAGCGGCGGCACCCAGGCAGTGGGACCGGTGTGGCCGTGGAAGGGATCCGAGTAGCCGTAACCGGTGACGAGGGCGCGGGCGATGCGGCCCATCTCCCAGCCGAACTGGAAGTGGTCTTCCCCGGGGCGCAGACGGTAGGTGTGAGCGAGGGTGAGATAGAGCAGGCGGACGAGGAGCGCAACCAGGAACATCCGCAGAGCGGGGTCTCGCCCAGGGGCGCGCAGGAAGCGTTTCACTGGGGCGAGCACTGTCCCAATTGTAGACACGATGCGGGTATCCGGGAGATTCTGCCGATGATCTGGGTGGGCGTGCTGTCGAAGGGAGCGAAGGTGAGGTTGGAGGGCAGCTGCGATAGGAGGGTGCGGTCGAGAAGGAGGAGGCGCGGTTCGGTTTGGACGGCTTGCTCGAGCGGCATGGCCTGGAAGACATAAGGGTCGGTAGGAGTGGTGGCGGGCACAGGTAGGAGCTGGACCTCTTGGACGGCGCGGCCGGAGTAAAAGACGACTGTGGCGATTGAGATCAGGCGGCCATCGCGGAGGAGGAGCAACGGGCCGGGAAGGGCGTTGTGGAGAGCGTCACGAAGTAGTGGCAGAGATGCCTTGTTGTCGAGGGGAGGCGGACCGGGTAGGGAATCGGTGCTGTGAAGAGCTTTGCGTGCCGGGTTGGTGATCCACAGAAGGCCTGCTGTGCAGACGATGATGGCACCAGCGGCAAGGGCGCGTCTCCCCGGGTACGGAGTGCGGGCGGCGAAAGAGCGGAGGAGAGGAGCGAGGTAGACGGCCGAAAGCAGGGTGAGCGCGGGGTAAGCGGGAGCAACATAGTGCGGCAGGCGGGTTTGCGCAACGCTGAAGAGGACAAGGACTATTAGGGCGAAGACGGCCCATGGCTGGAGGTCGGGCCGGCGAAAGGAGTGGGCGAGGGCGAACGGGTACAGGA
>CAXUEE010000009.1:24759-36786 GCA_964249905.1 uncultured Acidobacteriaceae bacterium
TACAGGAGCACGAAGGGAGGCGCGGAGACGAGCAGAACTTTGAGGTAGAACCAGGCAGGGGTGACGTGGCCTTCGATCTGTTGTGTGGAGCGGGCCAGGACGCTGAGACCGAGGTATTGGTGAAGAAACGCAGTGTGGTGAAGGTGCAGCATGGCGAGATGCCAGGGTAAGGTAAGGAGCAGAAACGAAAGGAGTCCGAGCAGAAACGGCCGCCCGAACTTATTAAGCCGCCACCGGTGGAGAATGGCGAGCACAGAGGCGGTGATAGGGAGCACGATGCTTGCGGCACCCTTCGTCATCAGGGCGAGAGCGAAGCCTATCCAGAAAAGGAACCAGCCGGAGCGGCGATGTTCGGCAACCTGAACCAGTCCGACCAGCGAGACGCAGCAGCTAAGCGAAAGGAGAACATCCATCTCGCCAACGTGGCAGACATGAAGAAAGCCAAAGGTACCGAGCAGGATGAGGGTAGATAACCAGGCAGCTAGAAGCCCTTTGCGGAGAGCGAGCCACGCGTGAAGGAGGGCGACGATGACAATCCCGGAGAACGCGGATCCGGCGCGCGCCCAGAACTCATTGATGGCGAAAAGACGAAAGAAGGCGGCCGTGATCCAGAGCGTCAGTGGCGGCTTCTCGAGCCATAGCTGCTGATTCCAGTGCGGGATGAGCCAACCGGTCTCCAGCATCTCGCGTGAGACACCGGCGTAGATGGCTTCGTCCCACTCCGCCAGGGGGCGGTGGCCTAGGCCGGGCAGCAGAGCGAAAGCGGCAAAGAGAACGGCTGCGGTGATGGAAAGAGCAGTGCTGCGCCACGAGCTTGCGAGGGGAGACATGCTCCGGTCAGGATACTGGAGGGCCCATGCCGCCTTACGAAGAGCGGTTTACCTCCAGGAATCTGTCGGCAGAGCGGAGGGCGAGCGCCATGATGGTGAGGGCGGGATTGGCGGCGAGCGCGGCGGGAAAGGTTGAGTTGTCGCTGATCCAGAGATTGGGCAGATCGTGAGAGCGGCCCCATGGATCGACGACGCTCGTGCCGGGGTTGGTGCCCATACGGCAGGTGCCGATGGTGTGGGCGGAGCGTTCAAAGGTCCAGATGTCGGTGGCTCCTGCAGCTTGCCAGGCGGCGGTCATAAGTTTCGCGGCGTGGGCGCTCATGCGCTGCTCGTTTTCGCCGTAGGAAAAATGAATGCGGGGCTTGGGAATGCCAAGCGTATCCTTTTCGTCAGAAAGGTCGAGGCGATTTTGAGGGTAGGGCAGGCAGTCGCCATTGGCGCCGACGCCGGCCAGGTGGTTGTATCGGTCGAGGTAGTCGACCAAGCCTTGGCCCCAAAGCCCGCGGCCGCGCGCTACCTGCCGGGCGAAGGTGACGGGAACGACGCCAAGCGACTGGGTGAGATAGCCGGCGGCGAAATCAGCATCTTTGGGCCGCAGCGTGTCCTCCGAGATGAGCGTGGCAGGAAAGCCTTTGTTCATGCGCATCTCTTGCGGAAAGGTTCCCCACACCTGGGTGGCGACGTGAGCCATAAAGTTGCGGCCGACCTCCCCGGACGAGTTGGCCAGGCCCGTATGCAGGAGCAGCCGCGGCGTCTCGACCGCACCGGCACAGAGGAAGACCGCCTTGCAGCGTTGCCGGAGGTCGGCGTCCCCGCTGCGGTAGACCACGGCGGCGATGCTTCCGTCCTCATGGCGCTCAAAAGAATGAACGAAGCTGTTGGGTCGGATCTCGACGCCGGCCGCGAGCGCTCGTGGCAGGTAGGTGACGTCCATGCTCGCTTTTGCGCCGTTGAAGACACAGCCCTGATGGCAGAATCCGCAACCCACGCAGGGCTGGCGAGTGCGGTAGCCGGGCTGCGTGTACGGCTCAGAGACGGCGGCGATAGGGGCTTCGCTGGTCCGGACGCCAATGGCCTCGTAGCCCTTGCGCATGACGATGGCGGGTGCGTTGAGAGCAATTGGACGAAGCGGATAGCGGCGCTGCGGGTCCCAAGGGTACTGAGCCGGCCCGGCAACCCCGAGGAAGCGCTCAACCTCCTCGTAGTACGGGACCAGGTCTTCGTACGTGAGTGGGAAGTCCTCGCCTAGCCCGGTGTCAGTGCGCAGCTTTAGATCACGCGAGTCGGCGCGCGGCACAAAGGCTCCCCAGTGCAGCATGGAGCCGCCAACGCCGGTGCCGCTGTTGTTGCCGCCAAAGGCCGTTGGTGTTTCTCCAGCGCTGATACGCTCGCCGAGCCAGTACAGATCTCCCATGGCGACTTCGTCGGCAGAGAACTCGGTTGCTGGATCCCACCAACGGCCTGCCTCTAGAGCGACTACCGAGAGTCCGGCCTCGGCGAGCCTGGCAAGCACCGGAGCTGCGCCTGCGCCGGTTCCGATGACGACGACATCTACGCTCGATTCCTTCTCATACGTCTTCATTCGGCGATCTGAACCTCGGGTTCCGGCTCCCACGTTTCGCGCTCGCCGGGCTCCAGCAGAACGAAGCCCTGGTGCGGAGTGTTTGCCCCGCCCACGCCAATGCCGCTATAGCCGATGCGGGCGAGCGTAGCCGGATGGGCCATGTAGGCTTCGGTCAGGTCTCCGCGCAACTCTTCAAACCAGCGCGCTTCCGGCGAGCCCGGAATACGAGCGAGTTCGCGAAGGCACCCGTCCTGCTCCTCGGCGTCGAGATCCGCGAAGCCGTGAGCTGTAAGCCGGTCGAGACCCTCGCGGTAGGCGGTGAGGTCTTCCGGCAGGACCGCATAGCGCCAGCCGTTGCCTTTGCCAGAGGCGAGTGCGGCGCTCACAAAGCCGGCAAGGTCGATGGGCTGATCCGCAGTCTGGGGCACAATCCGTGCAGCCGCGGCACGCAGGGTACGTTCCTGTTCTCGATTGAGAAAGCCGAAGGTCCACTCCGGGCCACGCATGCGCGTCTCGAGCACCTCGCGGGTCTTGGGCGAGAGCCGGTCGCCGGCAATGAGGTCCAAATATTCCGCAGGAATCGTGGGCAGCTTGGGGTTGGCGATCAACTCCTGGGTGAATTTGCGGAGCAAGCCGGCCATCTGTTCCGGACGTTCCATCGGGATGAGGTGGGACACTCCGGCCACAATCGCCAGATGCGCGTTCTTGAGGTGAGGCAAGGTGAGGGCCTTCTGCTGGTCCGGGCCGAGCGACCGGTCAACCTCGCCGGCGACGACGAGCACAGGAAGGCTCAGGGTCTGGACGCGATCCGCCCAGTCCTCCTTGCTGCCGCTGTTCAGCCACGCGAGCCAGGCGGCGCGGTTCATCTGAAGAACATCTCCGGCCGCGCGCTCGACGACCGCCGCGGAGATGTCGCGCTCTTCGTTCTTGGTAATGTAGCGCCGTGCCCGCTCGAAGTCACCGTCGCGCTCGGTGCCGAGCGTCTCGATCATGCTACTGCGCTTGTCTTCGGAGAAGGGCTCGGGCGACGGCGGCGAGGGCGCGACCAGCACCATGCCTAGAAGCCTATGGTCGCCTCTGTCCTCAAACCGCCGCGCCAGCACCATGGCGACTTTGCCGCTCATGCTATGACCGACAAGAATGAATTGATCCACCGCAGCTTCGCGCAGGGTAGCCTCTACACGGTCGGCCATGGCTTCAACAGAGTAGCCGGGAACGGCGGCTGAGAGGCCGAACCCGGGGAGATCCAGGCGCACCGAGCGCAGGTCGCCGCCCAGGAAGGTGACGACTTCCTCCCACTCCCGGGTACTGCCACCGAGGAAGTGCATCATGACGAGAACAGGGCCTTGGCCGGCGCCGTCCTCGACGCGATGCAGAATCTGGGGTGTAGCGCTGTGCTCGAACAAGCCGGGCTCCTCGTACAGATTTTCGCGTGTCAGGCCATGGGATGCGGGCTTCCGGGACCGGTCTCAGCAGTGTCTGTGAGAGTTCGACCTCACCAATATGTACTGCAGCGGGATGATGCGACGGTAAACTTATCGCATGCAAGCACACATTCTGGTGCAGAAACTTCACCCGGAGGCGCAGGTTCCGCGCTACGCGCATGTGGGTCCGTTCGGGGATCTGGCGGCGGACCTCCATTGTGTCTCGACCTGGACCCTGGCCCCGGGCGAGACGGTGGCCATTCCGACAGGAGTCGCTCTGGGCATGCCTCCAGACCACGGCGCGCTGATTGAGGATCGGTCCGGCATGGCGTTGCGTGGGCTGACGACACTTGCAGGGGTGATCGATCCGGGCTACCGCGGCGAGATCAAGGTAGTGCTGACGAACCTTTCCGAAGAAGCGCAGATGGTGTTTGCCGGCGACCGGATCGCGCAGCTGCGCGTGGTGCGGCGGATCGAGGCGGCGTTTGAAGTGGTCGAGTCGCTTGACCGAACGCTGCGCGGGGTGAAAGGGTTCGGGTCGACAGGGGTGTAGTGCTGCGTTTTGGAAGAGGAGAGATCGGTATGGCGAGCTTCGACCTTGTGTTGCCCATCATTTTGAAGTTTGAGGGCGGCTATTGCGACAATCCGGCAGACCCAGGCGGGGAGACGAACAAAGGTATCACCATGTCCGTCTTTCAGATGTGCTCGCACGAACTTCTCGGTTTGGAGCCCACGTCCGACAACCTGAAGGCGCTGACGGATGCACAGGCCGGCATCGTCTACCGCACGAAATACTGGCAGCCGCTGCGAGGCGATGACTTCCACAGCCAGGAGCTGGCCAACATCGTGTGTGATTTTTATGTGAATGCCGGCACCCACGCCACCTGCCTTCTTCAGCAGATCATCCGTGACCACCATGGCGCTGTGGTCTGCGACGGGTGCATCGGCGCGGGGACGCTGACGGCACTGCACGCGCTGCCGCAGGAGGTCGTGTACCGCGAGTACAAAGCGGGCCGGATCCACTTCTACGAACAACTGGGGAAGCGTTTCCCGCAGTTCGTCAAGGGCTGGGTGGCACGGGTAGAAGCCTTTCCGGACGTATAACCAACTAGCGGCATGCGGTCCGACGCGGAGATCTTGATGTCTTCAAGGTCTTTCTCGCGCGCCTTCAGCGCCTGAAAATAGAAAGATTGCCGCCGGTCTGTTCGTTCTCGTACTTCCTGCAAAGCCTGCTTCAGAGTAAAACAGGGGAATGCAGTGGATTGTGATTCTCATCGCCATCGGTGCCGGTGCGCTGGCTCCGCTACAAGGAACGAACGCTGAGTTGTACAAGCATTGGCAGCAGCCTATCTGGACCACCATCTGGGTCTATCTCAGCGGTCTGGCCGCCATACTCCTGGTTCAGGGCGCCTTCCGGCAGCAAATTCCCGCCCATGAGGCGGTTGTGGCCGCGCCTTGGTGGGCCTGGATCGGGGGTGTTCTCTCCATCGTCACCACCTTGGCCGCGCTCATGTTTGCGCAGAAGCTCGGCTCCGGAATGTTTACCGGCCTGAGCCTCACGGCCTCCATTCTTGTCAGCATCCTTCTCGACCAGATGGGATGGATCGGGTTCAAGCAGCATCCTGCCTCGCCTCTGCGTCTGCTGGGCGGTCTGCTGATGGTTGGTGGCGTATGGCTTGTCTCCCGCTTCTAGAGCAAACCTCCTGATGTTGTGAAGTCCTAAACGGGCTTGCAGTGTCGTCTTCCTTGAAGAGAATGACGCGAAGTCTCTTGACTCGCTCTCCACCTTCAGAAGATTTGCCTTAGCGGCATCCATCGCATCTATAGACACGATGCTGTAATGCGCATGACGAGCGCTCGCTTTTCCTGCTTGAGCGCTCGTCAATAAGACAGCGAGGACCTTTCTTATGGCAGCCGCTTCTTCCACCTCCCCGGCCGACTTCCAGACCGACATTCCGCCGCGGCTGGATCGTCTGCCCTGGTCGAGCTGGCATCTTCGCATGACCAGCGCCCTCGGCATCACCTTTCTTCTGGACGGCCTGGAAGGAGGGATCGGCGGCTCTCTTTCCGGCGCCTTGAAGGGCTCCTCGGCGCTTCACTTCACCGATGCCCAGCTTGGCATTACCTCCACGGGTTATCTGCTCGGCACCGTGATCGGTGCGCTTCTCTTCGGCTACCTCGCGGACCGGTACGGCCGTAAGACTCTGTTTACACTTACCCTTGCCGTGTACGTCTGCTCCACCGCCGCGACCGCCCTCTCCTGGAACCTGGCCACCTTCACGCTCTGCCGATTGCTTACCGGCGCGGGTATCGGCGGGGAGTATACGGCGATCAACTCGGCTATCGACGAGCTCATCCCCGCTCGTGTCCGCGGCACCGCGAACCTGGTCATCGGCTCTACCTTCTGGATCGGCGTCATCCTCGGATCGCTCATCGCCGTCGGCTTTTTGTCGCCTGCCGTCTTCGGCATCGATCGTGGCTGGCGGCTCGCTTTTCTCTCCGGCCTGCCGATTGCCGCGGTCGTTATCTTCGCCCGCCGCCACATTCCGGAGTCGCCACGCTGGCTTTTGACCCATAACCGCCCGGTCGAGGCCGCCGCGATCATCGACCAGATCGAGGCCGATGTCCGCGCTCAGCACGCTTACCTCGCCCCCGTCGAGCGCACCGTATCGATGACCCACGCTACCCAGGACACCTTTCGCCGCCTTGCCGTCCTCTTCACCCCACGCTATCGCGGACGCGCTGTCCTCTGCCTCGTTCTCACCATGGCGCAATCTTTCTTTTACAACTCCGTCTTTTTCTCGAGCACGCTTGTCCTGCTTCGTTTTTACGGTGTCTCCGCAGGCCACGCCGGTGTTCTGTTCCTTCCTCTCGCGCTGACGAACTTCATCGGTCCTGTTTTGCTAAGCCGGCTGTTCGATACTGTCGGCCGCCGAACCATGATCTCGTTCAACTTCATCCTTACCGGCCTCATCTTCGCCGCTTCGGACCTTCTCTTTCTCTCCGATCACCTCTCCGTCATCAGCCAGGCGGCATGGTGGGCGGCCACTTTCTTCTTCGCCGCATCGGCTGGCGGCTCCGCCTATCTCACCACCTCCGAGCTCTTTCCGCAGTCCATCCGGGCCTCCGCCATCGCCATCTTTTACGCTGTCGGGACACTTCTGGCCGGCGTTCTTGGACCCGTTCTGTTTGGCGCTCTGCTGAATCGCGGCACACGGCTGCCAATTTTCTACGGCTTCCTGGCCAGTGCCGCGGTCATGGTGCTTGCCGGTGTGATTCAAGCGATCTGGGGCGTAGCCGCGGAACAAAAGCCTTTGGAAGAGATCTGCTGAAAGCCTGATGCTGTGGTCTTCTGAACGGGCATACAGTGCCGTTCTCCTTGAGAAACGGTGTTCAGGGTCTGAACTCGCTCGATACCTTTAGCTTCATAAACAGTGTCATTCTTCGCGTGCGGGAGAAATCTGCTTTTAGAGCGTCAAGGCTGCAGATACAAGCAGATCCTCCGCCTTCGGCGAAGGGATGACACATCAAAGAGTTACACCCGATGGAGAAACACCTTAGCCCCTTCCGGATCAACTTTTTTCGTCACTTGCTCCTCGCCCAGAAATAGCCTTCGGAGGCGCGCGACAGACAGGTAGAGCACCGGCGTGGTGTAGAGCGTGAGCAGCAGCGAAACAGTCAAGCCGCCGACGATACTGATGCCGAGCGGCTGGCGCAGCTCCGAGCCCACGCCCCTGCCCAGGGCCAGCGGCAGCGCGGCCAGGATCGCCGTCAGGGTGGTCATCAGAATGGGCCGGAAACGCCGGCAGCAGGCTGCATAGATTGCCTCTTCCGGTGTCGCTCCGTCCGTGCGCTCAGCGGTAAGCGCAAAGTCGATCAGCATGATTGCGTTTCTCTGCACAATGCCGACCAGGAGAACTACGCCGATCAACGCGATCACTGTGAATTCATTGCCGGTCACCATGAGCGCGAGCAGGGCGCCGACCCCTGCCGAGGGCAGGGTGGCAAGGATGGTCAAGGGATGCATCAGGCTTCCGTACAGCATTCCCAGCACCAGGTAGATCGTTACTAGGGCAAGCGCGATCAGCACCGGCTCAGACGCAAGCGAGTCCTGAAAGGCCCGTGCTGTGCCCGCGAAGCTCGCATGCACAGTGTCCAGCATCCCCAGTTGCTGACCGACGGCTTCGATTGCAGGAGACACATCGCCCAGGGCGAAGCCCGGCTCCAGATTGAAGGAGATCGTCACCGCGGGAAAGGGACCCTGATGGTTCACCACAAGCGGCATCTTGATCGTAGTGAAGTGGCTGAAGGACGAAAGAGGAATCAGCCTGCCGCCGGTTCCGCGCACGTAGATGCTCGACAGCGAGGACGGATTGCCCTGGTAGTCGGGTGACGCTTCGAGCACGATGTGGTACTGGTTGATGGATCCATAGAGAATGGCTGCCTGACGCTGACCGAACGCGTCATAGAGCGTTTCGTCGATCTGTTGCGCCGTCACGCCATAGCGGCTGGCGGTGTCGCGATCGATGTCAAGCTGCAGGGTAAGACCGGCGTTGACCTGATCGCTGATCACGTCGCGGATACCGCGAACTTTGCGCATTCCTGAGGTGATCCTGGGCGCCCATTCGTCCAGCGTCGCCAGATTGTCCGACGTAAGCGTGTACTGAAACTGCGCGGCGGAGGTTCGCGCGCCGATGTTCAGCTCCTGCTGCGGAACGAGCACCACCTGTACGCCGACGACCTCATTCAGCTTGAGCTGCAGATGCTTGAGGATCTGAAGCGAGGAATGATGGTGGCGTTCCTCGATGCCCTTGAGAACGAGGAACAGGCTGGCTACGTTCGACGCGGGCGTGTTGGGATTGAGACCGAAGAAGGAGCTCTGGTGCCCCACGTCTGCCTCCCTAGCGACGATGTCCTGAACCAGCTTGGTCTTGCGCGCAAGGTCGTCGAAGGAGATGTCCTGCGCGGCCCGGATCTGGCCGAAGAGGCGGCCTGTGTCCTGCTGCGGGAAGAAGCCCTTGGCAACGTGAAGGAACAAGTAGAGGGTGAGGGCGAAGGTGGCGAGCACCGCCGCGAGCACGACGGTCTGGTGGCGAAGGACGAGCCGCACGCCACGGGCATAGAGCGCTTCCAGCCTGTCCAGAGTCTCTTCGCCTAAACGATAAAGCCGGCCGTGCTTGCGCACGCTGTGGGGCTTCAGCAGCACTGAACAAAGCATGGGCGTGACCACAAGTGAAACGAGCAGCGACCAGGCGATCGCGATCGAGAGAACCAGCGAGAACTCCCGGAAGAGCCGCCCGACGATGCCGCCCATCAGCAGCATAGGAAGGAACGCAGCCACCAGCGACGCGCTCATCGCCATGACAGTAAAGCCAACCTCGCTCGCGCCCTTGAGGGCTGCCGCCGCGGGTGAAAGCCCCGCCTGCAGGTGGCGGTCGACATTTTCAAGCACCACAATCGCATCATCCACCACGAAGCCGGTGGCGATGGTAACCGCCATGAGCGACAGGTTGTCGAGCGTGAACCCCGCCAGCTCCATTACGGCAAAGGTTCCAAGCAGCGACAGCGGCACCGAGATCGAAGGGATGAGTGTCGAGCTGCCCTCGCGCAGAAAAGTGAACACAACCAGGATGACCAGGGCGATCGAGAGCGCCAGCGTCCAGCTAATATCCTCGATCGAAGCGCGGATGGTGGTCGTGCGGTCCATCATGGGGTAGAGCCTGATCGAAGGCGGCAACGATGCTCGCATGCCCGGCAAGAGCGCCAGCACCGCATCCACGGTGGCGATGGCATTCGCTCCTGGAGATTTGTTGACGACGATCTGGATGGCATGGCGCCCGTCGACGAAGCCGCTCATGCGCACGTCCTCGACCGAGTCGACAACGGTGGCCACATCGCGGACCCGGACCGGCGAGCCATGGTGCATGCCGACGATCAGGGGAGCATAGTCGCTCGCGTGCGCAAGCTGGTCCGTGGCGGAGATATCCCAGACCCGGTCGCCATCGATCAGGCGTCCCTTGGGCTCGTTCACGCTCGCTTCCGAGAGTACGGAGCGCAAACGCTCCCATCCCAGCCCATAGGCGCTGAGCGCGAGCGGGTTCGCCTCCACGCGAATCGCCGGTTTGGAGCTTCCATTCAAGGAGACTTGTCCAACTCCGGATATCTGTGCAATCTTTTGCGACAGCGTGGAGTCGGCGATGTCGTAGAGCTCGCGCAGCGGCACGGTCTCCGATTCGATGACGAGAATCAACACAGACGGATCGTTCGGATTGATCTTGCGATATGTCGGAGCGCTGGGCAGGTTGGACGGAAGCTGGCCTCGGGCTGCGCTGATAGCTGCCTGCACATCGCGAGCCGCCCCGTTGAGGTCGCGAGCTAACTCAAACTGAAGGGTGATGACTGTGCCTCCGGTCGTGCTCGTGGAGGTCATCTCATCCACCCCGGCGATCCGGCCGAACTGGCGTTCCAGCGGAGTCGCAACCGAGGAGGCCATCACAGATGGACTGGCCCCGGGCAGGGACGCCTGAACGGAGATCGTGGGAAACTCCGTCTGAGGCATCGACGCGACGGGAAGGCTCATATAGCCCAGTACCCCAGCCAGCATCACCGCTATGGAGAGCAGCGTGGTTGCCACGGGGCGGCGGATGGAGAGGGCAGAAAGGGGCATCATCGGATCGCTTGCTGCGCGAACCACTCCGTGTGGACCAAAGGGCGTTCCACTCAGAGTCCCCGAAAGTCCCCTTTTCGGCAAGTCCCCCGCATCAGAGGCAACGGTTAGGGCTTTACCTGCCCTTGCACGGCATCGTCGAGGGTGATGCCGTTCTTTTCGAGGAGGTCGCCTAATTGATGATCGAGCTCGATACGGGCTTTCTGATAGTTGGAGCGGGCGGCGATCTCGGTGGCGCTGGCCTGCGAGAGGAAAGCCGTATCCTGGACCACCTGGAGCGGGGTCGATTGGCCGAACTCGACACGGTCGCGATCTGCCTGGAGCAGCTGCTGCTGGTAGCCGCGGCTGGCTTTGGCGGCCTGGTAGGCCTGAAAGCTGGTTTCGATGGCGATTTGCGCGTTCTCGATGTCCTGGCGGATCTGGTCTTCCAGTTTTTCGGTGCGCGCCTCCACCTGGCGGACCTGGATGGCGTCGCGGGCGGCATCGGCTTCGGCGAGCCGGTTGCGGATGGGTAGATTGAGCTGGATGCCGGCCTGGTAGATGGTTGACACGCGCAGGCCGCCGGTGGCGAAGCTCAGCGGCAGGGTGGGGAGAGCGGTGCCTTGGGAGCCAAGCTGTTCAAAGGGTTGCTCGGAGACACCGCGAGTCTGGACGTTGGCGTAGACGTTGAGTTGCGGAAGAGCCTGGTTGCGGGAGGCGGAGGTGTTGATCTGGCCGGTCTTGACCTGGAGGGCGGACTGGGCGAGGTCGGGCCGGCGGGCGAGGCCTTGCTGGACGAGGTTGGAGACCGGGGTGGGGTCGAGGGTGTCAGGGACCGTGATGGTGTCGGTAGGGACGATCTCGGTGAAGGCGGCGTTGAAGACGGGGGAGTCCGGCCGGAGGATCAGGTTGCGGAGGATGACCTCCTCCGTGCGGTAGAGGCCCTGGGCCTGGGCGAGGGAGAACTGGCTGGAGCTGACGAGGGCGTTAGCGCGGACGAGCTCGATGGGGGCGAGGGTGCCGAACTCGACCTGGGCGGCTTCATCGGACTGGAGCTTTTCGGCGGCGTTGAGGGCGTCCTGCTGGACGGCGATATTTTCGCCGAGAGAGACGAGGTCGAAGTAGATGCGGGAAGCGCCGTAGATGGTCTCGAGCACCTGCTGCTCAAAGAGGAGGCGAGAGATGTTGCGATCCACATTCGCGATGCGGATGTAGCGAAGGTTGACTCCGGAACCGAAGCCGCGAAGCAGCGGCTGGGTAAGCGTAACGAAGGTGCTTGGGGTGGAGAAGGGATCACGCTGGGAATTTTGGCCGTAGAGGACGTTCGAGGCGTTGTTGGCAATGGCCTCGACCTGGGCTCCGGTGCGGAAGCCTTCCTGGTAGGAAAGATTCGCGGCGATGAAGTCGAGAGGTTGGGGCTCGTTTGAGGTGATACCACTGGATCCGCTGCCGCTCCCGGTGGTGGTGGTGGGGATGAGAGAGACGGTGTCCGACCGGCGGATATAGCCTGCCTGGAGGAAGAGGTTGGGGTCGAAAAGGGGGACGGTGGGTCCGTTAGCGTAT
>CAXUEE010000010.1:0-387 GCA_964249905.1 uncultured Acidobacteriaceae bacterium
TCGCCACGCACGAATGGGCAGTGTCCCTGTCCAAGCTCCCTTAGATGTATGGACCGTGTCTTCAACGACTACTCTGATCGCTGCAACACCGCGCATCTCCGTACCAACGACTCTCGTCAACAAGCGCTGTGCTGAGAAGACGAGAAGTCCCAAGCAACAAACAGTGCTCATTCGGCTGAGTGGCCAATGTTGAGACCCGGAGCAGAGCTGACAGCAGAATCTGGAGGAAGACTTCCATGTACGCCTTGAATGAGGCTTTTAGCCTTGTTCAACCCACTTCGGGCCCGACTCAGCTCGATAGCTGGTGGTGGAGGCTGATACACCCTTTCACCTGCTGGCGAGAATCTCGACCCTGAGGAGCCGGCTGGGGGATTACCCGTTGCGGCG
>CAXUEE010000010.1:397-9400 GCA_964249905.1 uncultured Acidobacteriaceae bacterium
GCTCCGCTGCTCAAGACGCCAGCTCCAGCGGCAGTGCTGGCGCCTCCAACACTAGCGGCACCAGTTGCTGCGCTCGCAGCTCCTGCGGCGCTCGCAACGCTGGAGACAGCAGAGGCCCCACCAGCAGCTGCAGCCGGCGCACCGACTCCTGAGAGCATCGCCGCACCCGAAATGGCCGCTGTTCCAGCAGCTACGCCCATCGCGATCGCATCTCCTCCGCTGGCCGATAACGTCCCGCCGATCACGTTGCTCACCAGCTTCGGTAGCGTCCAGCAAATCACGGCGTACATGGCAACCTGAGCAGCGAGAGTCCAAGATAATGAGAGGTTGGCGCTGGCTCCGGTAGCCGCCACTTGCGAATCGGCAATCCACTGAGTGGCAAACTGTTGCCCCAACCCAATCACCAGGTAGAACACCATCAGCCGAGCACCGATGCTCACAACTTGGCTCACGTACTTCTCTGCATAGGGAGCAGTCCACCGAGAGCCGCCAAAGCCGAGGAAAATGTAGCCAGCCCCAATCAAAAGGTACGATTCGATCATTGCGAGCATGAAGTGAACGGTAATGGCGCTGTACGAGAAGAGAATGACCACAGCAGCGAAGAGCAGCGCAATGCTGGTCGAAAAACTTGTCAGCAACGACGTTGTACTTGAAGCTGCACTCAGAAGCGTACCCGCGATCGTCGTCCCCGTTCGGAAAACCCCAGAAGGATCGAGAGGAGTCGGCGACGCAGATGCCGCCCCGCCGATTTGTACGAAGCTCTGAATGATCTTGGGAAACCACGTTGGAGCAAAGACGAGCAACGCGTAGAACATACCAATCGTCATCAGTTTCTTGATGATTGTGGCGACCAGAGCTTGAAAATCAGACTTTTCGAGTGCAACGGTAATGCAGGTCCATGCGAAATCGACAACTGCGAGAAGCTTGAAAAGATTAAGGGCAAAAGGGAAGATTGTGTTTTGCCAATTCACCGACGCATCCGCGAAGATCTGCAACATCCCTTGGGGATCAGTTTGAGCCAGGGCAGACTTCACCAGAACCAACGAGAAAAGCCCAAAGACGAAAAGGAATACTTTGCTTCGAGAGATCTTCATAGGTCTACTTCCCTTCGGCTTTCTCAATGTTTGCTGCTGCGCCTTGGTCTCCGTCTTTCATGTCCATACGCTTCATTGCTTCGAGGGCTTCGAGGTACTGCACCCGGTCTCGATTCGCAACCGCTTGGCAGACCTTGCCCTCGTCGCTGATCATCCATTCGGAATGGTCAGCCCTCCGTTTAGGGGCACAGAGTGCTTCGACACGCACCGCGAGTCGAGCGTGGTGATCGAAAAAGTTCATCAGGGACTCGACTGGAACCTGCCTGACGTTGCCAGAGTCGGCAAGCTCCACTTGACGGACAATCTCTGACGGTGGAGCGGAGTGACAACCGGCCAAGATCAAGAGAAGAAGTACGGACAGCTTCTTCCCTGTTCTTCCGATCCTCCTTCGCCTCGGCGAGACAGGCAGTTTGGGTAGAACGCTCAAACGGCAGTAGAGCTTTCCGTCCGGACCTCGCTGGACAGATAACCTAGGGTTTACGATCGAAGTTGCTCGGATTCTCTTGGCCATGGCGGGACCTCACTGGACTGATGGCTTATTGTGAGGTGTCCGGCGAGCCCGTATTCGGAAGCCCGAAAATCAAATCGGAATTACGATGTTCACGGGTTCCACTCTTCGCGCCCTGTTCTATGCACTTCCGTCAGCCCTCTTCAGTAATGAATCGAGTTCGCCGATACGCCTGCAGATGTCAGCGCGATTCTTCTCCGTCAAGTTGGGGTCGGTTAGCTGACTTCGCAGCCCTTCCCGATGCTTGGAAAAGTAACCGTCCATCTCGGCTTCCTTGCGCTTACGATCAGCTTCCGCAAGCCGTGCGGCTTCTGCCTCTGCCGAAACCTTGAGGCGGTAGCTGGTAATTCCTGCCCCTTGAAACACGAGTGGAACTGTCTTCAGAAGAAAGCCCGTGAGACTGCGAACGTCGCGTCTGGCACGAGCAGCAAGAGCCTTTTCGCGAACGATGCCGACGATCTCATCGGTGGTGGCATCCGGACAGGCTGCACGACAAGCGTCAAGCAAAGACACGGCGGCTTTGGCATCGGCGAGTCCGACGATAGCGGCAAACGTCGAGACGATCAAATCGACCTCCGTCGTCGTCGACGGTTTATCTTCCTCCTGTATTCCTAAGGAACTTCCTAACAGTGGGGTTGTGGTAACCCCAGTCCCTGGGGTCGTATCGACCACAGTCCCTGGGGCTGTACCGACCACTGTGGTCGAATTCTGAGCTGCTAAATCAGCCACTGTGGTCTTTACGGCCACTGTGGTCGAATCGCTAATATGGCGAGTGGAAGCCTCGCTCTCAGACGCCAAAGGACCGCCATCTTGCCTAACGAATCGCCTGCTTTTGTCCCGTGCTACCCACTCCATGCCTGCCGCTCGTCGCCTGATTAGGATGGTGGCGTAGGAATGCACGCGGTATGTGCGTCCTTTACGAGTGTGGATTTCCTCTGCTTCGATTACCTCAATGGCCAGCTTCTCGATCAAGCTGCTTGCGTTTCGCTTGCAATTCTTGTCGGTCATGCCGCAGAAGCGCCTCATGGTGCGCCAGCCCGCGCTGATGATTCGCGTCTCGTCGGCCTCGGGCTCGCCGCGCGACCAGAGCATCTGGTACAGCGCTGACTCACCTAGTGAGTGTCCATCCTGAGCAAGCCGACAAAGACGAGGACCAGCAACGCGAGCTGGTTGTGCTCGCGAGCGCTTTTCGACCACAGTGGTCGTACTGGCAACAGTGGTTGAATCGCCTGGTGGTGGCTTTTCTACAATCTCGCCTGGGCTTACCGCGTCATCTCTGCGTATGTTGACGATTTCTGCCGCAGACTTCAGAAAAGAGAAAGCCCCGCGAGTGTTCGGGGCTCGTTCTAGATCTTCCCAGTCAAGGATCTTTTTTGATTGATTACGCGGTCCTGGCATCGATGGGGATCGCCTCTGTCTTCCTGAACCGGCTAAGGATCTCCTCTGTTAACAGCTCATAGTCTTCAAGGGCCTTCGACTTGGGATCGTAATCGGCAAGGAACTGCCGATCGGCAGCCGCGCGTACAACAGCTTGATCCGTGCGGATCGGAGTGAAAATCGGGATCTCGCGACGTTCTGAAATGGATGAAAGCGTATTTAGAACTAGCTCCGTGATTGCCAGCCTCCGATTCAGCTTCACAGGCAGTATCCCGAGAGGCCGTATGTTGAGGCCGTGCTCCAGCATGCGATTGAGTGTCTCGCACGCATGAATTGTTGAGGTTGCCCCTTGAACGCTGAGAATGTCCATATCGACTGGTACCAGAACATGCTGGGTGTAAACCATCGCGCAAGTTTGGAAGAGGCTAATGGACGGAGCCACGTCAATGAGAACAACATCGTAGTTCTTCTCGTAATCGACGAGGAGATGGCGAAACAGAAACTCGCTCCCTGGCAAGCCTATTGTCTTAGTTTCGGCATCGGTCGTGAGGCGGTTGCCGCAGATGATGTCCAATCCTGGTTTTGCGCTGACAACGCATTCTCGGAATGCTAATTTCTCGATCAGGAGATCACTGAGAAACGCTCGTGGAGATAGTCCCAGGATGACGGCGAGCGAGCCCTGGGGATCGGCATCAATGACGAGGACGCGCAGACCTCGGTCGCTAAAGCATCTGGCAAGCACCGATGTCGTTGTGGTTTTGGTGGCTCCGCCTCGTTGGTTGATGATACTCAGTCTGATCATGCCGTCTGCTCCTGAAGACGACGGGAGCTGATGATTTGCTTATCGATCCAGGCGTCTATGTCAGCTTCAAGCCACCCAACCGTATTTGGTCCGAGTGTCAGCGCTGAAGGGAATGTTCCTTGCGAAATACGTGCGTAGATTGTGCTTCGGGAAAGGCCTGTCTTGCTCTTTACTGCCGGAAGCCTCAGGATTTTGTTGGCCATGTAGGAACCTCTTTGGACTACTTGGCTCATCCTGAAGCTTCGGCGAAGGTCAGTGTCGTGAACACGAAAACCAAATCTGAAATCAGATTCCTTTTGAGCGTTTTCGTCTTTCCACACGAGCTCCTTTGCGCTCCGCAGCACCCGGAGCCGCAGCTCTTTCTCTGAGTTTTCCAGTCAATTCGTCGTCTACCTGAACCATCAACTTGAGGACTGTGCTATTGCTGACGGGCTTTCCCAGTTCGTGGGATGCGTCTGTGATCTTCCCGACGGTACCGGACCCATTAGGGTCTAGCCCCGCCTTCTTGCATAAGGCCGCGATTAGCCTGACGTAGGAGCGCTTTGAATTTTCATCTAGAGGAGCGAACCTAGTCTCTTCGGCGGAGATAAGAAGTTTTTGGTTCTCCTGTTTCAGTTCGTGGATGCTCGCGAGTGCGGCCGCGAGTTGCTCTTGTATCTGAAGATGCGCGTCCTCTTCGGAGGCAGGCGGTGCCAAGGTGCGCAAGGGAGACTGGATTCGCTTACCGATGAGATGTCGGCGCACTTTCACGTCTTCCTCAAGATGCTCCAGCAAATCGAGTTCGTTGCGCTCATACTCCTCAAACGCAGGACGTTCAGTAAAGTTGAGCCGGTCGATGTATCCAAACTGCGTCAGCCAGGCAACCAGATCGGTATAGTGAATGAAGGTGAGTTCCGGCAGATGCTCTTCATCACCCCTTTGCAGGAAATCCTCAAGTGTGCGGCTCTTGCTGAAAGACCTGACCTTTCCGTGTCTCACTGCGTACAAAAGGCGTGACTGAAGGTCAGATGTGAGGGCGGCAACCCCCTGCTTGAAGTTTTTTTCACGTTCCTCGGGCGTGCCTTCCACATCTTCGTACATACCGAAGGTGACCCGCCGGTTATTCCTCTTCAGGTCTTCCACAATGAGACTTGCGGCATCGGGAATGCTGAGATAGAAGAGGCCGAAGTTCGGTAATTCAGGGAGGCGATAGGCTGCTCCGCCCTCTAGAACTTCGTCCAGAACTGCATGTATTTCTGGGTGTTTCATGCGTTTGCTCCTCCTGGTTCTGACAAGACACTGATGTAGTCAGCCCACGTCTGAAGCATCGCTCTGCGTTGATCCGCGTACTCAGCCTTGTTGTACACACCCCGTATGCCGCCGATGGAGTGATTTAAGGCTTTCTCGACCACATCAGACGAGAACCCCTGTTCGTGCAGGATGGTGGACCCCGTACGGCGCAGATCGTGGATGGTGAAAGGCGGAATAGAAAAGTTCACGCCCTCCAATGCCTTATTGAGGGCGTTTGCGGCGAAAGGCTTAGTAAGGCTGCCGCGTCCCGGCAGGACAAGTTCAGAGTCGCCGGCTAGAACAAGCAATTCTCTGAACAGTTCTGCAACCTGTCGAGACATGTAAACGACATGGGGTTTTCCCGTCTTCGAATGGCTCTCGGGAATCAGCCACTCCGCCCGTTCATGATCGATGTGCTCCCAGCGGGCATGGAGTAGCTCTGACTTGCGTACGAGTGTCAGCAGGATGATGTTCAGGGCGAGCTTGAACTGCCTGCGTATGTTCGACCGGTACAGCACCCTGCGATAGCTCCTGAGTTCGTCCGGAGACAAAGACCGTGTTCGAGGGCGAGCGCGGGTGATGAACCGAGTCGGCGTCGCATGAGTCGGGTTTGTGGTCACCACACCGCACACCAGCGCATAGTCGAAAACACGCTTCAAAAGATTGCGTAGCTGCGCCGCGGCGGACTCGAAGCCGTTGTCCCTTTTCCGGAACACAAGCCGTTGAACGTCTTGAGCGGTGATCTCGCGAATCGGCCTGTTGCCGAACGCGGGGTAGATTTCCTTCTCCAGGTAGCGCCTGAGCTGGGTGGCATCTTTCCGGTCCTTCGCAATTACCTCCGTGAAGTAGCGTTCGCTGAACTCCTTGACGGTGCTCGCATTCGACATCGCTACCTTTCCGAGCTGCTTCTGACGTGCAGGGGAGATGCCGCGAAAGACGTCCGCTGCGAGCGCGTCTCTTTTCTGCCTCGCCTCTTTCAGGCTGAGAGCAGGGTAGGGTCCAAGGGATACCTTCTCGGTCTTGCCGTGGAGCTGATATCGATAGCGCCAGGATGCCGCACCTGTGGGCATCATCTCCAATGCCAGACCCCGCCCATCGCTTACCGCGTAGCGTCCTTCACGGACAGCTAGCCTCTTGATTTGCAGCTCTGTGAGCGGCATTCATCCTCCCAGTTGTCCACCGATGGCCAACATTGTTGTCCACTGCGGCCAGTGTACTCCATGGTGGACAAGAATGTTCCCGGTTCGTGCTGGATGCGGGTGGACCGGCTTGGCTCACTCTGCCGCCTAAAAACGCTTGTTTTCCAGTCTTTGCGGATGCGGTCGGCTCTGTTGGGAGTCGCTCTTACTTGCCGATGCAGAAGGTGGAGAAGATGCGGGTCAGAATGGCTTCGGCGGACGTCGCGCCGGTAAGCGAGTCGAGTGCACTCAGGGCGGCATAGAGGTCGAGAAGGAGGAACTCGTGCGGGACAGCACGATCCAGGGAATTCGTGGCCCGGGTCAGACTCGTTCGCGCTTCAAGCAGAGCCCCGTGCTGCCGCAATGTGGTGATCACCGCGGTCTCGCCTGCAGGGGCGCTGCCGGCGAACGTAAGCATCGCAGCCTGCTTGAGATCGTCCACGCCCTGGCCGGTATGCGCGGAGACGAGCAGCACCTGCTCCGCGAAGCCGGCAATCGTGGGCGGGCTCGGAAGCAGATCGCACTTGTTGAGGACTACGAGGTGTCTCCGGCCCGCAAGCGACAGAAGTGTGGCGGCGTCCGGTGCGGGAAGCAGCTGCGGCGTGAGTTCCGGCGGCACAGGGCTGAAAGCAAGCCGAGTGCTATCGAGAACGTGAAGCACCAGATCGGCCTCGGCCATGGTGGAGCGGGAACGGCGAATCCCTTGGCGCTCGGCCTCGTCCGGGGCAGCTGTCGCCTCGGTTTCCCGTAAGCCGGCGGTGTCGATGAGGCGAACCGGGATCCCGTCGAGCGCAAGGGACTCAGCGACGGGATCGCGAGTCGTGCCGGGCTGGGCGGTGACGATGCTCCGTTCGTGTCCGAGCAGCCGATTAAAGAGAGAAGACTTGCCCGCGTTCGGCTGTCCGACCAGCGCGACGGTAAAGCCCTCCCGCAGAAGGCGGCCGTAGCGGTAGGTGGCTTCGAGCTGCGCTAAAGACGCGCCCAGGGCGGCAAGACGAGAAGCAAGAACGGCATCCGGCAGGAGGTCCAGGTCGTCTTCGGCGAAGTCGACGCCGGCTTCGAGCTCGGCGATCAGGTGAACCAGATCCTGCTTCACCGGTGCGAGCGTACGTGCCAGCGAACCGCCCAGCTGGGCCGCGGCGACCCGCGCTTGATGCAGGGTTTGCGCGTTGATCAGGTCGCGGACAGCTTCGGCCTGGGCAAGGTCCAGCCGCCCGTTCAGGAACGCGCGCTGGGTGAACTCACCCGGCTCGGCGAGGCGCGCACCATGATGGAGGGCGGCCTGGAGCAGGCGCGCCAGCAGGACCGGCGAACCGTGCGCTGCAATCTCCACGACGTCTTCGCCCGTGGCCGAGTGCGGACCCGCGAAGAAGGTGACAATCGCCTGGTCCAGGGCAAGCCCATCCTCATCGAGAACCTCGGCAAAGCGCGTGCGTCCAGCAGCGAGAGGGTTGCGCAGCCGAACAAGCGAGGTGGCTACATCGCGGGCTTCCGGGCCGGATAGCCGCACGATGCCGATCCCTCCGCGACCGGGGGGTGTTGAGATCGCGGCAATCGTGTCGTTCTCAAGAAGCATATACAAGCGAATCCGGACAAAGATGCAGTGAAGTTATGCTTTCACAAGCCCGCTACAATGAGGGCACATGATCGGTCATTTGCGCGGCCTGCTGCTCGCGAAACATCCCAATCAGGCGTTGCTTGAGTGCGCCGGCGTAGGCTATGACGTGGCTATTTCGGTAGCCACTTTTTCAGAGCTTCCGGCCGAAGGCGCTGAGGCGCGGCTGCACATCTACACGCGCGTGGCAGAGGACCAGCTTGCCTTATACGGATTCTCGCAGCTGCAGGAAAAGCGTCTGTTTGAGCGGCTGCTGACGATCTCGGGCATTGGTCCTAAGCTGGCGATCACGGTGCTGAGCGGGGTGGCAGCCGACCGCCTGGTGGCGGCGATCCGCGGCGGCGACCATGCCGCGCTGGTCAAGATTCCGGGCATCGGAAAGAAGACCGCAGAACGTGTCGTGCTCGAGCTCAAAGACAAACTCGAAGACCTGACCAGCAGGGGTGAGGTGCAATCCGCGGCCACGGCTGCGCTCGGCGCCGTGGCAGAGGATGTGCTATCGGCGTTGACGAACCTGGGCTATACGCGGCCGGTGGCGCAAAAGGCGGTCGAAGCGGCTGCAGCTCGGGAGGCAGGAGCGCAGGAGTTCGAACGGCTCTTCCGGGCTGCGATGGCGAGCATCCACTGAGCAAGAAGCTGCGCGAGTCTAGGCTCGGCGGCGATAGCGAATGCTGAACTCATACCCCGGGTTGGGTGGGAAAAGCTGCGCGACGAGGCGCAGCCGCTCCGCCAGCGCGCTCGGGGCTAGGAGCGGATACTCACGTTCGCGGAGCTCGGCGTAGTCAAAGTCAACCGCGAGCGAAAGCAGATAGATGGCGATTGCATCGGCAAAAGCAGTCTCAAGGAACTCCGACTTCGCCTTCTCATCTGGGTGGGCGCGGTCGGCAAGCGCGGCCGAACGGCTTTCCCAGGCATCATGGCTGGTCTCTCCGCGCGTGTCTGCCATGGCCTGCGACCAGGCCAGGGTGAGAAAGGGCTCCGGAATGCCTGCCTGGGCCGCAAAAGCATTGCCTACATTGATGAAAAACTCGAAGGCAAGCGCGAACTGGTCTCGCAGAAGCCGTGCGGAGATGAAGACGCCCTCGTGCGCGGGCGTGGATTCGGACGCTGGCACAGGTACATTTCGATGGCAGATGGCTTCGTCCGAAAGCTCGGTGGTA
>CAXUEE010000010.1:9410-22992 GCA_964249905.1 uncultured Acidobacteriaceae bacterium
CGGTGGTATAAGCCGCGGCCACAAGTGTCTGTTCCGGTGAGGACCGGTGCGCGTCTTTGCGAGCTGGCGACTCCTGGAGGCTGGCGGGAAGAGTCAGCGGCACGAAGTAGAAAGCCCGGCCGGCCAGCGCCGGGACCATGGCGACCGGCACGGCAGCGACAACACGCTCAAGCTCGGCGTCTGCGATCTTGGTTTCGCCGAACGCCGTATAGCGAACGCCGTTCGAGGCCGCTTGCAGCACGAGGCTCCGCGCCAGGTCGGCCGCGTTGAGAAGACTGCTCGTGGAAGAGGGGGAAACGCTGTCGGCCATGAAGGGTTATTCTATAACTGCGATGCGCGAGAGCACCTACAACACGGGACTGCCGGAACGAAAGAGCTTTGCGACCGGATACGTTTTCGGGGCGCCGGTCCGCGACCTCGGCTGGTTTACCAGTGTGCTCATGGGCTTGGCGACGGGCATGGCGGCTTTTTTTGCGGCCACGTTCCTGGGCATCATGAGCATTCTGTTCTGGAATGCCGCCGGACACCACGCGGACTTCACGGTCAGCTACCGCCTAATCGGTCTGCCGGTGGGCGCGACCGTCATGGTGGTCGCGCTTGGCTATCTCGGGACGTTCTGGGTCAAGAGGATTTTTCGCAACCAATAAGCATTTTCCATCGATGTGCAAAGAATCCGTTCAGGCTTGCCTGTAGGAGACGCGTATGTCCTATCCGTCCATCATCGCTGTGCTTGTTCTCCTTTTGTCAGGTGTACGCTCGCCCGCGCAGGACACGCGTACGGTCCAGGAACCGGTACTTCCTCCAGCCTGCGCCTCCCTCGACGCGCAGCTCACCCGGAGTGCGCAAACGCTCGCGCCGGCGGACGAAACCAGGCTCGACACCACCCGGATTCAGAAGGCGCTGGACAGCTGCGGCGAAGGACAAGCTGTTCTTCTCCGCGCGCACGGAGCGGCCAACGCCTTTGTCAGCGGACCGCTTGAGCTTCGCCGGGGAGTCACTCTCGTCGTCAATAAAGGCGTTACTCTTTTTGCCTCCCGCGACCCGGCTATCTTTGAAGTCTCGCCCGGCAGTTGCGGCCTGGTCGCCCCGTCAGGCCACGGCTGTCGGCCGCTCATCAGCGCCCGCAACATCTCCGGAGCAGGCGTGATGGGAGAGGGTGTCATCGATGGCCGTGGCGGTGAAAAGATGCTCGGCAAAGATAACAGCTGGTGGGACCTGGCAGAGCAGGCCCGCGCGGGAGGCAGTCAGCAGGTTCCCCGCCTGATCGTGACCGATACCGCGGACAACTTCACGCTTTACCGGATCACCTTGAAGAACTCGCCCAACTTTCACGTTGTCTATAATCACGGCGACGGCTTCACGGTTTGGGGCTTGAAGATCGACACACCGAAGCGACTGGCGCGGAACACCGACGGCGTTGACCCTGGAGCCGGATCGAAGAACATCACCATCACGCACAGTTTTATCCGCACCGGTGATGACAACGTCGCCATCAAAGGCGGCCCGGGCGGTGTCACCAACATGACGGTCAGCCACAATCATTTTTACTGGGGCCACGGCATGTCTATTGGCTCGGAGACCAACGGCGGCGTGAGCCGGGTCCGCGTCAGCGACCTTTCGCTTGACGGCCCCGACTCCGGCATCCGCATCAAGTCCATGGGCACGCGCGGCGGACTCGTGCGTGACATCGTGTATGACGACGTCTGCATACGAAACTCACCGCGTCCCATCGACATCACCTCCGCCTACGCAGCGAATGGACCGGTCAAAGGGCCGTCGCCGCCCACCTTTCGCGACATCACGTTGCGCGATGTGCGTGTCTCCGGCGGAGGCAAAATCTTCTTCGATGCGTACGACGGGGACCATCGGCTCGGTGTCCGCCTGGACAACGTTCAGCTCACAGACCTCGATCAGGCATCACCGCCCTACAGCTACACGGTCAACTTCGCGGACATCACGCTCGGCCCGGGAGCCACCAATCTCGTCGTACCGTCCACCAACGACTCCCACGTGCAGGGCACACCCGCACAGGCGAAAGCCGACTCGTGTACAGAGAAATTTGTTAGCTTCCCAGAGTCTTAGATTGTGGTGGAGCCAAACCAAACGCCCCGAACGGTTACGGTTCGGGCCTTTGCCGCTTCCGCTTCAGAGACTCGGCTGACTCATGATCTTCGCCAGCGCATGCATCCGTTCCGCGTCCTGAGCCGTCTTCGCCGTTGCCGCTTCCTTGTCCAGCGTTTTGCCCAGCGCCTTCAGCTTGCCTGCATTTTTGCTGGCAAGGGCAGCATTCATTTCCGCGAGTTGCTGAGGGGTCAAGCTGGTTCCGCGGCCTAGCTGGTCGAGGTAGGCCAGTGCGGTCACTGTCGTTTGCGGCCACATGATCTTTGGTTGATCCTGCACATTCAGCTCAGCCAGGTTGATCTGCGCCGCGGCATCAATCTCGTGCTGCGTCAGGTCTTTCGTCGGCACCAGTTTGAAGACGTCGGTGCCGCGCGCAATCTCCGAGCCATAGATGTAGCCGTTGTAGTAGTAGGTCGACCACTGGCCGCCCATGGCAGGCCGCGAGTCATCCACCGGTCCACGATCGAAGTAGCCGATCTCAAACGGATGCGACGGATCCGTATAGTCCACCATCGAGACCCCGCCCTGATACCACGACTGCACCTCGATGTTGCGGCCCGGAACCGGAATCATCGACCCGTTGTGCGCCACACAATTCTCTTTTTCTGTCTGGGACGCAGGCATTTTGTAGTAAGCCCGCAGCTTGAGCTTCTTCTCCGGCGTGATGTCGAAGATGGCATCTGCGCCCCAGTTCATGGGGTCGCTGGCCCGGCATCGCGGCTGGCCGCCGCCGCCCCACTCATCGGTAAACAAAACGGTCTTGCCATCGTTCGAGAAGTTTGCCGAGTGCCAGAAAGCGTAGTTCGAATCGGTCACCGCATCCAGCCGCTTCGGATGCACCGGGTCGGAGATGTCGAGCAGGATACCGTTGCCGGAGCAAGCTCCCGCAGCCATACCCAATGCCGTGTACACGGTAATGTCATGGCATCCGCGCGTCGCCGAAGTTGTCTGCGTTCCGTCTCCGTGATTGCCGCCATTCCAAAGGCCATTCATGGCTCCGCTCTTGTCGTCCTGGAAGATGCGAGGACTGTTGACCACCGCGGCAAGCTCAGGATGCGCTAGCGGCACCTTGATGACTACGATGGTGTAGAGCGCCGTGTCAGGATCGACGTTCGGGTCACCCCCAGAGCAGCCGCCAAGCTCCGCCGCTGGACGCACGCCGGCGGAACCGGACACGTACACGTACACGTTGTCCTTATCCTTCGGGTCGACCACCAGCGTATGCGTGTGTGAGCCGCGGCAGGTCTGAACATCCTTCACCTGCTTCGGGTTCATGATGTCACTGATATCGAAGATGCGAACACCCTTCACACGCTCCGGGCTGGGGTCCGGCATCCGCCGCAGGGAAGCGCGAAAGGCGGCAATCTGTTCCGGAGTAGCGTCTGCGGGTGGAGGCGTCGGCGCCGGTTCCGAAGTCGCAAACCCTTGGGTTCCGCAATCCATGCGGCCATTCGCGGCTTCAACAGACATGAAGAGCAGGTGACCGTACACACTCACGTCGCCCTGCCCACCAGGGCAGACGATCGACGTAATCAGCTTCAGGTGCGCAGGGTCGGCGAGACTGTAAATGTTCACACCGGAGTAGTTGCCGTTGAAAAGATACTTCGTATCGAACGCCAGATCGGAGTTGGTTCCTCCGTAGTTAGCGCGGACTCCCGCCGGTGGCCGTGGCGCTGCGGCCCGCGGAGCATCGGGGTCGACCGGCGCAGGCGCAGGCGTCGCATCCACGGCCTTGATCGAATCAAGATCAGGTGCGAACCCCGTAGGCTTAGGCGTCGTCATCACCAGCTGCAGGCCAGACGAGGCGGTCGCAGCATCGTACAACCCGCCCTTCAAACCGATGCGCGGATCGCTCGGTCCGGAACGCGGGTTCACATACACCGAAGATGCCGCGGGAACCGTGCTCGCCGGTGCAGAGGGCGGCTGAACCGAAGCAGTCTGGCCTTGACTCGCTGCTGGAAAGAGACCGGCCAGGCTCAAGGCAGCAAAAACCGCCCCATACGAAAACTGTGAAATCACTTTCATCTCTGCTCCTTCAACATATGCCGCATGGAATCGATCTCTGCCTGTTGCGTGTTGTCTACGTCACTTGCAAAATCAAACAATTGTGGGTCCTGCCCCGCACCTGGAGCCTGGAAGAGCTGCTTCACCATAGTCAGCGCGCCGGTGTGGTGCTGAATCATGCCCGTCAAAAACAGATGATCGAACTCCGGCCCGCTTGCTTTCCGCAGCGCCTCCATCTGCGCTTTGGTCAACATCCCCGGCATGGGCGGCATCATCGAGCTCATGTCCATCCCGCCCATGTCCATGCCCCCCATGTCCATGGGTGCGGAGATAGGTAAGCCGCGGTCGAGCAGCCACTGTTTCATCCAGCGCATTTCGTCGGTCTGCGATACATCGATCTTTTTGCCTAAGTTTAAAACCTCGGGATCGTGCGATCGCGTCTTCAGCAGCTCCGTCATCTCCACAGCTTGATTGTGGTGCATGATCATACCCTGCATGAAGTCCACATCGGCCTTGGAGGGCGGACGAGGATCCGTCTTTGCGGTCTTGGGTGTCAGCGCTTTGTTCTCTTGTCCGGGGGCGCCAGGCTGCACAATCACGGGACTGCTCGGCGCGCTCCCTTGCTGGCCGAAAGCCGGAACCGCATAGATCGAAAACGAGACTAACAGCCGTGCCCCGAAGGCGGCCCTTCCAATGAGCGCCATCTCGCCCCTTTCCACTGAAGTCATCGCTCGACTTAGAACGACTAGTTATCCGCAATCCAGGTAAGTGAACCTAACTCGATCCAGCTTGTTCGATCCATCCAGCTCGCCTGTACAACAGCCAAGTGCAAACGCTGTGTCACAAACAACCGCTTCTCGATCCGGTGATCCTGCGGTAGCGAAACCGCGCGTCCTGATCAAGAAGTGATTGCCGCAGCTGATTGCCGTATCTAAGCACTTTTTGCGCCGCAATGCAATCCGGGGCCCGCACGACTATAGCTCAGATACGGTTTGACCTATAAGAAGTCGGTCTAGTTTGAAGATGGGTGATCCTTTTCTCAAGCCACACAAAAAATCAACCTCCTCGTCAGAAAAAGAATGCAGCTTAGAAAATTTGATTGACGTAAATGTAGTTCGTCCATAGGATCGGCGCTATCACCAAAATCTGATTCTCTGCTGCTTTCAAGCTTCGCCGGCCTGCCCTAGTTTGAGCGGCCAGCAAACTTTGGATGCTGCCTAAGCCCTCCCCTGCCCGCGCACTTGAAGGAGTTCTATGCTCTCCAAGTTGAATCGCCGTCACCTTCTCGCCATTACACTTCCGGCCGCTTTGATGACAAGCTCTGCTTTCGCGCAGACGTTTCATGGCACCGTTTCCGGCAGAGTCACGGACCCGACCGGCGCAGTGATCGTCGGCGCCTCAGTAAAGCTTCTGAACCCGGCTACAGACACCACATGGAGCGACACCTCCAATAAAGCCGGCGAGTTCAACTTTACCGAGCTGCCCGTCGGTCAATACAGCCTCAGCATTACGGAGCCAGGGTTTCAAAGCCAGAAGATCGACGCCATCGATGTCGCCGTCACCAAGATCGAAAGCTTCCCGATCGTTCTCGCTCCCGGCACGGAAACCACCGAGGTCGAGGTTGTCGCCAACGGTGTTCAGGTCGATTCCCAGTCGGCCGCGCTCGTTTCTGTGATCGACTCGGCGGCGGTCGAAGACATGCCTCTGAACGGCCGCGACTTCACCCGCCTCACTCACTTCGCACCCGGCGTCAGCGCCCTGGTCAACTCGGTCAACGGCTCACGCACTACCAGCATCAACTTCCAGCTCGACGGCGCCGACAACGTCGATCCCTGGCTCGGCATCGTGGCCTCCAACCAGGGCGGCATCGCCAACGTGCCTGGAGGCTTGATTCCCATCGAAGCCATCGATCAATTCTCCATGCAGTCCGGCGGCGAGGCCGACCAGGGGCGCAACGCCGGCGCTAACTCAAACATGGTCATCAAGTCCGGCACTAACAACGTCCACGGCGACGTCTTCTACTTCGACCGGAATGAGTTCTTCGCGGCCCTCTCACCGGTCGCTCCCGTCGGCTCGAGAAAGACGCTTCTACGCAACCATCAGGGAGGGTTCACGCTTGGTGGTCCGATCTGGAGGGATCACACCTGGCTGTTTCTTGCGGGGGAGATCCAGATCGCCAAGATCAACGTCGCGCTTCAGGACACCGTCCTAAGCGATGCCTGGATCAATCTGGCCGAAGCCAATATCGCCAAGTACACGGATCCCAGCACAGGCCAGCCTTACGTCGCCAACCCTCTCAGTCTTAGCCTGTATAACCTGCTCTATCCCAAGAACTCCACGAGCTCGCTGGCAACCATCAACAACTACTTCGCGAACGGCACCTCCAACTACAACAGCTACAACGGCATCATTAAGCTCGACCATCGCTTCAATGAAAAACACAGCGTATCGCTGCGTTACCTCGGCACCACCGGCACACAGACCGCACCCACGGCCTCTGATTACGCGGAGTACTTCCAGACCGCGCCGATGCACATCCACAACTTCGGCGTCATCGACACCTACCTCTTCAGCCCCAGGGTGCTCAACACCGTAACCTTCGCAACCAACTACTTCCTGCAGACCTTCAACGACGCTGACCAGAACTTCCATCCGCAGGCCAACGCCGGCCTGAATCTCGGTATCACCAACCCCATCATCGCGGCCGGCGCGCCGAGTATCCTCATCACCGGCTTCGACCAGACAGGTGCAACCCAGCCCTCCGGCCGTACCGACGTCACCGGCCACGTCACTGACAACTTCCACTGGACACTCGGCAAGCACGAACTCAAATTCGGAGGCGAGTACCGCCACTCCAACGTCAACCAGCTCTACTTCTCAAGCGCTCGCGGAACCTTCACCTTCGACGGCTCGCGCGGGCCCTGGGGTTCGGCAGGCACGCAGCTCTCCGACCTCTCGGACTTCCTTGTCGGCGAGCCCAGCAACTCCTCCGGCGCCCGTCTCCTGCAGGGCAATGCGCAGCGCGTCTGGACCTTCAACACGGAAGATTTCTGGGCTCAGGACGACTTCAAGATCACGCGCAACCTCACCCTCAACTACGGCGTCCGCTACACCATTCCCGGCGTCATCCAGGCGGCGGCGAACGATATCTACCAATTCGTTCCCGGAACCACGCCCGGCTTCCAGCAGGGCTACTATCCCGAGTATTATGGCGGCGTTGCTCCGCGCTTAGGCTTCTCCTACGCTCCGTTCTCCGATGAGAAAACGGTCATCCGCGGCTCCTACGGCATCTTCTACGACTTCCCGGCCATGAGCAGCTGGATCACCGGAACCACCACCAACGGCGGCGCAGCCTACGCACAAAACAACCCAGCCGGGGCGGATGCCGCCGTCATCTTCAATCAGAACAACGTCCGCTGGGCCACCCAGGTCAATCCCTTTGCGGGCGCAAACGCTCCGGCTGTCGGAGCCTTCGGCGTCAACCAGAACTTCAAAATGCCGCGCGCTCAGGTCATCAGCTTCAACGTGGAGCAGGCCCTCTCGCCCCGGACACTGTTCAGCGTCGGCTATGTCGGCACTCTCGCTTCGCATCTGGAGGTGCTGTACGACATCAACCAGCCCGTTGCCAACGGCTCCACGACCAATCTCGCCGCAACAAACTCCACCTATCGCCCGTACCAGCAGCTCAGCTTCCCGAACGAGAACCCGGCCTTCACCGCAAATAAGCTGCTCGCCATCAACCAGCTCAACTTCGAAGCCGCTTCGAACTTCCACTCCCTGCAGGCCACGGTGAAGCAGGCAGTCTGGAAGGGAGTGACCGCTACGTTCAATTACACCTGGTCGAAATCGATGGACGACGCCTCCACCAACACCACGCCGATGAACAGCTACAATCTGCACCAGGACTACGGCCCGAGCACCTTTGACAATCGCAACGTGATTAATGGCTACGCCATCTACAACGCCCCGCAGCTAGGCCACTTCGCACCGCGCCTTACCAAGGGCTACGAGTTCAATACCCTCTTCACCTACTCAAGCGGGCTCCCCTACAGCCCGGCCTTCACCACGAATGTGGACGGCACCGGCGAACTCAAGGATCGCCCGAACTACACTGGAGTCAGCCCGTACGTGGCCGGTATCCCGATCGCCACCAACACCACCAGTGGCCGAACCTACCGCTTCATCCAGAACTCCGCCACCAGTCCATCCTTTACCTGCCCCGGCACAACCGCAATCGGCGCCAACCCCATCGCCTGCTACACCGGTAGCAGCGCAAACCCCGTTGCCACCACCGTCACCGGAACCTACGGCAACGAGCAGCGCGACGCCTTTACCGGCCCGAACTTCCGCACCATTGATTTCTCGATCATCAAGCACACGCCTATCACCGAAAAAGTTGCGTCGGAGTTCCGCGTAGAGATCTTCAATATCTTTAATTTCAACAACTTCGCCAACCCGACGACGGCCACGGTCACCAGCGGCTCCTTCGGCACCATCACGAACACGCGCAACGGTGCGACGGCGCCGGGCATCGGCTATGGCGAGCCGTTCAACATTCAGTTCGCCCTTAAGCTGACTTTCTAAACCCCCGGGGTGCGGTCGAAGCTGTTAGAGGCGACGCACCCTCGCGCCATCACCAGACAGATACGGCCATGATGCGCGGAGCCCCCGCAATGCCGTTCACTACATCGGTACTCAACACGGCTTCGAAGTCGTGGTCCTTGAACCCTTTGCCGACCCGCTGCCGTAGCTGCTCCACGCTCCGCGCATTGCTGACGAACTCTCCTGCCGCCGCCGTTCCGCTCATGCCGATGCCCGCGACGATCATCTCCGGCTGACCGGTCTGCTCGTTGTGCAGCCGAGCCACAATGGCGTAATCCCGCGTCACTGTGCGGTACTGCTGTTTCAGGTCGAGCGACCAGTCTTTGAATCCCGGATTCCTTGCATCCGCAATCCAGTACCGGTCCTCGTCGCTGCCGGCGAAGTAGAACCGCAGCCCAGCCAGAGACCGCATCGTCCACTGATTATCCAGCCCGCCCATCAGGATTACCGGCCCCTGGCGAAGGTCCTCAAGCGTGGTAGACACGTTCGGCTTCGACCGGTAGTCCCGTCGATGGCTCGCCAGGACATTTGAGATGTAGAGCGTCGCCAGCATGTCGGAATACACGACGTTCTGCCCGAGCACTTCATAGTCCAGAAAGGTCGGACCAGTAGCTCTCGAACCAGGCGCAGGCAACGATCCGGACACCGCACCCACGGGTGGTGGATCCTCCAGTGGACCGCGCTTCTGGCCTACATCCGTCGGGATGCAGAAGAGAATAGGTCCCTGCGTCAGCAGCAGCGGAGACCAAAGCTCATCCAGGCAGGTGGGCCGCAGCCAGCGAATCACAACGCCGGCCAGCATCGCGGAGAAGACCAAGCCCATGATCCAAATCGATCTCCGCTGCCGCTCCAGCAAACTTGCAAACGGCCTGCGCTTCGGCCGGAGCGAGTTCGCGTCGCGCGCCGGTGTGGAAGGCACCCCCATGGCCTGCAGCTCCTTCACCTCAGCCGCGGAAGGAGGATGGGTGATCGCTGTTCGCTGCGGCGTCCGGGTCCGGAACTCCGGAGCATAGCGTCCCGGCAGGAGTTCGATCCGGATCTCGGCATCGTGCTCCTCATCGTGGTAATACTGCGCAATCCGCTTGCGGATTTCGGCGATGGTGACTCGTACGATCGGATCGACCGCCGTATCGTAGTCCGCGGGACGGTCAAAAACACGTACGCCGAGCAGCCGCTCCTTCAGAAATTCTCCCCGGCCGGCCAGGGTCTCCTCGACAATGAAGCGAAGCAGCGGCGGATAACGACGGCTATTCTTAAAATGATGGCTTTCCAGCAGACGATTGAGCTGTTCCCGAATGTGCAGGCGGTCTTCGTCGCTCCTGGGTACAGGCGTCGGATCGCCTTCTTGAACTGTGTGCATATCCTCACCTTCAGGCTTCGGGAAGCATAGCCGCAGCGAATCACGGTTGGCAACCACCCGATTTACCTGCTTTTAACCTCCCCAAAAGTTGCAATTTTACGCCAAAGACGGCTTAACGTCGGTTCCATACCAGAAGAGACCTATACGGCTCTCTTTCCGGACGCCTAGCATCCAGACCGAAGCTGACCACTCGGCAGTCAGGCCTTTTCTGATTTAACCTCCCTGCCCCACCAGCTCCAGCATTTCAGCCTCTCAAGGATTGAACACACATGAAGAAGAGAAGATCATCCGCTGTAAGCACTGGCCAGTGCGACGTAAAGTGGAAGCGGGGTCTGCGCCTGACCGCGCTTTCCATGACCCTGACCTGCGCGACACCGTTCCTCGCCGCGCAACTCACCACCGCAGACATCGTCGGAACCGTCACCGATCCCACCGGCGCTGTCGTCCCGAACGCAAGCATCACCATCATCAATTTGGACACACAGGAACAGCGAACCTCCAACTCCAACTCCAGCGGTGAGTTCCAGGTGACGCTCCTGCCGGTCGGACACTATTCCGTAATCGTTAAGGCTCCCGGCTTCAAAACCTCCAACACCTCGAACCTGGCGATCGAAGCTGGAGACCGTGCCCGGGCCGACGCTCACCTTGAAACCGGCGGCGAAACCGAAACCGTCAGCGTCGAAGCCAGCACACCGCTTCTGCAGGCAGACAACGCCACAGTCAGCTCCACCATCACCGCGGTCGCCGTACAGGATCTTCCGCTCAATGGCCGCAACTACGTTCAGCTGGTGCAACTCGTCCCCGGCGCGAATGAAGGACCGGGAAATGGTCTGACCAGTGGCGGCCGGCCGGACGATCGCCGCCAGTCCAGCTCGTTCTCCGTCAACGGCCAGGACGACACCCTGAATAACACCGTGCTCGACGGCATCGACGACAACGAGCGCGTCATCGGCACCACCGGGGTCAAGCCGGTCGTCGAGGCGATCCAGGAGATCACCGTTGAAACCAACAGCTATGCTGCCGAAGCTGGCCGCACGGCCGGGGGAGTCGTATCCATCATCACGCGTGCGGGAACGAACAACTTCCACGGGTCAGCGTATGAGTTCTTTCGCAACGACATCTTCGACGCCAAGAACGTGCTCCAAACCACGGGGAGAAAACCGGAACTCCGGCGAAATCAGTTTGGCGGCTCGGTCGGCGGCCCCATCTTCCGGGACCGTACCTTCTTCTTCGGCGATTACGAAGGCTATCGCCTGGTTAGCGGAACCACCTATACCGAAACGGTTCCCACCATTGACGAGTACAACAACATCAACAGCCTGCAAGGCGGGTCTCCGCAGGCGCTGATCGCTGCTGGAGCCGGCACCCAGGGTCTTCAGGTCGACCAGGTCGCGCTCAACTACCTGAAGCTCTTTCCCGCGCCGAACGCCGGAGCTACAGGCCAGCTAACGAACAATTACGTCTCCAGTCCGAACGAGACGCAAAGCAGCAACAGCTTCGATGTGCGGGTCGACCACAAGTTCAGCAGCAAGAACCTGTTCTTCGGCCGTTATGACTACAACAAAGTAAATACCATCACCCCGCAGGCACTCGGCACCCAGAACGGACTGCAGATCTCCGGCGGCCGCTATATCTTTGCCGGTCCGGCGAACGATACCGCTCAGCAATATGGTTTCGGCTTGACTCACATTTTCACTCAGAATCTGCTGGTCGACCTGCGAGCGGCTTTCACGAGGATCAATAACTTCTCGGCGCCCTTGAACTACGGAACAAATCCTGACACCACACTGGGCTTCCCGTCCAACATGAACTTCAATGCACTCTCGTCGTTCCTGACTCCGATCCAGTTTGGTCCGTTCTCGGATATCGGCGACGGCGCCTATGTCCCATTGCAGGATATTGACAACACGTTTCAGTACGCCGCAGTGATCAGCTATACGAAGGGCAACCACAACATCAAAGCTGGCGCCAGCTATATCCGGCGTCAGGCACGCAATGTACAGAGCGCCTTCGCAGCCGGTCAGTACACCTTCGGGCTGCAGACGGACAACGCAAGCTCCACGACCAACCCCGGCTTCACGTCAACCCAGCTTTCCAAGAAGACGCAGGATAACAATCTCGCTTCCAGCCTGGTGGGAGCCTTCAGCGCCGACAGCCGCAACTACGATCTCAGTCCGCCGGACTACCGTACCTATGAACCGAGCTTCTTCGTGCAGGACAGCTGGAAGGCAAACTCAAAGCTGACCGTTCTGTACGGCCTTCGCTACGACATCTTCACTCCATTCACAGAGGCTCACTCGCGGATTTCAAACTTCAGCTATCTGCAGGCGCTTGGTTCTACCTCGGCCAATGTGGCTTCTGCCTTGCAGGTTGCGAACGTGAACGGGGTGGACGGACACGCAGGTATCAAGGTGGATTACTCAAACGTTGCGCCGCGAGTCGGTTTCGCCTACTCCGCGTCGCCGCTCACCATTATTCGCGGTGGCTACGGACTAAGCTTCTTTCCGGGCAACTACACCTCAAATGCTGACCTCAAGAACGCGCCGTTTGTCAGTGTGTTCAGCCCCAACTGCCAGTCCAGCCTGGCGCTCACGATTGAAAACCGCAATCCGGGTTTCAATCCAAATAGTGTCAATCCAAGTTGCGCGACGGTCCCTGGCGCACCTACCCTGTTTGACCAGGGTCTGCCTCTTCCGGCAGCCCAGTCCATCACCAGCAACGCACTGTCCTTTATTGCCGAAGATCCAAAGTTCCGCAGCGCACTCATCCAGCAGTTCAATCTGCAGGTAGAGCAGCAGTTTGGGGCCAATGTTCTCACCATCGGCTACGTCGGCAATATCGGTCAGCACCTTCCGGAAACAATCAACGACATCAACGTTCCGAAACCCTTCAATCCGGCCAACAGCACGGCTACCAACAATCTCAGCGCGCGTCCGCTTTCGACTGTGCTGCCGAATTTGAGCAGTGTGGGCTGGCTGCAGAGCGAAGGAATCTCCAACTACAACGCACTGCAAACGTCCTTTCAGCGCCGGTTCACTCACGGTCTGGCCTTCGATGCGAACTACACCTGGGGCAAGGCTTTGAGCGACATCACGGGCTTCTCCGCAGAAGGCGGCGGCCGCAGCTGGTCGAATGCGGACCCGACCCGCATCAACCAGATCGACTATGGTGTCGCCGAAAACGACATCCAGAACCGGTTCGCTCTTTCCTTGAACTATGACTTGCCCTATGGCAAGAGCTTCACGGGCCTCAAGAAAGAGGTGCTTGCCGGATATCACTTCAATACCATCGCGGTCTGGCAGAGTGGGCGGCCGTTTGACATCACCAACGGTGGTGGCTCGCAGCCGTTCAACAATCGCGCCACCCCCGTCAATAACGGCGGCCCGGATCGCCCAAATCAGATCTCCGATGCGCGACTCGGTCATCCTACGTTGTCGCAATTCTTCAATACCGCGTCCTTTGTTCCTCAGCCACTGGGAACGATCGGCACGACGC
>CAXUEE010000010.1:23002-33441 GCA_964249905.1 uncultured Acidobacteriaceae bacterium
GCGATGCACTCTTCGGACCGCATTTCCGCCACGTCGACCTGTCGGTCTTCAAGGATTTGAGCCTGACGGAACGCGTAAATCTGCAGTTGCGCGCAGAGGCATTCAACATCAGCAACACGCCCAGCTACTACATCAATGACGGAAGCGGGAGTGTGCAGGTCGGCAACTCATCCTTTGGGTCCATCCAGAACTTCGACCCGAACTACAACCCGCGCCAATATCAGTTCGCACTCAAAGCGCAGTTCTAACCCCCGGCACGCCTGCCGCTGGCCTACGCACAAATGCGCAGACCAGCGGCTTTGTTTTCCCTCCTCCTCTGTCTCCGGCGTGCCAAATCACGTATTGTCCATCCCGCACTGGAAAGAAACCCATGACTCAGTCCTTCTCAAGACGCGCTCTTGCCCGCATGCTTGGCGGTGCTTCTGCTGCCCTCTCCTTGCCCGCTTCCGCTCCCTCTAAGGCTGCCGCCCAGGCGTCTGCTGTTTCCTCCCGTACCTTCCCGGCGGATTTCCTCTGGGGATCGGCTACAGCCTCCTACCAGGTCGAAGGAGCCGTCCATGAGGGCGGACGGGGACCCACCATCTGGGACACCTTCTCGCACACGCCGGGCAAAACCCACGACGGCGACACCGGCGACGTCGCCGACGACTACTACCACCGCTACCGCGAAGACATCGCCCTGATGAAGAACCTCGGGCTCAAGACCTGCCGCTTCTCCATCGCCTGGTCGCGCATCTTCCCCACCGGCACCGGCGCCCCGAATCAGCAGGGCCTCGACTTCTATCGCCGCATGGTCGACGCGCTGCTCGAGTCCGGCGTCCAGCCCTACTGCACCCTTTACCACTGGGATCTGCCCCAACCCCTGCAGGACCGCGGCGGCTGGGAGAACCGCGACACCGCGAAAGCCTTCGCCGACTACGCCGGGTACACCGCCGGCCAACTCTCCGATCGCATCCAGCACTTCATGACCATGAACGAGATGCGGACCATCGTCGAAAACGGTAACCTCACCGGCGAGCACGCCCCCGGACTCAAGCTCGATCCCAAACGTCTTGCGCAGCTCAACCACTATCTCGTGCTCGGCCACGGGCTCGGCGTTCAGGCCATTCGCGCCCATGCTCGCCCCGGCACGCGTGTCGGCATCGCAGATAACACCACGCCCACCGTTCCGGTGATAGAAGACGCTGAGCACATCGCCGCCGCCCGCAAAGCTCTCCGTGAAGAAAACGCCATGTTCCTCACCGTACTTGAAGAGGGACGCTACACCGACCTCTACCTCAAGCGTCTCGGCGCCGCCGCGCCCAGCTTCACCCCGGAGGAGATGAAGATTATCGCTAGCCCGATGGACTTCGTCGGCGTTAACGTCTACCAGCCCACCTACGTGCGCGCCGACAGCTCCGAAGCCGGCTACGCCGTCGTGCCCTGGCCCGCCTCCTTTCCGCACATGTTCAGCGACTGGCTCAAACTCGGGCCGGAAGCGCTTTACTGGGGACCCAAGCTCATTCACGAGATCTGGAACGTCAATGAGATGTACATCACCGAGAACGGCGCCTCCTCCACCGACACCGTTGCTCCGGACGGCCACGTCTACGACACGGACCGCGTCATGTTCCTGCGCAACTACCTTACGCAGCTTCAGCGCGCCGTCAGCGAAGGCATACCCATCAAGGGCTACTTTCTATGGAGCCTGCTGGACAACTTCGAGTGGGCCGACGGATACGAAAAACGATTCGGTATCACCTACGTCGATTTCAAAACTCAGAAGCGTACTCCGAAACTCAGCTCCGAGTTCTACAAGAACGTCATCGCCACCGGCCGTGTCTCCTGATCTGCCCTCGCCCACGTTGCTCGAAGCTATCTCCTGAAAAGTTTTCCGTGCCGCAAAGATCGTCCGCAATCTGGATAAGATAGAAGCAGTCAGGGAGCCTGCTTCTTCCCTGATCTGGAGACGACATGGAGTTTTCCCCGGAGAACGGACAGGCAGGCACGCTGCCCGGCTATCCAAGACCTCAGTTGCAACGCCTCCAATGGACCTCGCTCGACGGTGAGTGGGATTTCACAACCGATCCTCGGGCCGAGTGGAACACCCTTTCCCAGGTCGTCTGGAAAGCGAAGATCCTGGTCCCGTTCGCTCCCGAAACTGCGGCCAGCGGCATCGGCGACACCAGCTTCTACTGCGCCGTCTGGTATCGGCGCACCTTTGAGCGCCCTGAGCTCAAACCGGGAGAACGCCTCCTCCTGCACTTCGGTGCGGTCGACCATGTGGCCCGCGTATGGGTCAACGGCATCGAAATCGGCTGGCATGAGGGAGGCTACACTCCCTTCTCGATCGAGATCACCGGGGTCCTCACCGCGGAAGGGCCTCAGGAAATCGTCGTGCGGGCCCACGACGATCCTGCCGATCTCGAGAAGCCCCGTGGCAAGCAGGACTGGAAGCTGGAGCCGCACGCCATCTGGTATCCGCGCACAACCGGCATCTGGCAGACGGTGTGGCTCGAGACCGTGCCTCCTGCCTACATCAGCACCATTCGCTGGACGTCCAGCCTGGAGCGCTGGGAAATCGGCCTTGAAGTCCACGTAGATGGGAACACAGACAAGGCGCTCCGCCTGGGCGTACGCATGCATGCTGGCGACCAGCTCCTCGTTGAGGATTCCTACACGTTTATCCACTCCGTGGGCGGTCTCGGCTACGGTCCTTCCGGAGAGGTGCATCGACGGGTTGCACTCTCTGATCCGGGCATTGACGACTTCCGCAACGACCTGCTCTGGAGTCCCGTCAAGCCGACGATCATCGACATTGAACTCGAGCTCATTGATAGCGAAGGCCAGGTGATCGATTCGGTCAAGAGCTATACCGCGCTGCGCTCCATTGCCATTCAGGGCGACCGCTTCACACTGAACGGCCGGCCCTGGCCCTTGCAGCTGGTGCTCGATCAAGGCTACTGGGAGCATAGCGGCCAGACGGCTCCGAACGATGAAGCCTTTGTGCGCGACATACTGCTAGCCAAAGCCATGGGCTTTAACGGAGTCCGCAAACATCAGAAGATCGAGGATCCGCGTTTCCTTTACTGGGCCGATCACCTCGGGCTGCTGGTCTGGGAGGAGATGCCCAGCGCCTACCGCTACACCCAGCGCTCGGTTGAGCGGCTTACGCGCGAGTGGATCGAGGTGCTGAAGCGTGACTGGAGCCATCCTTGCATCGTCTCCTGGGTTCCATTCAACGAGAGCTGGGGCGTTCCCGACCTGCCCGACTCTGCCGCGCAGCGCAACTACGTCCAGGCCCTCTATCACCTGACCAAGACGCTCGATCCAACCCGCCCCGTCATCGGCAACGACGGCTGGGAAAGCGTGGCCACCGACATCATCGGTATCCATGACTACGACGATCAGCCCGAGCGCATCGCCCGGCGCTACAACATCAATGAGGTCGAGGCGCGTCTGTTTGAATTCGAGCGGCCCGGCGGGCGCATCCTCCGGCTTGGCGAGCATGGACGCGAACGCCTGCCCATTGTGCTGACTGAATTCGGGGGCATCGCCTTGCGTCAGGACGATGATCCCACCTGGGGATACACCTCGTCTCGCACTGCAGACGAGTTGCTGGCCCGCTACACGGCACTGCTGCGTGCGGTACGTCCACTGCCCGCGCTGGCGGGCTTTTGCTACACCCAGTTCACCGACACGTTCCAGGAGGCCAACGGATTGCTCTTTGCCAATCGCCTTCCCAAGGCACCCCTCGATCAAATCGCGCTTGCGACCGCAGGCTTCGTGCCCAATGAACGAGACCCATGGGTAGCCATGTGGCGCAAACGACTAATGGAACTCCAGCGCTGATAGCGGTGCAGTACCGTGCTCTTGGGGTACCCGCGTCGAGTACCCCAAGAGGCGTTTCCTTGCGAGTAACTTTCCGTCAAGGAACGGCAGCAACCATATCGACTAAGAGTGCTCTAAGGCGTTACGGCCACCGAAGGAGCAGAGGCGACCGCTGCCCCGCTTCCGGTGATGACCCCGACCGATCTGGGCGGCTTCGACGCAGTGACCGCAACTGCCGCTGGTACTGGCGTTGCAGCGCTGAGCGAAGCAGTTGCATCCTCAGCAATGTTGCGGAACAAATGGAGTGCCTGTGCCACTACCTGGTCCATGTTGAAGTATCGGTAATTGGCCAGCCGGCCACAAAAATAGGTGCCCGTACTTGCAGCCGCAAGCTCGCGGTATTTCTCATACACCTGGGCGTTCTCAGGCCGCGGAACTGGGTAGTACGGCTCGCCGCCATCACATGGATACTCATACACGATGCTGGTCTTCTCATGCGTCTGCCCAGTCAGATACTTGAACTCAGTGATGCGCGTATACGCATGTTCATTCGGGTAGTTCACTACCGGAGCCGGCTGAAACGTTTCCTGGTTGTGCGTGCGATGTTCAAACCGGAGCGATCGATACGGCAGCTTGCCGAACCGGTACCCGAAGAACTCATCAATGGGCCCCGTGTACACCACCTTTGCACGTGGATACAGATCGATCACATCGCGGTATTCGGTCGAAAGCATGACGGTGATCTTCGGGTTGGCCAGCATGCGTTCGAACATCTTCGTATATCCCTCAAGCGGCATCGCCTGAAAGGTATCAGAAAAATAACGATCATCTCGATTCAAGCGGGCAGGAACACGAGCCGCCACAGAGCTGTCCAGCTGCGAAGGGTCCAGTCCCCATTGCTTGCGCGTGTAATTGCGAAAAAACTTCTCGTAAAGGTCACGCCCAACCTTTGAAACAACGACGTCCTCGGAGGTACGAATCTCAGCCTTTGGTTCAGCACGCTCTGCGAGAAACTTCTGCAAGCCTTCGGAGTCAAGGTCCAAGCCATATAAGCGGTTGACCGTATCCAGGTTAATCGGCATGGGCAGGAGCTTGCCCTCTACCTCTGCCAGCACGCGATGCTCATACGGACGCCAGTTCGTAAACTGCGAAAGGTAGTCCACAACCTTCTGAGCAGAGGTGTGAAAAATGTGGGGCCCATACTGGTGAATTAGGATGCCATACTCATTGTAGAAGTCATAAGCATTGCCTGCGATGTGGTCACGCTTGTCCACCACCAGCACTCGCTTGCCAAGCTGGGACGCAATTCGTTCAGCAATCGTAGCCCCCGCGAAGCCCGCGCCCACCACGACATAGTCAGGCTGTTCCGTCCTGCTACGTTTCATACTTTTCGGGAGTACGCTCGCTTCCTGCTTCCATGCAGATCTGCGTTGGCCGCGAACCGCGTTCATCTCGCCGAGCATCGCTGCCCACGTGCGATCCCAGGAAGAATCGGCGAGCTTGTGGTCTACACGCGCAACCCACTCTTCGTTTTCGCGAGCCACCAGTATGCGATCAAGCGCTGCGGCAAACTGCTCCGCGTCCGCAGCGATCTCCACGAGTCCTGGCTTTCCATACGCCGTAATCACATCACGGATCGGCGTCGAGACCACGCGCTTGCCCGCCGCAAGATATTCGGGAGTTTTGGTCGGCGAAATATAACGAGTCGACTCATTCATCGCAAAGGGAAGTAAGGCAGCATCCCACCCCGCCAAATAATGGGGAAGCTCACGGTACGACTTACTGCCTAAATAATGTACGTTCGGAGCTTGCGGCAAAATCGCAACATCGATCTTCACCACCGGACCAAGAAAAATGAAATGAATATCCGGCCGCATCTGCGCAAGCTCTGCAATCAGGGATACATCCAGCCGCTCATCCAGCACGCCGAAGAATCCGGCACGCGGATGTGGAATGGATGCCTGGTCCGCAGGATCGGGCATCCATTCCCGAGCCTGCGCAAAGTGAGCCATCTCAATCGAACTCGGAAATGCGTGCACATTCGCGTGGTGCAGACGTTTCACCTCATAGATGGACTCGCCACCGGTAAAGACCGCGTCCGCCGCCTGAAACAGTTCGCGCTCGCGCTCAATCAACTCGGGTGGTGCGCCAAGAAAGGCGGAGAGCTCATCCATGCAGTCATACACAGTCACGCTGCAAGCCGGGTGCGAGGCCAGATGCGCACTGAAGCCAAGCGCCATTGGCGTGTAATACCATCGGTCGAATGTGCGGATGGCGCGCTCTGCAAGAAATTGATCCAGCAGACGCGTCTGTCCTGCCATCACGTCTTCACCGGCAAGAAAGTGGGGCCGAATCACAGTGACCGTAGCGCTCTCTTCAACGCGCAGAAACTCAAGCGCGCCTCCCGAGGGCGTTGCAAACGTGTGGTCATTGGCGTCGTGCACAAACGCCTCTTCCCAGAAATAAACCTGCCGAGTCAACGCTGCACGAGACAACAGATGCTGCGGACGCTGCGTGACGAAATGCCACCTCAGATGAGAGAACACAATCAGAGCAGGTTGTTCTTGATCGGAAGCGGAACTCGGGAAAACCGTAGGCGCGGACGCACTCTTCGGCTGTTTACGAATGGACTCAACTACATCCTCTGCTTTCGCCAAATCGAAGCCCACAGTTTTTCCGGCTGAAATGTCATCCATAAAAAGTCGAAGGCCCCTGTCTTGTTCATCTGATTTGTACGATTGGGCCCTCGTTCGCCGAAAATTCGGCTGTCGTCTGGTACAAGACTGGCTTCCACTCGTATGTACTTGAGATGCTAGATGTAGACTACACGATGCCATCGCGCTTCGGCATCGATACCTGATCGAGCCGCCTGCTGAATTCATAACAGGCACTCACTTTCGAGTACGCTTTGCGATGCTGCACCAACTCTGTTGTCCGTGTCGTCATCAACAGAGAGGATAGAAATCAGGAACGGAGCGTGCCTGGTTGCGCTTAGGGAGATGCCTCTTGTCAAATCATCAAGCGCATGTGGAGCTTTGGGGTGGTGCGGAATGCACGATCAATCGCGTAGGCAACGTCTTTTACGATCAACACGCATACTCCGGCCATCGCGCGCGTATGGATGCAGACCTGGGCCTCTTCGCTGCACTCGGCCTTAAGACCCTGCGTGTCGCGCTGCAGTGGGAGCGCTTCGATCAGCTCGGCCATTGGGACGAAGCAGACCGCGTGATGCAAGCGATCGGCCAACATGCTCTTCATCCGATCGTCGGCCTTGTTCATCACGGCAGCGGTCCGCCGCACACCAATCTTCTTGATCCGGCTTTCCCTGAAAAGCTCGCCGCTTACGCCTTACAAGTCGCCGGGCGTTATCCGTGGATCACGGACTACACGCCCGTCAACGAGCCTCAGACCACAGGACGTTTTGCCTGTCTCTACGGCCATTGGTTCCCGCATCATCGCAGCATGCACAGTTATGTGCGTGCCCTGTTCCACCAGGCGAAGGGCATCGCACTCGCCATGCAGGCCATCGCTTCTGTCCAGCCGGAAGCGCGTCTCATCCATACCGAAGATGGCGGCGCAACCTTCGCCTCCGCTTCTTTACAGATCTACCGCGAAGCACGCGAGCATCGACGCTGGCTCGTCACCGATCTGCTCTGCGGCCGTCTTACGCGCGAGCACCCGCTCTTCACGTTTCTCCTGGACCACGGCCTGCGGGAGGAAGAAATTCTCTGGTTCACGGACCATCCCTGCCCTCCGTCCATCCTTGGAATGAACTACTACGTCACCAGCGATCGCTTCCTCGATGACCGGCTCTCTCTCTACCCTGCACATCTACCTGGAGGCGATACCGGCACTGAACCTTTAGTCGACATCGAAGCCGTGCGCGTGCGCTCCGAAGGAATCCTCGGCGCCGGCGCTGTCCTCAAGCAAGCCTGGAATCGTTATCATCTGCCGCTCGCAATCACGGAAGCCCATCTGGGTTGCGAGCCCGAGGAGCAGCGCCGCTGGCTCTATCAAATCTGGCGGCAAGCTGAAAACGCCCGCGCCGAAGGAGTGGATGTACGTGCCGTAACCGCCTGGGGACTGCTTGGCCTTTACAACTGGTCGTGCCTGTGCACCGAAGACAAATGCGACTACGAACCTGGAGCGTACGATGTCTCGCGCGGTGTTCCGCTTGCAACACCCGTAGCGGATCTCATCGCTCAACTCGCCGCCGGACACACCCCGCAGGACGAGAGCCTCTCCCATCCCGGATGGTGGGATCTCGATTCGCGTGTCATCATCTCACCTCCAGAAAAGGAGCTGTGTGACAGCACGCTTCCCCCTCGCAAGGAACCGCTCCCGCAGCCCGCTTCCGAAGCAGAGCTCGAGCACAGCATCGGCCAGCCCATCCTCCTGGAACGCGGCGCATAGCCGCACCTTCCGCCGTCTCTGCTAAAGTTGTCCGGACTTACTTTTCCTCTCCGGATAGATCGCATGCCGTACATCCTCGCCCTCGATCAAGGCACGACCAGTTCGCGCGCTCTGCTGTTTGCGCAGGATGGCTCCATTGCCGGCATCGCTCAGCATGAGTTCCCGCAGATCTACCCCGGCATCGGCCAGGTTGAGCACGATCCCTATGACATCCTCACCTCGCAACTCTCCGCCGCCGTTGAAGTCCTCGGGAAAGCGCAGCTCCTGCCACGCGATGTCGTCGCTCTCGGCATCACCAACCAGCGCGAGACTACACTGGTGTGGCACCGCGAGACCGGCAAGCCGATCTACAACGCCATCGTCTGGCAGGATCGACGCGGCGCTCCGCTCTGTACGCAACTGGCCGCCGATGGAGCCGAAGACATCATCCGCAGTAAGACCGGCCTGCTGCTCGATCCCTACTTCTCCGCCACCAAAATAGCTTGGATCCTCTCAAATGTTCCCGGCGCTCGCACCGACGCCCTTCAAGGCAAGCTTGCTTTCGGCACCGTCGACACCTGGCTCCTGTGGAACCTTACTAGCGGCAAGCGCCACCTCACCGATCGCACCAACGCCAGCCGCACCCTGCTCTACAACATCGTCGAAGACCGATGGGACGACGACCTCCTGCGCCTGTTCAACATCCCGCGCAGCATGATGCCCGAGGTCTGCTGGTCGAGCGAAGTCATCGGCCCCGTCACCACCTCGCTCGGCCTCGGCGAAATCTCCATTGCCGGCATCGCAGGCGATCAGCAGGCCGCACTCTTCGGCCAGCTCTGCACCGCGCCCGGCCAAGCCAAAAATACGTACGGCACCGGATGTTTCCTGCTCCGTCACATTGGCAACTCGTTCACCCTTTCGCAGCAGCGCCTCATCACTACTCTCGCCTGCAGCACGCGGCGCACACTTGAGTACGCCTTTGAAGGCAGCGTCTTTGTCGGCGGCGCCGTAGTCCAGTGGCTCCGCGATAACATGCGCTTCATCCTTGCCTCTGCTGACATCGAAACCCTCGCCGCCTCCGTCCCAAACGCCGGAGGCGTCGTTTTCGTGCCCGCCTTCACCGGCCTCGGCGCGCCTCATTGGGATCCCTACGCCAGCGGCATGATCATCGGCCTGGGACGCGGTACAGAGACCGGTCACATCGCCCGCGCCGCGCTCGAAAGCATCGCCTTTCAGGTCACCGACATCCTCGAAGCCATGAACCTCGACACGGAGCAACCCTTCCGCGAGCTCCGCGTCGATGGCGGCGCCGCCTCGAACGATCTGCTCATGCAATTCCAGGCCGACCTCCTCCAGCTTCCCGTCCACCGCCCTGCCGTGACTGAGTCCACCGCCCAGGGCGCCGCCTACCTCGCCGGCCTCGCCACCGGCTTCTGGGAAAGCCCCGAGCAGATCGCCCAGCTCCGCGGCCCCGACACCGTCTTCCATCCCCAGGCCTCGCCCGCCGAAGTCCAGCGCCGGCAGGCACAATGGAAGGATGCCGTGCAGCGCGCCGGAAGCTGGAACAAGGAGTCTTCCCGCGCATGAACCGCGAAGCCATGCTCGAACGCGTCCGCACCTCGGCCGCCACCCAAACGCCCTGGGACATCCTGGTCATCGGCGGAGGAGCCACCGGGGCCGGCATCGCCGTGGACGCCGCTTCTCGCGGCTTTACGGTCCTCCTGCTGGAACGCGAAGACTTCGGCAAAGGCACCTCCAGCCGCAGCACCAAGCTCGTCCACGGCGGCGTCCGCTACCTCGAGCAGGGCAACGTCCCCCTCGTGATGGAGGCCCTCCGGGAGCGCGGCCTCCTGCGCCGCAATGCCCCTCACCTTGTCCATGACATGGGCTTCCTCGTCCCCAGTTATCGCTGGTGGGAGACCCCCTTCTTCGGCATCGGCATGAAGGTGTATGACACCCTCGCCGGCCGCTACGGTTTTGCCCGTTCCCAGGTTCTCGGCCGCGCCCAGACCTTGGCCCTGCTGCCCACCCTTGCCCAGAACGGCCTTCGCGGAGGCGTCCTCTACCATGACGGCCAGTTCGACGACGCGCGCCTTCTTATCCAGCTCATGGAAACCGCCGCCGACGCCGGTGCGGCCGTGCTCAACTACGCTCCTGTCGTCGCCCTCCACAAAACCACCCAGGGCACCGTCGACGGCGTCACCGCCGTCGATACGGAATCCGGCGAACACTTCGAC
>CAXUEE010000011.1:0-18402 GCA_964249905.1 uncultured Acidobacteriaceae bacterium
GTCGTGGACTTCGTGATTGAAACCGTGGACGTACGGCATCTGACGAAGCTCACCGGCAATCTCCGCAAAGTACCCGGTGTTCGCGACGTGCACCGCGTGCAAAAAATCTGACCGGGTGCTTTTGTTACATTGCGATCAAAAAAAACCTGAAGGCAACAGAAGATCAATTCTGCGCACCTCAAGAGAGAGCGGATGAGCTGCAGGTATCGATCCGAACGCCATCGCTTCAACTGGTAACGCACTATTGATTCGCAATTGCTCCGGGGTGCGCGGCACGTCCCCGATAGCACAAACGCTTCCATAGTCCGACCGACTTCTTCCATAACCCGTTTCATTGCGTCGCAAACATCGCCTACCTTGCGCGACGGAGATTCCATGTCCATAACAAAGGAAAATACCTCTCTTCTGTGCCTCTTCCACCACGAAGACCATGCCAGCGCCGCGCTGAGGGATCTTCGTCAAGCCGGTGTCGCTGATGCAGCGATCACCTCCATTTCAGGCTCCGCGGGAGAATCGCAGCTCTCGACGTACGGCATGCCTGATCGCGACCGCAGTCTCATGGAAGACAATCTGCGGCAAGGCGCAATCCTGATTGCTGTGCAGGCGCAACCGGAGCAGGTCAGTCTTGTCGAACGAATCTTCGGCGAGCATAGCGCTAAGTTCGTCGACGAGTACGACCGGACGAATGCGAGTGCCGAACCGGTTCCAGCTCCCAGCATGGATGCCAACCGTTCTATTCCAATCGTCGAGGAAGAGTTCGCCGTCGGTAAGCGGACTGTGGATCAGGGTGGTGTGCGCGTCTTCCGTCGCGTTGTCGAGATTCCGGTTGCGGAATCCGTGAATCTTCGTGAAGAGCATGTCGTGATCGATCGGCTTGCTGTGGACCGTCCAGCTACGGAAGCTGACCTCGACAGCGGGAGCCGGGTGATTGAGCTCAACGAGACAGCGGAAGAAGTGGTTCTCTCAAAAACCGCACACGTGGTCGAGGAGGTCGTAGTTGGCAAAGTAGCCAGGGACCGGGTCGAGCATATTGAGGATACTGTCCGACGTACACAGATTGAAGTAGAGGAGCTTCCTGCCGAGACACTCCCAAACAGGTCCTCGCGCTCCAACTAATCCACCTCGCAATAGGGAGATCCTTCATGGCTGAACACGTAAAGATCTATCAGGAGAAAAAAAGCGGCCTTCCCATCTGGGCCTGGTTGCTTCCTCTCCTTCTTCTCCTTGCCCTACTCGCATACGTCTTTGCGCATCATCAAGCGGCGAACACCGCCGCCGGAGCTGCACCAGCGTCGTCCGCCGCAGCAGCCGGGTCTACCGCCACCCCTGCTTTTCCCGATCTTGGAACCGTGCACTTCGCTACTGACCAAGCGACCCTGACCACCGAGGGTACGGCCACGTTGCAACAAGCTGCTGCTGCCATGAAGTCCAATCCAAATGTTCACCTGCGGTTGGAGGGATACACGGACAGCACGGGTACTTCGCCGCACAACGACACGTTATCCGACCAGCGTGCGAAGACAGTTACAGATTTTCTCGCGGCACAAGGCATTGATCGGAGCCGTCTTACCGGAGAGGGTTTCGGAGCAGCGAAACCGGTCGACACCAATGCAACCGATCAAGGCAAGGCAGACAATCGCCGTGTCGAACTTTTTTCGCAACAGTAACCAGGTACATTCCAGACAAGCACAGGAGATTCTATGAAGACAGTCGTCGGACTTTTTAGCACAACGGCAGAGGCTCAGCAGGTAAAGCAGGCCTTGGTAGCCCAGGGTTACTCCAGCAGTGACATCAGCGTTCACGCCAACGACGCCTATGAAGACGAAGGAGAAGGCACGGGATACAACGAGACACGGAGCACAACGGCGAACAGCACCACCGGGGATGCCGGCAGCAATGATTCCGGTACCGGCATCGGGCACCGTATCAGCAACTTCTTTAGTTCCTTGACCGGCGGCGATGAGGATGCGCATGAGCACTATGCGCAGGGTGTCAACACCGGAGGCGCGTTGCTGAGCGTCAAGGCCGAAGATGATCAGGCTTACTCCGTAGCGGCCCTGCTTCGCCAGCATGGGGCCCGAGACATCGAAGGTGGAACCCGCAGTGCGAGCTACGAAGAGACGTCTGCCAGCTCTCGCGGAATCGAAGCTGCAGGCATGAGCGGCCAGACCTCAATCCCCGTTGTTGAAGAAGAGCTCGTTGTGGGCAAGCGTGAGGTGGACCTGGGCGGCGTGCGCGTCTACTCCCATGTGGTCGAGCGGCCTGTTTCCGCGGACGTCACGCTTCACAATGAGAGCATCGGTATCGAGCGCCGCGCCGTAAGCCGCCCGGCTACCGCCGCTGATTTCCAGGTGGGTTCGCAGCCGATCGAGCTGCGCGCCACGGGGGAAGAGGCCGTTGTCGGCAAGAGCGCCCGCGTCGTCGAGGAAGTTTACCTCGGCAAGCAGGGATCGGACCGGACGGAAACCATCAACGACACTGTGCGGAAGACCGAAGTCGATATCGAGGAAATTCCCGGCCAGACGACGGCCGACCGCACCGGGACCTACGCGGATACGACAACAACCGGGACGAGCAAGGACCGTTTCTAAGCTATTCCTCCTGCATGTACGGGCCGGACAGCGCTGTCCGGCTCGTATGTTTACAGCATCTAAACGGAGTGCCCCGTGACGCCCGAAACAAGAGACAGCATCTCCCCTCCTTCTGCTAACATCGTCACCGCGACCGAGGTCTTTGACAGAACGAGGATGACCACCGAGCTCCGCTTTCCCGACGGCCGGCTTTTGCAGATACCGACTGTGCTTCTCGTTGAGCATCTCGCGGCAGCGAATACGCTTAGCGAGCAGGAATCGCCGATATCCCTTGCGGAAGACGAGCACATCGCCATCCCGGTTATCGAGGAGCAGTTGCAGATCAGCAAAAGAACCGTTGTTACTGGCACCGTACGCCTGGATAAACACGTCGGCATCTACGAAGAAGCGCTGGACGTTCCTCTTGCCGTGCGTTCCTTCGATGTAGAGCGCATTGTGCTCAATCAGCCGGTGGAAACAGCGCCGCCAGTACGCCAGGAAGGCGACACAACTGTTTACCCCCTGGTAGAAGAGCAGCTTGTCCTGACCAAGCAGCTCATCCTGCGCGAAGAGCTTCGCGTTACCCGCCGGGACACCGAGCGCCGGGATACGCGGACAGTCCACTTGCAGCGAGAGTCGATCGAAGTCACTCGAGCCTAACCTAATTCCGCAAATCTCTTTGCACCTGCAGGGATGGGTCAATAACACTTTCAAGAATAGTAAGAGGCCGTTTCTTCACCTGCGTATACATACGGCCCAGATACTCTCCAATAATTCCTAGCAGCATAGCATTCACGCTGATGGATACGAGGATCAGGGCTGCTAGAGTAGCAAATCCGGCGGGCCATCTGGATCCAAAGATAAGCTTGGCTGAAAGATAGCCCGCAAGCCCCAGCAGTGTGAAGACGGAGATAGCCAAGCCGAAATACGTGGAGATGCGTAAAGGTATAGTAGAGTGGTTTAGGATTCCATCCATAGCCAGAGAGACTAGCTTACTGATTGGGAATTTGCTTTCTCCTCGTTGGCGTGCTGAACGCTTGTATTCCACACCCACTTGAAGAAAGCCAAGCGAGGCAATTGTTCCCCGCAGGTAAGGCTGCGCATCGTCAAGACTGCGTAGAATGTCTATCACTCTTCTGCTAATGAGCCGGAAGTCCCCGGCATCCACTGGAATTCGATCCTCGCTCAACTTGTCTATTACTCGGTAGAAAAGTGATCGCGCCAGATTGATCCAAAGAGCCTCTTGGCGTTTCATTCTAATCCCGTAAACGACGTCGGCACCCTCCGTCCATCTTTGTAGAAAGACTCCAATCAGCTCTGGAGGATCCTGCAGATCGCAATCCAGCTGAATAGCAGCATCGCCGCGTGCTAGGGAGTACCCAGTCATAATGGACCGCTGATATCCGAAGTTCCTCGAGAAGCGGAAGACTCGAACGCGTTCGTCTCCTGCCGCGAGCCGCTTCAGAAGATCAAACGTCCGGTCCGTACTATGATTATCCGTGAAAACAAATTCGAAGCGAAACTGCGAAGAGAGATTACTTGTAACTTGTCCTACGGCTGCATAGAACGGCTCTATATTTAGTTCTTCGTTATAGACAGGAGCCACGATGGAGACCAGAGGCAAAGCTTGATTTCCTTCATACATCGTAGGTCTCCTGCTTTGCTCGATAGTCCAACGCCTCTGCTACCATGGCGTCCAGTACGTTTTGGTGTGGCTCCCAGCCAGGTAGGCGTTCGCCCATCCAAGGTTGAGGAACCTGCCCTGCCCATACTGGCATCTCGCCCCATTTCAAGTGAAGCTCGAGATTCGCTCGTTCGTTCAATTCAAGGACCATCTCTCGAAGAGTTGAGGACCGACGCGCGTTTAGCGCATAAATCGTTTTCTTCGGCTGACCTCTCCTAAGCCAGTATGCAGCTTGCAGAAAGCCACGTACGACGTCCTCCAAGTGCACGAGTTGAATCGTTTGCGTACCTTCCGAGAGCGAGATTTGTTCGCCTTTTCTCATCCGGATCAAGCGTGTCCAGAGCTTGTTTCGTTCGTCAGCCGGGCCAAATGTGTCATAAAGCACCAACGTGAGCGCTGAAACAAGGCCCTTCTGTTCGTAGTAGTGCAGAAGATCTTGGAAAGCCTGCTTCGTCGCGGTATACAACGTGTTCGGAGCGTACTCGCCTGACTGGGAAAATTGCCAGTAGGTTCCCGCATTGACGAACGAAACTCGCCGCTGACAATGAGAGGCACCAAACAGCAAACTAGCACCCAGAGCTACATTACCGTCGATCATGGACGCAATCCCTGTGATCCAATCGGGCTCGGCGTATACCGCCGCAAGATGGAAAATCACCTCCGGCTCCAATCCCGTTACCACCTCAGCCGCGCTATAAGGACTTTCCCCCTGAGAGTGAATCCGATCCGCAGGCAAGAGCCGTTCCAGCCTTCCCCGATTGCGATGAGCCAGGGCATGAACCTCGAAGCCGTCTGCTTGCAATGCCTCAATGAGAGCTGACCCTATGAATCCATTTCCGCCGGTTACAAGAACTCTACCCATGCATCCTCATACCTTCGCAGAAATGCACTTCCGGAGTATACAATCACGTTGATGAGATTTCCCCGCCGCATCCTATAGAGGATGATTGTTCGCCGGGGTGTCAGTCAGCAAGCAAACAATTCGCTTCAGTATATCCCTTCGACCTGTTTCTGAGCCGCAAATCCTCTCCCGCATACTGTCCCCACTTACGCCAGTTCTTCCCGCAATGGATAACGGCTACGAACTTTCGGTGTATGAGCCGCAGATTGGTTCCTGATCGTGTGCCGACATGATCTCCGCTTGGTATCGTCATACAGTTGACTTTACGGAACCGGCTCGTCCATAGATACCGTTGCTAAGAGAGAGAAAAGCTGCTTGGCTACTATGAATATCTCATCACGAAGTAACCCTCCTGGACTTGCGCCCTCACTGCGTCAGTTCATCGCGCTGCTCGGCATCCTGACCCTTGTCTGCATCCTCGCAGAAGTTTTCTCTTCTCTTTGCCTGCATAGGGGAACACCTTACAACTGGCCGCTCATGCCAAAGGCCGATCCCTTCAGAGACTTCTACCTTTACCAGCCTCGCTATCGATTCTTCCATAGCTACTACTTTTTTCTATTTCCAGGCGCGGATTACATGTATCCAGCACCGGTCGCCTCTGTCTATCGCTTCTTTTATCTCTTTCCCCATTCAACAAACGTTTTCCTCGCTGCACTCTCTTTCAGTTTTCTACTGGCTCTTCTGCTCTTCGCTCGCGCCCTACTTAAACACGGTCTAGCCCCCGTCGCCCTCTTTCAGCTTTTCCTGGTTCTTCTCTTCTGCTCCTATCCGTTCGCCTTCGAGTTCGAGCAGGCGAACATGGAGTGGATAATCTGGCTCTTCGTCGCTATTGGCCTTTGGACGTTTCTCAAGCACCACGGCTACACCGCTGCGGTCTGTTTCGGCGTGGTAGGCGCCCTCAAACTCTACCCGCTTATTTTCATCGCACTTTTTCTACCGCGCCGCCAATACCGGCAGTTCGCTCTCGCAATCGCTATCATGCTTTTGGTTACCGTCGGCGGCTTATGGCTTGTCGACCCCAATCTCTCTGATTCCTGGACTGAAACGCAACGAGGCATCGCTCGCTTCGGGGAGCTATACATCGTCCAATATCAGGACATCCGCTTCGACCATTCCCTCTTTGCTCTTTTCAAGTGGATCGGCTTGCTTCGTGGTCGATCCATCAACAACGTCAATCTAGCTTTCCTTCTCGCTCGTTACTTACCCATTGCAGCGCTCTCCGGGTTCGCCGTCTGGGTGCTCCGAATACGACGGCTGCCCGTCATCAACCAGGTGCTCTGCCTCACCATCGCCACCATCCTGCTCCCACCGGTGTCTTACGACTACACGCTGCTCCACCTCTACCTGCCCTGGGCGATGCTCGTCTTCTTTACCTTAGAGGTTCAGGACCGCTTGATCCCTGGACTGACAGCCGTCTTCTGTTGCTTTGCGATTCTCTTCGCTCCGGAAACTGAGTTCATCATGCATAAAGACAGCTTTGGCGGACAGATTAAAGCAATGACTTTATTATTACTTTTGGCGTTTGCGCTCAGTTACCGATTTGCTTCTTCCTTCGACACTGTGGAAGTACTCTCCGGTAGACTCGCGAAGCCGAGCGTCGAGAGCACTTAGCGCAGCGACCATGTTCTGTCATTCTAGAAACGTGCTCACTCAAGATCCCGTTTTTCAAAGAGTTCCTTTTATGGCTGACGCAAACACAGTCGTAGACCAACAGAATAGATGGCAGCTCGTCTCGGCTCTACTCTGCTTTTGTTTCGGACTCGCCTCCATCCTCAACATCCATCCTGTCGGCGATGGAATGTGGTTCTGGTACGCCGCCCTGGAGCGGCATGGCGAACGCTTGTATTCCACCATGCATCTGCCGCTCCAGCCCTTCTTCATCCTGCTTACCGCGTGGAGCCAGCAGCTTTTTGGCGTGTCCTGGCTTGGCTCAAAGGTTCTGGCCGTTCTACAGCTGGCTGCCTTCTGCTACGGTCTCTTTCTGATCGCGCGTGACGTGCCCTGGAAAGACTGGCAACGCGGGTTGCTGCTGGCTGCGGCTTTCAGCCTCTCCATGGCCGCTATCTAGGCCCTCTTCGACGACTACCACTTGACCGGCTACTGCTTCGTCGTCTACTCTATCCTCCTTCTGCTGCGGCTGCGCTCAGAGGGCACGCGTGGACCGGTCCTCATCACGGCTTGCCTGCTCGGTGTGATTGCCGGGCTTTCCGTCAGCAACCGGCTCAACGACGGCACCGCTCTCGCCGCTGCTTCCGGAATTATGCTTTTCTTTCTGGCTCGTCGCGCAAGAGCTGCCGCAGTTCTATGTTTCGCGGTCCTGTCGGCGAGCACATTTGTTCTGGTCATTCTGCTTACGCATGACTCCCTGCACGATTGGTGGATGCGCACGGTGGTCCTCGCTGCCGCCATCAAAGGGGGTACAAACAGTATCTTTCTCGCTCCGTTTAAATTGCCCGTCCGCATGGCTCGCCTGCTTGGGCAAAAGGGCGTCGCCGGCAATCTGATTGCGGAGATTCTACTTGCCGCGTCGTGCTCCTACCTCGCCGTACGTTCCCAAAGGGAACGCTTGCGTCTGCGAGCCCGGAGTTCTGTCGTTGCCCTTGGCATCGCGCTTCTCTCTACGGCTCTGCTTCTTCAACAGACACACGGCGCAAGGCCGGAGGAGGCGGCAACAGCGGTGGGAGTCTTCGTCTCGCTCAGCCTTGGCGCCTTCGTTTTATTTCGGGCTGTTCGCGCGCTGCTCACAGGCAACATCGCCCGCTTCAACGCCATGGAACTGCTGCTCTTTTTCCCGGGACTGCAACTCATCGCCGGCGCAATGACCTCCGGCGTGAGCGTCCTTGAAGCCTTTCCTCAAGTCGCCTTACTCTTCCTTGTGCTTCCCCTGGCCCTGCCCGGCGTGCTGCAACGAACCGCGCCGAGGGCTGCCTACCTGTCTCTGGCAGCCGCCCTGATCCTTTGCTCCGCGATTTATAAGACCCGCGTTCCTTACTCCTGGCATCACTTCACCGATCGCGCTCTCTTTCTCGATCGGCAGTGGTACGATCACCCGGTGTACGGCGAGTTGTATGTGGAGCGTGACCAGCTCGCATTCATGCGGCAAGTCTGTACGGAGATCCAGTCCGACGGGCCGGCAACCGAGTTGCTCTCCCTGCAAAATCCTTACCCCAACTACTTCTGCAATGTGGCCCCTTGGCACGACTACGTTCAGACCTGGTACGACACCACAAGTGAACAGACCATCGATACCTTAGATGCCCAACTCACTCAGGCCCCACCCAAGTGGATCGTTTACCAACGCGCTCTGGATACCATGCAAGCCCACGAAGCTGTCTTCAACAACGGACGCCCAATCCCTCATCGCAAGCTGGACCGACTGATCATGAACCACATCGCCGACGGGCAATGGAAGGTCGTGGAACGCCAATGGTTTGAGGGTGCCGATTGGATTGTGATCCGCACCCATGCCTGACAAAGTCACCCCATGCCCAGTTCTTTGACAAGAAACGCGTACATATCCGCCGTTCCATCCAGCTGCTTGGAAAGCGGCATGCCTCCGCCGTGGCCTGCCCGCGTCTCCACCCGGATCAGCATCGGAGCGGCGCTGGGAGTCGCTGCCGCAGCAGCCTGCAGCGCCGCCGCAAACTTGAAACTGTGCGCCGGAAAAACCCGGTCGTCATGGTCCCCGGTCAGGATTAATGTCGGAGGATAGCGTACGCCGGCCCGCACATTGTGCAGCGGGCTGTACTGGAGAATGGCGTGAAACTCCTGCTCCTCTTCGCTTGGACTGCCGTAGTCGGGCTTCCACGCGTAGCCAATCGTGAAGCGGTCGAAGCGAAGCATGTCCATCACGCCCACCTGGGCCAGCACCGCACCGAACAACTCCGGCCGCTGCAGCTCGACCGCCGCCACCAGCAGCCCGCCATTGGACCCACCATGGATCGCCAGCTTTTTAGCTGATGTGTAACCATTTTGGATCAAATGCTCCGCGCAGCCGATGAAGTCGTCAAAGACATTCTGTTTCTGCGTTTTGGTACCGGCCAGGTGCCATTGTTCGCCGTATTCGCCGCCGCCGCGCAGAATTGCCTCCGCGTAGATGCCACCCATCTCCAGCCATGCCATTCGGGAAGACGAGTAGCCGGGCCCGAGCGAGATATTAAAGCCGCCATAGCCATACAACAAGGCCGGTGCTGTCCCGTCCCGCCGGAGGTTCCTGCGGTGGGTGACAAACAGCGGCACGCGCGTCCTGTCCTGGCTCGTCGCAAACACCTGCTCCGTAATGTACTGCGACGGATCGAAAGTTAGCCGCGGCTGCTTCCACACGCTCACCTCGCGGCTCCGCAGGTCCAGGCGGTACACCGTCGGCGGCGTCGTGTAGTTCGTAAACGTGAAGAAGATTTCGATGTCGCTCTGCTTGCCTCCGCCCACAAATATCGACCCGATGCCCGGCAGTGCCAGCTTTTGTAGAACGCTGCCATCCAGGCTCCGCAACTCCACTTCGCTCTTCGCGTCAACGAGGTAGCTCAGGATCAAGATTCCGCCGACCATCGCCGCCTGCTCGAGCGAGTTCGGTCCTTCCGCGGCCAGCTCCGCCCAGTGTTCGCGCTCCGGATGCTGTAGGTCAACCCGCACCAGCTTGCCCTTTGGGGCATCCTTGGTCGTCATCATCCAAATCTCGCTGCCTATGCTGCCGACCGGTTCATAGCGAGCATCGTCTACGGCCGCAATCTGAATAATCGGCGCGTCCGCCCGCTCCCACCCGGGCGCGCTCAGGTCCCTGACTGCCAACGCATTGGTGTGACCCTTGCTCTGCGCCAGGAAAAGCCATCGGCCATCCTCGCTTACCTCCGCGGCGCACAGGACTTCGCCGTCGTCCGGCCGCTCGAAGACGATCGCATCCGCGCTTTGCAGGGTGCCGAGCCGGTGGAAAAATACCTTATGAAACACCGCTGCACGTTTGAGTGATTCAGCTTGCTCCTCCGGCGTCGGCACCCCGAAGCTTGAGTAGAAGAAGCCGCTGCCATCCGGCATCCAGCTAATACCGCTGAACTTGACGAACTCCACGGCGTCCGGAAGATCTTCCCCCGTGGACACTTTTCGTACGCGCACCGTCTGCACATCGCTGCCCGCCTCGGCCAGCGCATACGCCATCCGGTGGCCACCGTCGGCGATGGAGAACGATCCCAGCGACACCGTCCCATCCGAGGAAAGCGTATTTGGGTCCAGCAGCACACGCGGCTCGGACCCCTCACCCTCTTGCCAGTAGAGGACGGCCTGGTTCTGCAGTCCGGCGTTGCGTTGATAGAAGTATCGTCCCGCCTCCAGCCGCGGTGCGGAGAAACGCTCGTAATCGGTCAGCTCCATCAGCCGTGCGTGCATGCCGTCGCGCACCGCAGCCTCTTCCGGCCGCTCCGTTAAAAAGCTTTGCGTCAGGGCATTCTCCGCGTCTATCCACGCCTTCAGCTCCGCCGAGTCGAGTTCCTCCATCCAGCGGTATGGATCCCGGACCGCCACGCCGAAGTATGTATCGACCTGCTCTGCTATCCGCGCCGAAGGATACACCGCTCGCTTCACGGCTTCGCTCGTATCTGTGCTCATCGTTGCCCGCCTCGCTCTTCGCAGCTCATCCTCCTCAGACGCGTGCCCCTCTACAATCGACTCATGCGAATCCTTGTCGTCGGTGCCGGGGCTCTCGGCGGCTACTTCGGCGCACGCCTGCTCGCCGCCGGACGCGACGTCACCTTCCTGGTACGGCCACGCCGCGCCGCACAGCTGGCCGCCTCTGGCCTTCATGTCCAAAGCCCCTTCGGCGACTTGCATCTGGCTGCTCCGCCCACTGTGCTCGCGGAGGCGCTCGAGACAACCTTTAACCTCATCCTGCTCAGCTGCAAGGCCCACGACCTCGCCAGCGCCATGGACGACTTCGCCGCCGCGGTCGGCCCCGGAACCGCAATTCTGCCTTCGCTGAATGGCATGGCGCACATGGACGCACTCGCCTCGCGCTTCGGGCAGGAGCACGTTCTGGGCGGCTTGAGCAACATCTCCGCCACACTCACCTCTGAGGGCATCCTCCGCCATCTCGGCAGCGTCCACCGCCTTGCCTTCGGAGATCCGAGGCAAGCCCCGGACATGCATGCCGGTCCGCGCCTCGAAGCCATCCTCCAGACCTTATCCGGCGCCAACTTCGACGCTGAACTCAGTCCCCGGATCGTGCAGGAGATGTGGATCAAGTGGATCTCCATCGCTACCTACGCCGGCATCACCTGCCTGATGCGCGCCTCTCTCGGAGACATCGTAGCCGCTGGAGGCCTGCCGTTCTCGCAGGCCCTGCTCGCCGAGTGCGCCTCCGTCGCAACCGCGGAAGGCCATCCGCCCGCTGCCAGCGATCTGGACTACGCTTCCGGCATGATCTCCCGGGCCGGTTCCCCTTTTACGGCCTCCATGCTCCGTGACCTCGAAGCGGGTGCGCCTGTGGAGTGCTGGCACATTCTCGGCGACCTGCTGCAGCGCGCCGGACAGCATCGCCTGCCCACGCCGCTTCTTGCTCTGGCGCATACCCACGTCCGCAGCTACGAAGAGCGGCGCAGGCGAGAACTGGATGCTGCTTCGCCGTAAGAGCACCCTTGGCAAAGGTGCGGGAATTTTGGTCAGGGACGGACCGCGTCCTCGCTTACGGCGTGGAAACGCCTTTGCGCCTGCTCTTGTATTGCGTCTTGAACACGTGATCCCAGAAGGACGTGGTGACGCCGAAGTTGGTCGCGTCCAGACGGTGATGGACGCTGTGCGCGGCCCACGTCTTCTGCAGCCAGCGGAAGGGAATCTGGTTGATGCGGGTGGAATGTTCTACGTGATGGAGGATGCCGTAGTAGCTGTAAGCAGCCGCGAATCCAGAGATGAAGAATCCTGCGGAGTGGTAGCGAAGCACGTAACGCAGGAACGACCACACCATCAGCAGCACCACTGTCCCGGTCAGGAAGAACGCCGACGCCGGCATATGCGGGTGCTTATGGTGGGCGTCATGCAAGGGAAAGAGGAAAGATTTCGGATTGTGCAGCAGCCAACGATGAATGGAGTACTCGGCAAGGCTGAACAGCAGGAAGCCGATGAACCAGCTCACCGCGGCGGAGGGCCAGCGGAATGGCTCCCGCACGCCGAGATAGCCGAACAGCCAGATGCAGACGAAGTCCATCACAAATGCGGCCGCGTAATTGACCCGGCTCTCGGAGATGGCTTGCAGAAAGCTGCGCGGATTTCCTGGCATCTCACCGGAGGTCAAAGCGAAGGCTCCTCATACATCGTACGGAAACCACGCCGCACCTTGTTTTGTGAATGGCTGCGCATGTGTGAACTGAGTGGCGGAAAAACTGCTTTGGTCACAGCTTCAGTGTAGACGCTGGCGATGCAGGAAGAGTCGCGAAGATTCTTCACCGCAGAACCGCCGAGGCCAACGCTCCTCCCGGATGAGCGGCTCTACGCCTCTCGGGGAGTCACGCCTGCGCCTCCGGGACGTCTAAACTCGCACCATGCGAGTCCTGCTCCTCTTCCTAATGCTTCTCGCTGCGACTGCCTTGGCGCAAACTCCTGCCGCTCCAACCCCAGCCGACCAGACGCCCTTTACCGTCCGCAGCCAGTCGAACCTGGTTCTCGTTCCCACGCAGGTCCAGACTCACCATGGAGACATGCTCTATGATCTCCAGCCGGCACAGTTCACCCTGCTCGATAATGGCGTCCCGCAGACCCTCCGCATCGACGAGGATGCCGACGCTCTCGGCCTCAATCTTGTGGTCGTCGTCCAGTGCTCCCGCTCCGCCTTCGCGCAGTTCGGCCACATGAACGGCCTGCCTGCCATGGTCGACGATCTCCTCGGCGGTGCACCACACCAGATCGCGCTCATCAACTACGGCTCCGAGATTGAGCTGCTCACCTCCTTCACCCACTCCGACAAGCGCCTGGCCGATGCCTTCACTAACCTCCAGCCTTGCGACGAAGAGAAAGATGCCCGCACCCTCGATGCTGTCAATTACGCCAACAAATTATTCGACAAGCTTCCCGCCACCAACCATGACCGCCGCGCCATTCTGCTCATCGGCGAAACCCGCGATCACGGCTCCGAGACGCGCACCGCCGAAGTGGCCGCTAACCTCGCCCGCTCCAACACCGTCGTCGACGCCATCTCCTTCAACCCCGGCAAGGACGATCTGCTGAAGATGCTTCCCTTCGGAGGGCCCGCACCCAACCCCAGGGAGGCGATCCTGCTGCTCGTCAACGCTCTACGCCGCAACGTGGCCCATACGCTTACCGAAATGACCGGCGGCGAATACTCCAATTTCAACTCGCAGAAAGGATTTGAGGCCGGCGTTCACCGCCTGTCCAACCACATCCACAACTATTACCTGATCAGCTTTCAGCCAGCCTCCGCCGATGGATCGCCCGTCCAGCCCGGACTGCATCGTCTCGCGGTCAAAATTCCCGACTACCCTGACGCCAAAATCCGCAATCGTCTCACGTACTACTTCGGTTCCGCTCCGCCTCCCGACCTGCCGGACGCCGCGGCGCCGCCGGGCACTTCCCCGGAGCCGAACCATCCGTAGTTCCCGTCCTCCTGCCAAGGCAGCTTCAACTGCGCTATCGTGGGGAGGACTTCAGGAGCCGCGCATGACCCAACGGATCTCTCGCCGAACCTTCGCCGCCGGCGCTCTCACCGCCCTGGCCGCGACACGCGTCCGCGCTTTCGCCGCGGACTCACCCTTCCAGGTCGGCGTCATTTCCGATGAAATCTCGCAGGACTTCGACCATGCCTGCTCCGTCATCGCGCATGACTTCGGTCTCCACTTCGTCGAGCTGCGCGAGATCTACGGCAAAAACATCCAGGTCTGCTCCGATGCCGAGCTCGCCGACGCCCAGAAGGTTCTCGCCAAGTACGGGCTGCAGGTCACCGACATCTCGAGCCCGCTCTACAAGGTGAACTGGCCCGGCGCTCCGCACTCCCAGTACAGCTCCAAAGAGGATATGCACGGAGCCGACGAGGTTAGTTTCAAGAAGCAGGACGAGGTACTCGAGCGTTCGATCGCGCTGGCGAAACAATTCAAGACCAACAAGGTTCGCTGCTTCGACTTCTGGCGGATTGACGATGTGAAGCCATATCGCGCTGCCATCAACGACCAGCTTCAGCAATCCGCTGAAAAGGCAGCCCGGCAGAACGTAATACTTGTGCTTGAGAATGAGTTCGCCTGCAATACGGCTACCGGGCGCGAAGCCGCCGCAACGCTCGCCGGCGTTCCTTCTCAAAATCTGGCCCTGAACTGGGACCCGGGAAATGCCGTGATGCGCGGCGAACTCGACGCCTTTCCGGCCGGCTGGGACGCGCTTCCCAAGAACCGCATCCACCACTGCCACGTCAAGAACGCCGTCAAGGATGATGCAGGCAAGATGGTCTGGTCGCCGGTCGACGTGGGCTACATCGATTGGACCGCCCAGTTCCGTGCTCTTGCCAAAAGCGGCTACCACAATGCCGTCAACCTTGAAACCCACTGGAAAGGCGGCGGTACCCCGGAGGCTTCTACCCGCCGCAGCTGGGACGGCATGAAGAAGGATCTCCAGGCTGCCGACCTGCTCTAAGCAGCGCTCCTCCTGCTTGCGGCGCGGCTGTCGCAACACCCTCTGGATATTACGCGCGGAGGGTGGAGGTGAGCGAAGCAAGAAGCGTCAGCAGATCCGGCCACTTACCGCGTTCGGAAGCACTAAGCCTCGAGCTTCACTAACTTGGCGTTCTTCTGCGCGGTAACGACCAGTTCAGCGGCGAGCAGACACTGGACTTGATCCTGCGCGATATGAGTGCGGTTGACGATGTCGGCGACGAACTGCGGGCCGAAGGGTAGGGGCACGTTGTTGCAATCGATATAACGCGACTGGTTCTTGTCGACGATGAAAAGATTGTTGCCCTGTTTGCTGACGGCCACGTTGGTGTACTTGCGGACCTCGATGTAACCCTCCGTGCCCAGGATGAAGAGCCGTCCGTCGCCCCAGGTGCCCAGGCCGTCCGGGGTGAACCAGTCCAGACGAACATAGCCGAGGCCGCGCTCGCCACGCAGAACCATGTCGCCGAAATCCTGAAAGTGCGGGCGACCAGGATGGTTGACGTTCGCGATCTGAGACTCGACGACCTCGGCTTTTTTGGAGCCGGTGTAGAAGAGGAACTGGTCGACCTGGTGGGAGCCGATGTCGCACAGGATGCCGCCGTATTGCTCGGGGTGCCAGAACCATTCGGGACGGCTGCCTGCGCCGCCGTTATCACCGGCGCCTTTCTGGAAGATCTGATGAGGGGCGATGTTGATGGTCTGGAGCACGCGTCCGATCGCGCCTGCCTGGACGAGTTCGCCGGCCTTGACGGCGGCCTTCACTTCGAGCCGCTCGCTATACAGGATGGCGTAGATGCGTTTGGTTTCGGCGATCGTCTTGCGGATGTCGGCGATCTGCTCGAGGGTGGTGGCCCCGGGTTTGTCGGAGAGGAAGTCTTTGCCGGACTTCATGACGCGAACGCCCAGCGGGGCGCGCTCGTGGGGGATCGTCGAGCTCAAGACAAGTTGGAGGGAGGAGTCGTCGAGAATCTCTTTTTCAGAGCCGTACTGCTTGGCGTCGGGGTAGCGTTGCTTAAAGGCGGCCAGCTTATCCGGCTCCGCGCCGTAGAAGCCTGCGAGGACCCCGCCGCCGCGTTGGACCGCGCCGATCATGCCATGAATGTGGTCGTGGCTGAAGCCGCATACGGCGAACCGGATGGTGTACTTCGGCTTGTCCATGGCATCCTGCGGGGCTGCGGCGATCTCATGGACGATGTGTCCTTCTCCGGAGTGCAGATCGAGGTCGAGGCCGAACGCAGCGCCGGTCGCGGCACACGCTGCCCCTGCACCGCCGATTGATTTCAGGAAAGCGCGTCGGTCCAGCGGGTTCATCGTCATCTGAAAGAGCTCCTCTTGTTCGCAGTAGAATCAAAGCACAATGTCTGCCCATGAAGCAAAGCTGTTGCCTGAAGTCGATTTTTCAAAGCCGCCCGCGGAGGGCATCGTCCGCGTAACGTTCCTGCCGGAGAACAAGTCTGTCGAGTTTCCGTTCGGCACTCTTCCCTATGAAGGACATGGCGAGCCGATGAGTTTTCTAGATGTCGCGGAGAACTACGACATCTTTCTCGACCACGCGTGCGGCGGCGTATGTGCATGCACGACCTGCCACGTGTGGATCAAGGATGGTGCAAAGGGTGTGTCCGAGGCCGAGGACAAGGAGCTGGATCGTATGGAGACGGCCGCCGATATTCAACTTAACAGCCGGCTGGGATGCCAGGCCGTGATCGAGAAGCCGGGGACGTATGTGGTCGAGATTCCGAAGTGGAACCGGAACTACGTACAGGAAGGCAAGCCGGTCTCCGGTGCGCCGGCGCGGGATTACGGAAGTGTGGGCGAGTAGCTGCGTTTCTAGAACGGTAGATCGGCCAGGCCAAAGCCGCTGGGATTGGAGCCGATGTACAAGGTAAGCAATAGCCCATGGGCCTGACCGCATACATCTCGCGTCGAGCTGTCGTGGATGGCCAAGTACGGCCGGCGGCGGTGATTGTGGATGACCTGCTGGGGACGATCGTTCGCTTGGCCGAGGCAGATGCTCCCGGTCCAGTGACCACCTTACAGGATTACGGGGAGGACGCGCTGCTTCCCGGGCTGATCGATGTGCATGTGCACGTCAATGAGCCGGGGCGGACGGAGTGGGAAGGCTACGAGACAGCAACGCGGGCCACCGCCGCCGGGGGCGTAACCACGTTGGTCGATATGCCGCTAAACTGTCTGCCGGAGACGACGACGGTGGAGGCGCTTGCGGAAAAGCGTGCTGCCGCTGCTGGCAAATGCATGGTCGACTGGCGTGCCTGGGGCGGTGCCGTGGGCGAGGGGCAAGCCGGAAACGAAGCTCATCTGCTCCCACTGGCTGAAGCCGGAGTGGCAGGCTTCAAGTGCTTTCTCCTTTATCCCGGATGCGAGGGGCTGGGCGCGATCGATGAGGCAGGCCTGCGGCGAGCGATGCCGCGAATCGCAAAATCCGGGCTTCCGCTGCTGGTGCATGCGGAGCTGGCCGGACCGATCGCGGAGGCGAGCCAAGCCCTGGCGGGTCAAGACTGGAAGCGGTACGGGACGTACCTGCGGTCGCGTCCGGACGAGGCGGAGCTGGCGGCCATCCGGCTCATGATTGCCCTGTGCCGGGAGTTCCGCTGCCGGGTGCACCTGGTGCATCTGTCGACGGCGCAGGCCCTGCCGATGGTGCGGGCGGCGCGAGACGAGGGACTGCCGCTGACGGTAGAGACGTGTCCGCACTATCTCCATTTCGCGGCCGAGGAGATAGCAGACGGAAGCACCCTGCTGAAGTGCGCGCCTCCGATTCGGGGTGCGTCGAATCGCGAAGAGCTTTGGAGCGGGCTGGCGGATGGAACAATTGACTTGGTGGCGAGCGATCACTCACCCTGTCCGCCGGAGATGAAAGGCCTGCCGGCAGGCGACTTTGGCACGGCGTGGGGCGGGATCGCGAGTCTTTCGCTGACGGCTTCCGTGCTCTGGACCGGCATGGTTGAGCGAGGCTTTGGGTTGCCGAACCTGGTGCGCTGGCTAAGTGAGGCACCCGCACAGCTGGCTGGGCTCGGTGGCGTCAAGGGAGGGATTGCCGCAGGCGCGGATGCGGATCTGGTCGTCTTCGCGCTGGAGGAGCAGTGGACAGTGGCTGCGGAGGACCTGCACTTCCGGTACGCTGTCTCGCCGTACGTTGGGCAGCGGCTTCGCGGACGGGTGAAACAAACGGTCATGCGGGGGCAGACAGTCTTCGAGCAGGGCCGCTTCGCAGCATCACCCCCGGGGCGGGAGGTGCGCCTATGAGCGAAGCCCCTGTGCTGGCTGCGCAAGCCTCGGCGCTCGGGGCAGAGTACGCACTCGATCTTTGCACCCGCATTGCCGCGTTAACCGATGTTCCAGGGACGATCACGCGGCTCTTTCTCTCCCCGGCCACGCGGCAGGTACATCGGTTGCTGCGTGCGGAGATGGAGGCGCTGGGCCTGGCTGTGCGGGTCGATGCGGTGGGCAATCTACGCGGACTGTACGCAGGCGCCGAGCCGGACGCTCCGGTGCTGCTCGTGGGGTCGCACCTCGACACGGTTCCGGATGCGGGCGCCTATGACGGAGTGCTTGGGGTGGCGGTCGGGCTCGCGTTGGTCCGTTCGTTGC
>CAXUEE010000011.1:18412-21568 GCA_964249905.1 uncultured Acidobacteriaceae bacterium
TTCGTTGCGCGGCCGGCGATGTTCATTTGCCATCGAGGTAATTGCCTTCTCGGAGGAGGAGGGAGTCCGCTTTCGGCGGCCCTTTCTGGGGAGCCGTGGTTTGCTGGGTCAGCTTACGGCTGACGATTGTTCGCTGCGGGATGCGGATGGAGTTCTGTTTTCCGAGGCTCTCCGCGGATTCGGGTTGGATCCGGATCCGCTCAGCGAAAATCTCATGACTCCCAAAACATCTGCCTTCTTAGAGGTGCACATTGAGCAGGGGCCGGTGCTCGAGTCCGTGGACAAGCCGCTTGGGGTAGTGACGTCCATAGTGGGCCAGAGCCGCTTTCTCTTAACGTTTCGCGGGCAGGCGAACCATGCGGGAACCACGCCGATGCCGCTGCGTAAGGATGCGCTCGCGGCTGCAGCAGCGTGGATCGGATTGGTGGAAGAGACGGCGCAGACCACGCCGGGACTGGTGGCGACGGTCGGAAATGTCCGAGTCACCCCAGGTGCCGCGAACGTCATCGCCGGCTCGGCCGAGGTGACGTTGGATGTGCGGCACGCGGAGGACGAGGCTCGCTGCGCTGTGGTGAGGACAGTACTGCGAGCAGCGAAGTCAATAGCTAACGCGCGCGGGCTCGAGCTGGCGATCGTCCCGACGAGCGAGCAGCGTGCGGTAGAGATGGATATCGGTTTGCGGCGAATGCTGATGCGAGCTGCCCACAGCGCTGGAGAGACACCCGAGGAGATGACCAGCGGCGCCGGCCATGATGCGATGATCCTGGCCGGCCGCATACCGGCGGCGATGCTCTTCGTGCGTTCCCCGGGCGGCATCAGCCATCATCCTTCGGAGTCGGTCCTGGTCGCCGATGTGGAAGCCGCACTGCGGGTATGCCGTGCGCTGCTGGACCAGGCCGAGTTCGCGCTGCTCGAAGGAGAAACCGCATGAACCCCGCGCCCTCTCCAAGCGGACGGACGCGGAGCAGCCGGCAACCTGCGTATCTGCTGCAGACTCCGGACACCTTTGTGCGGACGCCCATGCCGGAGATCGTGGGTGGGGTGGCGATTGTGCACGCCTCGCCGGCGCTGGGAGCGGAGTTTGTCTGGCTTACGCTAGAGCTTGAGCCCGGCGGAACGTGGAATACATCGCGGCATAGCCGGTTTTTCTTCCTGCTGGATGGGACGTGCGAAGTGCGCGGGCCGGAGGGTACGAGCGAGATGACAGCAGGAGACTACGGGTATGCTCCTCCGGGTATGAAGCGCACAATCGTTGCCAGACGCGCGCTGCGTTGCGCTGTACTTGTCAAACGGTATTCAAGACTGAGGGGCGCGGCGATGCCGGCTGCCTTTTCCGGGCGGGAGAGTTCGCTTGCGTCGCAGTCCTTAGGCGATTGCCAGGATATCGAAGTGCTATGCCTGGTGCCTTCAGACTTCGCTTATGATTTTGCCGTAAACACCATGACCTACGCGAGCGGCGCGGCGCTGCCGCAGGTGGAGATCCACTACATGGAGCACGGACTGCTGATGCTTTCCGGCAGCGGAACGTATCGGCTCGGGAACGATGTGCACCAGGTAGGTCCTGGCGACTTTATATGGATGGAAGCGTATTGCCCGCAGTGGTTCGAGGCGGACGCCGACGGGCCTGCGAAGTACCTGATCTACAAAAACTTTCATCGGATGCCAACACTATGAAGCTTGCGATCGACGAACGGCGGCTGGTGCGCGAGCTCCGGGAGCTCGCAGCGTTTACGCAGCCCTCCGCGGAACCGGTGAAGTCAGGCGAGACGCCGGTGACGCGCATCGTCTTCACAGAGCGGGATCGGGAGGCGCGAGCCTGGCTCAAGGAGCTTGCGCAAAGGGCCGGCCTTGCCATACGGGAAGATGCGGTGGGCAACACGTTCTTCCGCTGGGAAGGCGCAGGGCCGTCCCTGGCCGCGGTCGCAACGGGGTCGCATATCGACGCGATCCCGAACGCCGGGATGTACGACGGAACGGTGGGCGTGCTGGGTGGGCTCGAGGCCATTCGTGCTTTGCAGGCTGCAGGCTTTCAGCCGCGGCGCAGCGTGGAACTGATCCTGTTTACGTCGGAGGAGCCGACGCGCTTCGGTCTTGGGTGCCTGGGATCGCGTCTGCTGTCAGGGGCGCTCGATGCGAACGCTGCTCAGGGGCTTGTGGATGAGAGAGGCGTGTCGCTCGACGAGGCACGATCCGCCGCAGGATACCGCGGCGCGCTGACCGAGGTGAAGCTCGCGCATGGATCCTATGGCGCGTTCGTCGAGCTGCACATTGAGCAGGGGCCGCAGCTCGAACGGGAGCAGGTGCCGGTTGGTGTCGTGACCCATATAGCCGCACCGGCCGGTGGCAGCATCCTGGTGGAGGGCGAGGGCGGGCACGCGGGCGCCCTGCTGATGCCGCTGCGGCACGATGCGCTGACGGCGGCGGCGGAGGTCATGCTGGCGGTCGAAGCGGCGGCGCTCGCAACGCATGCGGCCGATACTGTGGCAACGGTTGGGCGGTGCGAGGTCTTTCCGGGGGCGGTGAATGCGGTGCCTGCGCGGGTTCGGCTGTCGCTCGATGTGCGGGACGTGGACCTGGCGCGACGCGATGCGGTGCTGGGGGCGATCGCTCTCAAGTGTAAGGACATCGCGCAGAGGCGAGGGGTCGCGATAACGTCTGCGATGAGCAATGCGGATGAGCCGGCAGGCTGTGCGACGGCAGTGATACATGCCATCGAAGCGGCTTGCCGGGATGCGAAAGTGGAAAGTATGCGCCTGGTCAGCCGCGCCTATCATGATGCGCTCTTTATGGCACAGGTGTGTCCGGTCGGGATGATCTTTATTCCGTGCCGCGGCGGCGTCAGTCATCGACCGGACGAGTACGCTGAGCCGGCGGCGATGGCTGCTGGAGTGCGTGTGCTGGCAGAGACCCTGGCGAGGCTGAGCCTGCAGGAGCCAGGCTGACGAGCTGTAGACTGGTCGCCGACCGGCTTGCTGGTCCATTGTCTGGAAGGTCACATTTGGCCGTATAGGGGGAGCTTTGAAGATTTTCCGGGTTACGGCTGTTTGGGTGCTGGTTCTCCTGTTTGCCGGCGGGAGGCGAGCGCTTCCGAGACCGCAAACGGCCGCTCCAGCGCAGACAGTCGCTCCGGCGCAGACGGCGGCGGGTGACTGGCAG
>CAXUEE010000011.1:21578-29288 GCA_964249905.1 uncultured Acidobacteriaceae bacterium
GCAGACGTTCGATGACAAGACCGGTCAGGCAAAGGGCGAGGTTCGGGTCTTTGAGCAGAACGGCCGCTGGTTCGGAACGATCTCGCGTGTGTACGACAGCAAGGATGCCCAGAGCCGTTGCGATGACTGCAAGGACGATCGAAAAGGAAAGGCGATCCTCGGACTGATGATCTTGCGAAACATGACGCTGACCGACGGCGAATATAGCGGCGGAGACATTCTGGATCCGGACACGGGAAAGGTGTACCGGTGCAAGTTTCGGCTTGCGGATGGCGGCGCGAAACTGGTGGTGCGAGGGTTCCTTGGGATCTCGCTGCTGGGACGGACGCAGACGTGGGTGCGCGTGCACTAAGAGACAAGCTTTGGTTTGCGGCGCATAGGAGCCTCCTGTCTCCTGCGCTTGCCCTCCCGGCTGACTGATCACTTCTGATAATGGCTCGGCGCCGAGTTATGATTCCGTAACCGGAGCGCGATACGATACCGGCAACCTTCTTCAGGAGCGGCGTGTGAATCGACTCGTTGGCAGATCGGCGTTGAGTGCAATTGCTGGAGCAGCGGCGCTGGTGGGAGTTGCGGCGTCTGACGCGCAGCAGACGCCCGTGTTTCTCCCGGGCAATCTGGTGGTGGTCGTCGAGGGCTGCGGGGTGTACGCGGGGACGTGCGTCAATGTGCCGAACGGTACGGGCGTGGGAACAGGAAACAGCTCGGTGGGCGGATACGGGGATAATCAGGCAGCGCCGCTGACGCTGTTTCAGTTTGCTCCGGTGGGAACGGCGAGCGCGGCGTACGTGAACTCGCTGGTGCTGCCGCAGACGGCGACAGGAGCGAATCTGCCGGTGTCGGGTGAATATGGATCTTCGTCGGAGGGATCGATCCAACTGTCGGCGTCGGGCCAATACCTGGCGGTGGCGGGATACGGGATCAATGCGGCAGTGTTTGACGCAAATCCGGCACAGTATGGGGCAGCGCCTTCGCTGGCGCTGGCGCAGTCGGGCAGCTTGACCGGACAGAGCTATACGCCGGTGGCACGGGTGGCGGCGTTGATCGATGCGAACGGGAGTGTGAACTCATCGACCGCGCTCTACAACGTGTTCAACACCAATAATCCGCGAAGTGTGGCGACGGCCAATGGAACCAGCGTGTATGTGTCAGGACAAGGCAGCGGGAGCGATGCGACCGGTGGCGTGTTCTATAGCGCGGTAGGTGCGGTGAACACGGCGCCGACAGCGATTACCGGGCTCGATACGACGTCGAACACGATCGCGCAGGATGCGCGAGACGTGCAGCTGGTGAACAACTCGCTGTATGTTTCTGTGGACAGCAAAGAGGGATCGGGGTCAAACCGGGATTATGTGGGGACGCTGGGCACGGCTGGAACGCCACCGGCGGCGACCGTGGGTGCGCCGGTGATGCTGAACGGGTTTGGCAACACCGGCGGCACGGGCAAGGTGACGATTACCTCCGGAACGAATAGCACGGGCAACGGACTCAATGCGGGACTGCAGATCAATGTAAGTCCGGAGAACTTCTTCTTCGCGAATGCGGCGACGCTGTATGTCGCGGACAGCGGAAGCCCGAAGAACAACTCGGCGACGAGCACGCTGGGCGATGGCGGGCTGCAGAAGTGGGTGAACAGCAGCACGGACGGGTCGGGGACGTGGAGCCTGGCGTATACGCTCTACCGGGGGCTTGGTCTGGTGGCGAATACGACCGCGGCAGGATCGACGGGGCTGCTGGGCTTGGCCGGAACGGTCTCAGGAGGAGTCGTGCAGCTGTTTGCCACGAACTACACGATCAACGACCTGGATCCAACGTTTCTCTATGGAATCAGCGACACGCTGGCGTATATGATGGCGTCGCAGGCCGCAGGCGAGGCGTTTGCGCAGCTGGCGGCGGCTCCTGCGGACTCGAACTTCAAGGGTGTGTCCTTTGCACCGACGGTGGTTCCCGCACCGGCGAACGTGACGGTGAGCCCAGTGCTGACGCGCAGCGGCGCAACCGTGACAGTGCAGCTCACGTTGACGAATACGGGAGGAACGGCCGCGACGGGGGTCGTCCTGGCGGGTGTGTCGCTTGGGTCGACGCCGGCTACCATCTTGCCGGATGTCGTAGGAACGATTGCAGCGGGAGGCTCGGTAACGACAACGCTGAGCGTTCCCGGCCAGGCCGGAGCCTCAGGGCTGCGAAGTGTGCTGGCAGTTACCGGTACCTATACGGGCGAGAGCTTTGGGTCGAGCTTCCGGGTAACCTTGCCGTAGCCGAAACGAACGGGAAATCTGCCGCTCACCTGCAACAAGAAGCGTGCTCATCGCGAGGTTCTTCCACGCAGCCGCAACCAGCTAAGCTATCTTTCATGGTCTCTCCGGACGTGTCTGCTCTTGAAGCCTCAATCGAACATTTTTTCGCCCAGGGCGCTGCTGCCCTCGGCAACCCCGAAGCACTTGCCGCATTCCAGGATCTCCGGGATGCACTGGAGGCTGGCACTCTCCGCTCTGCCAGCCCGGACGCAAGCGCGCCGCTCGGCTGGACGGTCAACACCTGGGTCAAGCGGGGTATCCTGCTCGGCTTCCGCCTCGGCACGCTTCAAAGCCACGCCGAAGGCGCATACGTCGATAAGCACACGTACCCTGCCCGCACCTTCACCCCTGAGCAGAACATCCGGATCGTTCCCGGCGGTTCCTCGGTGCGGGCTGGGGCGTACGTCGCAGCCGGCGTCGTCATTATGCCGCCTGCTTACATTAACGTAGGTTCCTTTGTCGATGAGGGCACGATGGTCGACTCGCACGCGCTGGTCGGTTCATGCGCGCAGATCGGCAAACGGGTTCATCTCTCCGCAGCCGCCCAGATCGGCGGCGTTCTTGAACCTGTATCCGCCTCCCCCGTGATTATTGAAGACGATGTTCTGGTCGGCGGCAATACTGGTGTGTACGAGGGGACTGTGGTACGTTCCCGCGCCGTGCTTGCTGCCGGAACCGTACTTACCCGCGGCACTCCGGTCTACGACCTCGTCCGGGAAGAGGTCTATCGCGCCTCGGCGGACACCCCGTTGGTGATTCCTGCCGGGGCTGTTGTCGTTCCGGGCTCGCGCGCAGTCCAGCATGGTCCCGGCCAGGACTGGGGTCTCTCCATAGCCACACCGATCATCATCAAATACCGCGATGAAAGGACGGAGCTCTCACTTGCCCTGGAAGAGCTTCTGCGCTGAGATCTATGATTTATCTCGGCGCTTGCTAGATTAGGACGTCTGGAGCATCGGGGCCACCGCCTCTCGCTGCGGGCGTGGTCCCGAAAGTGTTTGCATCTCCGGCAAGGCGTTCGCCGAACTAGCGATGACCACCCGGGCGACCGCCACCCTGGAATCCGCCGCTATGCTCTCCCTCCGGCCCGTGTCCAGCGTTGCCGATATGACCTTGTCCGTCGCGTGCCTCATTGCCTTGAAAGTGATTGAAAGGCTGCGCACCACGTTCCGGCATCGGACCGGCGTACCCATGATGGGGATCGTAGCGATTGTCTACGTGCCCGTAGAAGCCGCGCGACCCATGAAACCATGGTCCTGCCCCGATAAACAGTCCTCCATTAAACCAGTCCGGCCCGTAATAGCCATAGGGGGCACAGGAGTAAGGAGCGTAATCGAAGTATCCGTACGGGCATACGGGCGCGGCGCCTATGCTGACCGAGATCTGCGCAGGAGCGACCGAACGGCCGCCTGCAACCGCAACCACAAAAATAGAGAGCGCGAAAATGTGCCGATTGACCATGACTACCTCTTCCTACAGATAAGAGCGGAAGCGGAGATGCGGAGTTGTTCCGCCCCTGAGAATCACACCGATCCGGATGAGTCAGACGGTGGCGGTACGCGACCGCGGCTCCATAAAAAGCTTACCGACGGACCCCAACACGACCAGCAAAACCGCACAGACGGCGAAGACGTTGCGTACGCCGATCCTCTGCGCGAGGATGCCGGAGAGTATCAGACCCAGAATCTGCGCGGTAAAGATCAGGCTCATATTGGTGGAACCGACGCGGCCCATCAGCGCCGGCGGGGTTTCCTGCTGGATGAGGACGTTCGCAGGGACGACGATGGCCGCAACGGCGACGCCGATCACGCCATCCGCGACAATGGCCGCCCAGACATGAGGGATGCCGGCCAGCAAGCACAAGCCGAGGGCGATGCCGCCTAGGCCGGAGTAGACCAGGGTCGTGTTCTTCAGCTTCTTGCCCACCGTATTCAGAACGTTCACGCCGACCAGCATTCCGGCGCCGATCATGGCCGAGATGACGCTGTAGATGCCGGTCGAGGCGCGCAGCGAGTCACGGGTGTAAACGGCGATCAGCGGACCGAAGCAGCCGATCACGAACATGCCCGCGGCCAGCGCGAGGATGACGAACAGCACCTCCGCATGATGCACGATGAAGTGAATGCCTTCGCGCATGTCCGGCAGGATGGAGGCCAAACCTTTGCTGGATGCAGGGGCAGCCGGTGCGGGACTACTGCTGAGAGCTTCGGTAAAGGGCTTCTTGAGAGCGAGCGAGGCGATCAGCAGACCAGAGCAGAGGAAGCTGACGGAGTCCGCGACATAGCAGACCGGGGCACCGAGCAGCGTGTAGAGAAGGCCGGCAACTGGTGGCCCAAGAACGCGCATGCCGAACATGACCTGCTGCATGAGCGCGTTCGCCGACCGCAGCCCGTGCAGCGGCACCGCCGACCGGATAGCCACACCCTGGGCAGGTCCGAAGAAGCTCGAGACGACGCTGATCGCCGCCAAAACAAGGTAGAAGTGCAGGACGCTCCCAGCCAGCAGCAGAAGCAGGCAAAGCACGGCGCGAATCAGGTCAGCGGTCCCCAGGGTCGGCTTCAAAGGCCCACGATCGCCGAAGCCGCCGGCAAGAACGCCAAGCACCGCGATGGGGAGCAGGTACGCAATCTGCAGCCCGGTGACCTGCTGCGGTTGGGCGTTGAGATGAAAGGTGAGGAAGTTTATGACGGCGAACAGGGCAAGGAAATCGCCAAAGACGGAGACGACCTGCGCGATCCAGAGCCGGCGCATCACCGGCACGCGCAGAACAGCGCCCATCGAGAGCGGCTCGGGTGCGGTGTGGGCGGCAGGCTGCCCGGAGACAGGAACAGTGGACGCGGCACTCATCGGCGTGGCTTCATGGTACGCGACAATGGAGCCCGATCAAGAGGAAAGTGTGCGGTTGCCGGCGTCCGCCCAAAGCGACTTCCGCCGAGAAGAATTGATACGATCGAGCAGGAGGCACGTCGCCGTGAATCGTCGCGAAGCCGCCAAGCTGATGGTCGGTACGCTGCTTGCGCCGCTGTCCACGTCCCCGGTTCCGACGGCCGGAGGGATACGCTTCTCTTGCATGCTTTGGGCGCTTGAAAAGCAGGCCCCGTTTGAGCGCTGCCTGGAGCTGGTCGCGCAGAGCGGCTACCAGGGCGTGGAGCTGGTAGGTGAGTTCCGCACCTGGTCTCCGGAAGAGCGGCGCCGCATGCTGGCCCGCCTGCGCGATCTCGGCTTGGTCATCGATGCCATGAGCGGCGTGCGGGCCGGCTTCGCGGTGCCGGAAGACACATCCCTCTTTTTCGAGCAGCTTGAGCAGCACCTTGAGACTGCCGTGGAGCTGAGCTGTCCGCAGGTCATCCTGCTCTCCGGCAAACGCCTCGAGCGGCTCGGCGCAGACGTGCAGCGGGACGTCGCGGTCGAGAACCTCAAACGAGCCGCGGAGTTAGCCGCCAGACGCAAGATCGAGATCGTCATCGAGCCGATCGACCTGCTGGAAGATCCCTCCATCTTTCTGGCGACGGTGAGCGCGGGGTTCGAGATCGCGGAGCGCGTCAACCAGACAAACGTGAAGGTGTTGTACGACCTCTATCACGAGCAGCGAAGCTTCGGAAACCTGTTGGAGAAGCTGACCGCCCATGTCGGGCAGATTGGTCTGGTTCACGTCGCGGATGTTCCGGGCCGGCATGAACCAGGAAGTGGAGAGATCCACTTTGCCGCTATCTACCGCGCGCTGGCGGAGCTGCAGTATGACCGCTGGATCGCAATGGAATACTACCCGACCGGCGATATCGCGGCGTCGCTGGCGCGCGCCAGACGAGAGGCTCAGGAGATCTTCGCGGCAAACTCATCCGGGTTGCTCACCAAGCATCTAGAGTAACAAACGCGGTGGTCTCCAGGCGACGTTCCAGCAGGAGCTCTACCGCGTGCACCGTGGGCAGTCGCGGCTCGCCCAGGGCCGACTGCCCGCCATCGTGGAGGACGACGTTGGTGCCACGTTCTCGTCGCTGGTTGCCGAGGATGCCGCGCTCCAGCCGACCTAGCAGGGCTTCGGGAGTCTGCGGCTTCCAGTCGTCTACGATCAGGTTCCACATGGTTGTTTGCAGGCCGAGGTCCGCTGCGATCTCGAGCACGGCCGGCCGTCGTGCCCCGTGAGGAGGCCGGAAGGAGCGCACCGGTTGGCCCAGGATGTCCTCGAGGACGTGGTTGCAACCGGCAATCTCCCGGCGGATGCGGGCTGCGGAGAGTCGCGGAAGCCAGGGGTGGCTCAGTGTGTGGTTGCCGACCAGGTGTCCTTCCGCAACGATGCGGCGCGTCAGCCCCGGTTCCCGGCGAGCGAAGTTGCCGATCAGGAAAAAAGTCGCGCGTACGCCGTGGTGAGCCAGCACATCCAGCAGACGGGGTGTGGCCACGGGATTGGGGCCGTCATCGAAGGTGAGGGCAATCTGGTTGCGCCGCGGAGGGGCGACCAGCGTTCGCCCAAACACCTGGGATTGCGGGTAACTGATGCTGTAATACCCCAGTCCGCACAGCGCCCCAGCCGCCGCCATCAACAGAGCCGGGATGCGGACGCTCCGTCCCCGCGGGATCATAGCGCGCTACGCCGGCACGTTCGCTTTGACGTAAGCGAGCACCTCGTCCGCGTGGCCCTCGGGCTTAACCTTGGTCCAGAGATGCAGCAGCCGCTGCTTGCCCTCGGCATCCGCTGGCGCGATCAGGTAGGTGTTGCGCTCGACACCTTTGACCACCTTGCCATACATGTTTTTCGGCTTGATAACGCCAAAGGCCTCGCAGATCTTCTCGTCGGGGTCGGCGAGCAAGGGGTACTGGAGGTGAAATTTTTCCGCGAACTTCTTCTGAGCTTTTACCGTGTCACGCGAGATGCCGAGCACCGCAATGCCCGCCTTCTTCAGGTCCGAGATGGCGTCGCGAAAACTGCACGCCTCGACGGTGCATCCAGGCGTATCGGCGCGCGGGTAAAAAAAGAGGACCACAGGTTTCGCCGCAAAAGTGGACAGCGAGACGGATTGGCCGTCCTGGTCCTCGGTGGTGAAGTTCTCGATGACATCTCCGGGATTCACGGGTGCGCTCATGGCTGGGCTCCTTGATCGGTGGTAAGGGCGGCGATCGTCTTCTCAAGCGACGCCTTGTCTTCGACGTTCAGGCTGACGGGCGACATCACACCCCGTCCCAAAATCTGCCGGGTAAGTCCGGTGAGCACCTTTCCCGGGCCGAGCTCAATCAGGTGCGTGGCCCCTTGCGCGACCAGGAGCTCAACACACTCCACCCAGCGCACGGGGCCGGTCACCTGCCGGATCAGCGCGTCGAGCACGTCCGTGTGGCGCGCCAGCAGACGCGCGTCGACGTTGCAGACGACTGGGAAGGTGGGGTCCTCAAGCACCAATGCTTCGAGCGTGGGGGTCAG
>CAXUEE010000011.1:29298-32024 GCA_964249905.1 uncultured Acidobacteriaceae bacterium
GTGAAAGGGCGCGCTCACCTGCAGCATGACTACTTTTTTTGCGCCCGCAGCGCGGCAGAGCTCGACTGCCCGGTCGACCGCGGCCCTCGATCCGGAGATCACAATCTGTTCCGGAGAGTTGAGATTGGCGGGGGAAACGATGGCGCGCGCCACCTGCGCCCGCACCTCTTCGGACTCTGTCGGCGTCGCGTCGGCAGCGGTGGGCGCGGAAAGCTCGTCGGCAGCCTGCGCACAAAGATCGTTGACCTGTTCGGCGGCTAGGCCAAGAACAGCGGCCATGCTGCCCTCGCCGGCGGGCACGGCTTCCTGCATAAACTGCCCGCGGGAACGCACCGTGCGGATAGCGTCAGCAAAGCTCATGGTCCCGGCCGCGACGTGCGCGGAGTACTCGCCCAGCGAGTGCCCGGCAGCGAAACACGGCTTCAGCTCGGGAACCGATTCGGCGAGCACGCGCCAGGCGGCAACCGAAACGGTCAGCAGGGCGGGCTGGGTGTGTTCGGTTTCCTGCAGGGTCTCGGCAGGGCCGTCAAAGATGATCTGCGAGAGCGGAAAGCCGAGTGCCGCATCCGCTTGCTCGAAAACAGAGCGAGCGACAGGATACGTCTCGTAGAGCTCACGGCCCATGCCGACGCTCTGCGAGCCCTGGCCAGGGAAGAGGAGGGCCGGTTTCAAGGTGTCCATCGGTCTCGATGGTAACTCAGCCGGGCGTTCCAGACGCGAGCGGATGCTGAGCCCACGGCTCAGACGCCGACGCCGAACTCCATATCGTGGGTCTCATCGCCGGAGTGTGAATAGAAGTCATAGGGTGTGCGGCGGTTGAACTTGTAGCGTTGCCGCAGCTCCCGTCCCACAAAGAGTCCCAACGCGACCGCACCCAGGCCGGCCGAGATCCAGCCAACGGTTTTGAGCAGAGTCGACTCCTCCTCCATCTCGAGCTGGGGAAAGGCCTCCACGAGCAGCTCGACGGGATCCTCGGGGAGCGCCTCGGACACTTCCGGAGAGACACCGCCCAGAAGCCGGGTTGTCAGAAAAGACAACATCATGATGTGGATCATAACCCACGCTCGTGGACATGGGAATATACCGCTTTTGGGGGATGTTTGCGCTTAAGTCACCTCTACGTGCTGAAAGCCGAGACCGTAGAGCAAGGCCGCAATCGTAGTGCGCGCATTTTTGCGGGCGGCGTCCAGGATCCCATCGGAGAGCGCCGCCGCCTGGAGTTGCTGCTGTGCCTTCACCCGCGTCTGGCTTTCAAGATTCGGGTCGGCCGGCACCAGCAGGCCGGTCGTGCGGAGATAGACGCGGGTGTGCTGGTTGTCGAGTGTCGTCAGAAAGAGCTCAGACGGAGGCAGATTCACATGCACCGAGTGCTGGTCGTTCCTGTCAATCCGGACATCTTCCGGCTTCAACTGGGCAAGGTCGATGCCGGCAATCGACTCTCCGTGGCAGACCAGCAGGATCTTGTCTCCGGCGAGGATGTCCGGGACGACGGGGCTGCTGTGTGCGCCCTCGACCACGGTGTCCAGGGAATAGACGACCGTCTCCAGCCGGCTCAGCTTCTGGATCTGCGCGACGACGACCGGAACCGAAGTATCAAAGGTGGAGGAGCGGCCGGAGATCAGCGTGGCGAGACGCCCGGGGAAGCCGGCCCGCGCATGACGCAGGAAGAATGCCAGGCCGGCCGCGCCGATCAGGACGGCGAGCAAAAATGCCAGAAACGGACCCAAGCCGCCGCGCTCCCGGTTGTATTGGGTAGTCATGGGTCGAGAATACAGATGGTAAGCAGAGCCATAAATATGGTAGCTTTCGGAAATGCGGACGACGGTTGACATCCCAGATGAGACCTACAAACTGCTGAGGAGCCGCGCAGCGGCTGAAGGCGGGACCGTGAAGCAGTTATTGCTGCAGGGAGCGGCCGCGGTGCTACGAGAACCAGTGAAGAAAAAGGTGTCGCGACTTTCTCGGCCTCTCTCGATAAGGGAGAACCTGGCTCACTTCACCTCACCAACGAGATGATCTATGACCTCATTGATTTTCCCTGACCTCAATGTCTGGATCGCTCTGTCCTTTCGGAGTCACAATCACCACTCAATTTGCTGGGCGTGGTACCAGTCCTTGAGAGCGAATGAGGAGCTTGCATTCTGCAGAATGACACAGCTTGGATTCCTGCGATTATCAACGAACGTCAGCGTCGCCCGGGGCGAGACGGTGGACCAAGCCGGAGCATGGGCCGCCTATGACCGATGGAGAAGCGACGGCGGTGCGGCTTATCTCGAAGAGCCGTTCGGCATGGAAGCTGAGTTTCGCTTCTATGCGACCAGGCGTACACCATCACCAAAGGACTGGGGGGACTCCTACCTTGTCGCGTTTGCGGCCGCGGCGTCGTTGCCGCTCGTTACTTTGGACAAGGGCTTAAGTCAGCGGTACGCGCGATCGATTCTTCTCGGTCAGGCCTTCGCCGCGGGCACAGCGGTGTGAGGCGTCTCGCCTTGCGTGATCAATTCATAGGGCGAGTCCAGCTTTCTTCGGTAGCTGGCCCCGATGAAGTCGCGGAACAGCGGATGCGGCTCAAGCGGCTTGGACTTGAACTCGGGGTGAAACTGCACGGCTAGGAAGAACGGATGCCCTGCCAACTCGACAATCTCCATCCGTCTCCCCTCGGCATCCTTGCCCACAAAGCGCAGCCCGTGCTCCTCAAACTTATCAATCAGCTCTGGATTCACCTC
>CAXUEE010000011.1:32034-32589 GCA_964249905.1 uncultured Acidobacteriaceae bacterium
CGTCGCATCGGGCGTCGTTCCCGTCAGCCGCAGCCCGGCCCCGGTCAGCAGCGGCTCATATTCGCGATTGAACTCATAGCGATGCCGGTGCCGCTCCGAAATTTCTTTGGTGCCATAGGCCTGCTCGGCCAGTGAGCCCGGTTCGAGCACGCAGGCCCACGCGCCCAGCCGCATCGTACCGCCCATCTCTTCGACCCCGGTCAACTCGCGCAACTTATAGATGATCCGGTGCGGCGTGGATGGATCGAACTCGCCGGAGTTCGCGCCCGCGAGTCCGCAGACGTTGCGCGCAAACTCCACACAAGCGGTCTGCATGCCCAAACAGATGCCGAAGTACGGCACCCGCTCCTCGCGGGCATAGCGGATGGCATTCAGCATGCCTTCAATCCCGCGCTTGCCGAAGCCGCCGGGAACCAGGACTCCGTCAAAACCCGACAACTGCTCGCGGTAGTCCGGCGCCTCCAGCCCTTCGGCCTCCAGCCACGTCACGTTGAGCTTGAGGTTGTGCGCGAGCGCCCCGTGAACCAGCGCTTCCTTGAGCGACTTGTAGCTGTC
>CAXUEE010000012.1:0-27563 GCA_964249905.1 uncultured Acidobacteriaceae bacterium
GCCACGTGGGTGGGCGGGAGCGTTCGCTCTACTGCGCCAGCAAGTGGGCCGTCGAAGGCATGAGCAAAGCCTTCGCGCTTGACCTCGCCTCGTTCGGCATCCGGTCCAACACCATCGCGCCCACCTTTACTGAAACTGCCCTCACCAAGGGATTTCTTGCTGACGCTGAGTTTACGCAAAGTGTCCTGCACAAAATCAAGCTCGGCCGGCTGGGCACGGTCGAAGACATTATGGGCGCGGTGCTCTATCTTGCCGGCGACGCGTCGTCTCTTGTGACGGGAACAAGTCTTCTGGTGGACGGCGGTTGGACCGCTGACTGACCGCCCTACCGCGTATGCTCAAGATGCATTTCAATCCAGGACCCTGATCAAGCATGAGTCAGCAACGCATCCTCACCACGCACGTCGGCTCGCTTCCCCGCAGTACGCGCGTCACAGAAGTTATCTTCGCTCACGAGCAGGGTAAACCCGTCGACCCCGTTGAGTTCAACGCCGTCATGGCCGAGGCTGTGGACACCTGTGTGGCCCGCCAGGTCGCCGCCGGCGTCGATCTCGTCTCCGACGGCGAGATGTCGAAGATCTCCTACGCCACCTACATCAAGGACCGCATCAGTGGCTTCGACGGCGACAGCCCGCGCACCCCGCCCGCCGACCTGGAGGCGTTTCCCACGTTCTTGCGGCGGCAGTCCAGCAGTGGCGGCACGCCCACGTACCGGCGTCCCCGATGCGTCGGACCGGTGGCTTCCGTCACCCTGGCTCCGCTTGACGACGATATCGCCCACTTGCACCGTGCCATCGAGCACCACGCACCCACGGGCGCCTTCATGAATGCAGCTTCGCCCGGCGTCATCGCATTGTTCCAGCCAAACGACTTTTACCCCACGCAGGACGCGTACCTGGAAGCTCTGGCCGAGGCAATGCGGCCGGAGTACGAAGCAATCGTCGCCGCCGGGCTCACGCTACAGTTGGACAGCCCGGACCTCGGCCTGGGCCGGCACATGATGTATAAAGACCGCAGCGATGCGGAGTACCTCGTGCGCATCGAGCAGCACGTAGCGGTCCTGAACCATGCGCTGCGCAACATTGCGGCAGAGCGTGTGCGCATGCATGTATGCTGGGGCAACTACGAAGGCCCGCACCATTGCGATGTGGAGCTCGGCACCATTCTGCCCACGCTGATGAAAGCCAAGCCACAGGGTTTGCTGTTTGAAACTTCAAACCCGCGCCACCAGCACGACTGGCAGTATTTCCGCGATATGGCCGCGATTGTGCCGGAAAGCAAGGTACTCATCCCCGGCGTCCTCGATTCGACAACCAACTTCATCGAGCATCCCCGAGTCGTCGCGCAACGTATCGAGCAGTTCGCGGCGATCGTCGGGCGCGACCGCGTGGTCGCCGGCACCGACTGCGGCTTTTCCACTTTTGCCGGCTATGGTGCGGTCGATCCGGAGATCGTGTACGCAAAGCTCAACGCGATGGCAGTTGGCGCGGCGATCGCCAGTGAGCGCCTGTGGTCGAACGCCGCATGAAGACACCGTTGAAAACACGCCTGGCCGCGGGTGAACTGATCGTCGGCACCTTCGTCAAAACTCCGTCGCCAATCGTCGTCGAGGTGCTTGCGCTGTCCACGCTCGACTGCTTGTGCCTGGATGCGGAGCATGCGCCGTTTGACCGGACCACCCTCGACATCTGCGTCCTGGCTGCCCGGGAAGGATGCATGGACGTCTTGGTGCGTGTCCCTTCCGCCGCGCCGGAGCACCTGCTGAACGCTCTCGATTGCGGCGCAACCGGTGTCGTCGTTCCGCACGTACGATCTGCCGACGAAGCCCGTGCCGTGGTCAAGGCGTGCCACTACGGAGCAGGCGGCCGCGGCTACGCAGGCTCGTCCCGGGCTGCCGGGTACACCACCACACCCATGTCGCAGCACAAGGCAAACAGCGCTGCCCGCACCGTGGTGATCGCGCAGATCGAAGATCCCGAAGCAGTCGAGGCTGTCCACGATATCTGCGCCGTGGAGGGTCTGGACGCACTCTTCATTGGCCGGGTGGATCTCACCGTCGCCTATGGTGCGGAGCACGTGGACGACCCGCGTGTGGTGGCGGCAATGGAGACGGTGTGCGCCGCGGCGAAGGAGCATGGTCGGCCAGTCGGCATGTTCCTGTCTCGGCCGGAAGACGTTGCACTCTGGCGGAAAAAGGGCGCGACCTTTTTTCTGCTGGCGTCTGACCACGGATTTCTGCTGGGCGGCGCGGCGGAGTTACATCGTCAGGCAAAGTCCGGCGAATAGAACTGACGCACCCCGGCCTCGTCATGAAATACTGTGTCCGGCGCAACAAGCGTCCACAAAAGACAGGAGTACGAGCGATGAGTACAGCCTCCGGCCCACAGGGCTTTGAAGATGTCGTGCGGTACGAAAAAGCACCGGAGCGCAGCTCCATCAGCGACACCACCGATGTGGTCGAGCTGGTGACGGAAATCCTGGACGCAGTGCGCACACGAGGCGATGCCGCCGTGCGGGAGTTCTCGCTCCGCTTTGATAAAGCCGAGCTGGAGAACTTCGAAATCACTTCTGCCGACCGGCAGTCAGCGGTGGACGCGCTTGATCCGCAAACCCGCGCGGACACCGAGTTCGCCATCGAAAACGTGCGCCGCTTTGCCACCGCGCAGCTAGCCACGATTCTGCCACTCGAGATGGAAGCTCTGCCCGGCCTGCACCTGGGTCATCGCGTCATTCCGATTGAGCGCGTGGGCGCCTATGTTCCCGGCGGCCGCTTTCCGCTGCTCTCGGCACCCATCATGACCATCGTTCCAGGCAAGGTCGCCGGCTGTGATGAAGTCATCGCCTGCCTGCCGCCCAATGCGCATCCTGCTATGGTCGCGGGATGCCACCTGTCCGGCGCTGACCGCATCTTTCGGATCGGCGGCGCGCAGGCCATCGCGGCCATGGCGTTCGGCACGGAAACAGTGCCGCAGGCCAATAAAATTGTCGGCCCCGGCAATGCCTTTGTGAACGAGGCCAAGCGCCAGGTTTTCGGTCCGGTGGGCATCGATCAACTCGCCGGTCCTTCGGAAATTTTTGTGGTGTCTGACAGCACCGGCGATCCGGAGCTCATCGCCACGGACCTCCTCGCTCAGGCAGAGCACGATGTACGCACACGCGTCGGCCTTATCACCACAGATGCAGCTCTGGCTGCAGCCACGGCAAGAGCGGTGCTGCAGCAATTAGGGACGCTTGCAACCCAGAAGATCGCCGCAGAAAGCTGGCGCAACTACGGCGAGATCACAGTGTGCAGCGACGAAGCCGCCATGATTCGATATTCCGATCACGTCGCCGCTGAGCACCTGCAGGTACACACCGCCGACCCGCACGCATTCGCAAAGAAGCTGCGCAACTACGGCTCGCTGTTTATTGGCGAAAACGCCAGCGTCGTCTATGCGGACAAATGTGTCGGCACCAACCATACATTGCCGACAATGAACGCCGGCCGCTACACCGGCGGCCTGTGGGTCGGGTCGTACGTGAAGGTCGCGACCCATCAGTGGCTGGACGACTCCGCCATCGACACCGTTGCTCCCCCTGCGATGCGCCAAAGCGGAAGCGAGGGTTTGGATGGTCACCAGAAAGCCGCGGCCATCCGCTACGACCGCAAGCTGGCCAGCTTCGCAGCGCTCACCCGTTAGATCGGGTACGAGAAAAGCTGCAAACGCTAAACCGTCTCCATCTCTCGCGCCGGCTGTGAGGCAAACACCGGCATCGCCGGATCTTCCGTTCCACGTACCACAAACAGCACCGCCGGCACAGACGCTGTGTTGCGAAACGCGTGCTGCACTTCTCTCGGCATGGAAAGCGTGTCGCCCGCACCCATCAGCAGGGCATGCTCCTCGCTGCCCTCCAGCCAGCTCACCTCGATGGTCCCGCTCTGCACAAACAGCACTTCGCCTTCTTCACGCGCGTGCATGGGAACGTAGGCGCCGGTCTCCAGCGTAAGGCGGCGCAGGTTCAGATCGTGTGGCCACCAACCTGCGATCGGCCCTGCGGAAAATCCATCTCGCGTGGGCTGCGGCACAATCACGCCCGCTTCCTCCACACCCTCCGCAGCCAGCGGAGACGCAGGATTCGCGCGCATCTCGTCCGCTCGCACCAGGCACTCCGACAGCTTCTCAAGCGGTGGCGTTTTCAGTTGCTGGAGGCTGCTCTCGTCGGGCGCAGCTTCCAGCTCGACATCTTTCAGTTCATACGTGCCGTTCGATGTGTCGATCAGTCGTCCGCCCTTGGCCAACTTCAAACCATGATCCGCCGCGGCCTCAAACACGGCCGGCGCCCAGGTCACCTTGCCTGGATCGTCCTGCCCCAGAGGCATCCACAGAAAGCCCTTTCCCTGGTCCAGTTTGCTGAAGCCGCGAAACATATGAATTGGCACCGACGCCACATCGCCCGGTCCGATGTCCAGCGTGCCATCTTCCTTGTTCGGCCCGAAGTGCAGCCGCCAATGCCCCGAGTGCACCACAAACACCTCCGCCGTGTCGTGACTGTGCTGCGAGTTGACGCAGCCAAACGGCTGGCGCGCCCCGCCGATGTTGAAGCCGTGCTTCTCGCGAAGGTGAACGTGCTGGTCGGCGCTTTCCGAAACACCCGGACCAATGATGGTGAAGTTCTCCTTCTCCGTCGAGCCCGGCGTCTTGGTGTCGATAAAGGCAGTCCGGCAAGGAATCAGGTCGGCGTAGCGGACCAGACGGCGGTTCATCGCTTCGTAAGTCCAGCTCTGCGCGGTTTGGGTCATCGGGAAGGCTCCTGTCGCGGCGGCTTCGGATGCGTCGCGACCTTGTCCATTCTAAGGCACGGCCGGATGCTGGCCCCAGCCGTCCATGTGTGCTACGTTTCGTGCGTGGTGAGACATGCACACTCCGTGTCGCCCGCGCAGACGCATCAGGCGCCGACCCTGCCCCTCGTGCTTCTTCCAGGAACGCTGTGCGACCAACGGGTCTTTGCCCCCATGCTGGCATCGCTGCGGACCCATGTACCCGGTCTGGCGACGCAGGTGCTCCGGATCGACAGCTGCCACACAGTAACGGACGCCGTCGCGTATGTCCTGCGGCACGCCCCCGAACCTTTCGTGCTGCTCGGCTTTTCGCTGGGCGGGGTCGCCGCGCTCCACGTTGCTGCCCGTGCGCCGGATCGGGTACGCGGCCTCGCTCTCCTCGACAGCACAGCGTTGCCTGTGCCGGAAGCGCAGCATGCGATGCGGCGAGTCCGCGCCCAGGAAGCGCACCAGCTCGGACTTCGGACCTATCTGGAGCAGCATCTATGGCCGGATTACGTCGCTGCCGTCCGCCGGGACGATGCCGGTTTGCGGAGGCAGCTGCAGCGCATGGCGTCGTCGCTCGGCCTGGAGGTCCTGCAACGGCAGACCGAATTCGCGCTCACCCGGCCCGACGCCCGTTCTCTGCTGCACTCGCTCGCCCTACCGGCACTGGTGCTCGCCGGAGAAGAAGACCGCTTGTGCCCCCCGGAAGCGCAACGAGCCCTGGCCGCCGCGCTGCCAAATGCAACGTTGGCGATGGTTGCAGATGCCGGGCATTTTGCGCTGATGGAAAAGCCGGACACGGTAGCCGCGCATGTGGCAGCATGGTTCCACACACTTTCGCGGCAGTGACCCTCCGTCGGCGAAAGCTTCTCAAGGAGATGATGTGAGTCAAAGCCCCAACCATTCGGCCAGCCAGGATGAACCGGCAAGCGCTGCAAAGCCCAACCCGGCCTCGGCTTCCGCTTCCCCATCGGGCAGCGCCACCGGCAGTGATGTGCTGCAGGTGGAGCGCCGCGACTTCACCGAACTGGTCCCGACCGATCGCCCCCGCGTACAAAGTATGCGTGGCTTCGATCCCATCTATACCGACATCGTCGACTACATTGTTCGCTGCACGCACCGCATCTGGGACGAGCGCGATGTGGGCCTGATCTATTCGCACTACACGCACAATTGCGTTCTCTACGGGGTACTGGGAACGATGTACGATCGCGAATCTATCGTGCGCGAAACTATCCAGCGCATCGTCGAGCTTCCCGACCGCCGCGGCATGGCCACCTCGGTTATTTGGCGCGGCAACGATGTCGACGGCTTCTACACCTCGCACATGACCCACGGAACAGGACGGCACACCGAATACGGCATGTGGGGCAAGCCCACGGGCCGCACCTTCGTGACCCGCACCATCGTGGACTGCATGATCCTCGAAAACAAGATCTACCGCGAGTGGGTCGCGCGCGACAACATGGCCCAGCTGCTGCAACTAGGCATCGATCCACACCCGTACGCCGCGGCCATTGCCCAAAGGAAATTCGAAAGCGGCGAAGCAGTTGTCGAGATCTCTGAGAACCGGCGCCTTCTGGGCCAGTACCCGCCGGAAAGCGAACCGGATCTCTCGCTGGCGCACACCGAAACCGAAGCCGAGGTGCTGCGCTGGCTTCATCACATCTATAACAAGCGCATGTTCGGCAGGATCACGGACATCTACGCCAGCAACTGCCAGTGGCACGGGCCGCTAATGCGCGAGCTCTACGGCAGCGCCGCCGTCATGCAGCAGACCATGCGCCTGGTAGCCACCATGCCCGACTGCGCTTTTGTGCCGCAGCACATCTGCTCAGTCGCGAGCGAAGAGGGTGGCGAGAAAGTCGCCATCCGCTGGATGCTGGATGGCCACCATCTCGGATACGGCTCGCTCGGGCCGCCCACCGGCCACAAGCTGACAATCATGGGCTTTACGCATCTGCACATTCAAGACGGCAAGATCGTCGATGAATGGGTGCTCTATGACGAGCTGTCGATGCTGGTACAGATCAAGCTCGGATCGCTTCAGATACATGCCTGATGCTGCGCTACCGTGCAGGTGTTTCGAAAAGAAAGGGGTGGCCCAGTGAGAAGCGGACGGCAGCGTAGTGCGCTGATCTCTGACCCGGAGTTCGCCCTGGTCCAGACCGACGAGGGCGCGCTCCTCACGCCGTCGCCCTCGGCCCAGACCGCGCTTCCGGCCCTGGTGCATCTGCCGCTGCGCAGGCGTCTGGCCGCCTTCAGCTTTCTGCTGCTGGCGGAGTTCCTCTACGGCTGGGCCTGGAACACGGTCGATGTGCTTCGGCCGTTCTTTCGGCAGGCGTTGGGGCTTACGCTCACCCAGGCGGGCTCCGCCTACTCCGCCCAGGGCGCGGGCGCGCTGATCGGAGCCGTCACCATCGGTCAACTCGCAGACCGGCTGGGCCGCCGCAATATGCTCGTGGTCGTCATGATCGGCTATGGCGCTCTACTCAACGCAGGTGTGCTGGTGCGTACGTACCCGCAACTGTTAGAGCAGCGGTTCGCGCTCGGCCTCTTTCTGGGCGGCAGCTTTCCCGTGGTCGTCTCACTCTATGTCGACCTCTTTCACGCCAACATCCGTGGCAAACTGGCCAGCGCCATCAACACCACCTTCAGCTTCGCTATTGTGCTGCTCGGTTGGGCTTTCGGCCAGCTCGGCCACCATGACTGGCGCCTGCTCTTGTGGGCCGGTGGAGTGCCGCCCATGGTGCTGGCTGGCTTTGCCTACCTGATCGTGCCGCAGGTGGCGCGGGCTCCCAAGCGCAAAGGCGCAAAGATCCCCGTAACCGAGCTGTTCACGCCCACGCTTCGCAGACAAACGCTGCTGCTGGCCTCTCTCACCGGTTTGAACTTCTTCGCGTATCAGGCATTCAGCGGCTGGCTGACGACATATCTCGAGGCCGTGCGCCACCTGCCTCCTGTCGACATTGGACATTTGGTCGGCACCCAGTTCCTTGGCAACATTGCTGGCGGGTTCTTCTGGGGATGGGCCGCGGACCGCTACGGTCGCCGCTTCGGCGCGCTCGGTTTCTTCGTTGCCGCGACTGCAATTGCTGGCTATCTCTTCGTTCCCACCAAGCTGCCGCTGCTGTATCCCCTGGGTACTCTCTTCGGCTTTGCGTTGTCCTCAAGCGTCGTTTGGGGGCCATGGCTGGCTGAACTGTATCCACCTCACCTCAAATCCACCGCATCTTCCATTTTCAATTGGGGACGTCTCGTGAGCTTCTTCGCGCCACTGATCACAGGAGCCATGGCGGCCCGCGTCGGTCTACGCACCAGCATGCTGGTAAGTAGTGGCGTCTTCGCCATTGCCGGCGCAATTTGGCTCCGTCTTCCGGAAACGCATGCTCCCAGCCGGCGCTCCTGACCATGTTCGCGCTCTGTACCACAGGAGCATCGCTCGTTGCGATTGCGAGGATCGCACCTATGGTTGCTCTCAGATCTGCCGACGGCGTTGCGACGTCCAATACCAATTGCTTGCCTCCCGAGATAGCGCAGGCTGAGAGCCGCGATCTATACACCGCATCACAGAACATCTCAGTGTAGCGTTGCCTCGATTTGAGTCCCTTCGGTCGAGGGCTAACGAGCGGCCTGCAATCAGCGCCGGCAGGATCGGGATAAACTTCCTCATGTTCGCGTTTAGAAAGGCTGCGAACGAAGATGGAGCCATTTGCACCACGATTCGACGAATGCCTTCGCTGATCTGCGTAGCACCTCACAGCACGGCAGCATGTCGAGGACTACATTCGGGCACATCAAGACGGAGTTCATCGCTCGCCACGAGCGAGATCACTTGCGGGAGCATATAGGCAAGAAGCACGCGCCCGGACGCAAGATTCACAACTCCTGAAACCATCGTCGACGAAAGAGCAAACTTTCGGTATGTGATGAGCGGACAGAATATCGTCCGTTCGACCCTGAACTAGAGCAGGCTGTGCCGCAGCCGTTGAGAAAGGCTTTCTTAACGCTGCCCAATGAAGAGTGATCCATGAGGTTCTCACCTCGTCCGACCGGATTCACGTGTCCAGGGCCTTGCCGGTTCAGGCAAAGATAACGTGCTTTCTAGCATCCGCGAAGGCGCAGAAGCGAACGGCTACAAGGTCGAAGGCTCTGCCCCACATCACGGGCAGCCGGCCAGCTTAGAGAGGAAGGAATAGATGCCACGACCCTGCAAAGTTTCCTCGCACGAGGCCAGAACCCATCGAGCGCCAACATTGTCAGCCCACATCTCTATATTTTTGGACGAGTCGAGTCTCGCCAGCACAAAGCAGATGCGGGCCTCCTCGACAAGATCAACCCAGCGGACCGGGTGCTGGTGATCGGAGACACCGCCCAGCGTCAAAGCGTCGACGCAGGCCGGGCGTTCGAACAGATGCAGGATGCCGGGATGCGTACCTCGCAGCTTGACAGATTATGCGCCTCTCACCAAGGTAGGGATGACCGGCCTCTCTCAGTTCGACTGCACCCGGAACACCCAGCCGGGAGCCATTCTCGTTGTCCGTCTTCGCGGCATCTACGCCGACATTGCCAAATACCCAAAACGTCATCAAGCCCGGCATGAGCCCGAAGGAAGTGAAGTCGCTCGGCAACCCAGACAAGATCGTCGATTTCGGCGCAAAACAGGTCTACATGTAGAAGCAGACTGTCCACATGTTGGGTTCGACAACCCGCGCACGGGTATACGGTGTTTTCTTCCGTGTGTCTCGTTTTCCAATGGTTTGGTACTTCGCGGTACGATCGGCGGCGGAAGTAAGACGCGCGCTAGGTCAGGGTCTAAACAGCTTCAAATCGATCGTCCCCGCCAGACGTTTACCCGATCGTAAAATTGTACTGGGAAGAAATTTGGAGCCGCAGCGTTTGGAGTTCCCTCCGCTGGATCAGAATGCGCGCGTTCGGCAACAATGAATCCTGGCCGACGTGATCCATATGCAGGTGAGTGTGGATTACGTAGCCCACATCCGCCACCGTAAGGCCGTGCTTGGCTAGTTGGGCGTCAAGCGTTTGCTCGTTCGAACGTACCGGGACGCGAAGGGCCTTGTCCGTTCGCTCGTCTTGTCGCATGCAGTCGAGACACGTTCCCGCAGGCCCAAGCACTTCATGCAGAACTGATGGCGCTCTTTGAACGGCAGAAATGGAAGAGTGAGCTCTGCAGCTGCTATGTCAGCCATCCCATTCTGCCATTCGCTTCCCTGACACTCCTGATTCGAAGTGCTTTAAGGTACGCGGGACAACCGGCCGCGGCGGACATGGCCTTCACCATAGCCGCATATGCGCATGGCTGGTCGGATGACGACATCTCAGCGGAGCTTGCCGCGAATTGTCTCTCCCTTGACCGGAGCCGAAATCGACGAGACATGTACAGTCCAAAGAAAACTCACCAAAGCCCCGCAATGGACGACAACAGCTAAAGACTTGAGAATGTTACGACCGACCAGCCGCTGGACGTATAAAGATTGGTCGTCCGAACACCGCCGAGTCCTTTCGCCCTGAATATTCCAACTAATGCCTGCGTAATTTTGCGATCTGCTAGTCTTCTTCGCTATGGCAAACCTCGTTTACTGCGTCGCCCTTAAACGATCCTGCTTTGACCCGCTGCTCATCCTAATACTGTGCACAATAGGTCACTCGTTGCCTCCGCAGTCGCAGGCGACAGCTGCACCCGCCGTGCCGGAGTGGGCGCAGCCGGGGTTGCCTACGCACGTTCAGGTACCACCACCGGCGAATTTTCATCGGCCGAGTAGGAATTTTGATGAGTCGATCGGTGTGTTTGAGGGCCAGTCCGATATCGGTGCGGCTATCGTGCCAGGTAGCGCAAGTTACGACGGCAAGACGAAACAGTACACCATCCACTCCGCCGGATAAACATCTGGTACTCGCGTGACGAGTTCCGTTACCTCTGGAAAAAGATGTTAGGGGACGTTTTACTCGCGGCCGACATCACGTTCCCAGATGCGAGGGGCCACGGCGACCGCAAAGCCGTCCTGGTCATCCGCCAAAGTCTTGATGACGATTCCAAGGAAGCCATGGTCGGCGAGCATGGGGTGGGTATGATCCACTTGACGTGGCGCCCGTATGAGGCCGCGACGATGCAGGATGCCCAATTTCGCTTAGGGGGTATCCTCAACGGGATCAAGGCGAAGCGTATCGGCATCGGAAGGAGCGAGCGATGCTCGCTCCGTAGTTATAGGGCGACCAGGCAAATGCCACTCGCGGGGAAACATTTGTATCCGTACTAATGGTTTGCAGAAACTCAAGATCGTAGCGCACACCAAGGGTGAAGTTAGAGGACGCGTGACCGTCCACTCCTGCGCATAGACCTAATGTTCTGGTTGGTTTACCCGACGGTTGGACTGTCAAATTCTGAGTAAATCCACATCATGTCAATAAATCCGCCTCTTGCACTTGCCGCCCTCGCTGGCGTGGGCCAGGGCCGTCGTTTGTGGAATGATTTCCGGTGTCGATCATCGGCTTTCTTGTTCTCGACGAAAATCTATGCGTACAACCGTAACGCTCGCCGTTGGAAAAATGTATTTGAAATTTCCATTGAACGTCTCATCCTGCGTGATTGCGGAGACACGTTCCGGGTGAAACTCATCATTTTGCTCAAGCAGTCCGTCTCCTGTCACGGTCGTGACCTGAGCGAGGTTAGATAGGTGAAATGACCCTAGGTCAAAGGTTGCTGCTTCGGGCCGGCCCGGATTGCGATTGACGCAAAAGAGGAGCAACGCAGTGCGATCCTCCGACTCGGCGGCGACCACATCAAGATAGGGTGCGTCTTTCACCTCAGGGAGCTGAGTGACTCCCTTGGAGATGCTGAAGGTTGGAGAATCCGAAGCAGTTTGAAGCAGGAGGTGAGGGTGCGCCTGTGCATAGCTGCGCAGCACCCAATAGGCTGGCGAGGCGTACACCTGTTCCTTCTTCTTCCAGATGCCACCGAACTCCAAGATGCCAGTCATATCTGCAAGGGAGACATCCCCCGACTTACGCAGCATGGTATTGAGGAACCCGCCGGCGAAGAGCGCGCCGCCTAGATTGTTGTAGTTCGGCAGGTTGTGGGTGAAGGTGATCATGAGCCACTCGGTGAAGGCTAACTTTAAATCGGGCCTTTCAGCGGCGACCGCCTGTCGCCGCAGAGCGTCGATGCGGTTGGACAGGCCCCATGGTGCGGCAAGCATCGCCATGGCGTGAAAATCAGCGGAGGCGTTTGGAAGCTGAACGGCTTCCGTGATGATGAAGTGGCTGGACAGATATTGGAAGGTCGACGCGGGCGTTTTGAGGAGTTCGGCATTCCAATCTCCGAATTGTCCCGCGTCGCCCCCTGTGGCTATTAGGCGGGAACTGGGGTTCACAGCGCGGACCACCTTGCTGACGGCGAGGGTGCGTTCCGCCGCTTGGGTGAGGTCGGGATAGCCAACCTGGTAGCTGCCCCAGAGCTCATTGCCGAGTTCCCAGGTAAGACCGCTTTCGCTCTTGTCCCATTGCGAGGTGATGTAGCGAACCCAATCGGCGGTATCTTTGAGTGAGGCGGTGCCCAGGTTGAGGGCAACCTGCGGCTGGGCATGCACGAGCTTGCAGAAGTCGAGAAACTCATCGGTGCCGAAGGTGTTGTCCTCCGGGATGCCCCAAGCGAGATTGAGCATAGGCACACGTTTTTCCAGCGGGCCGATCCCGTCACGCCAGTTGTAGGCGGAAGTAAAATTGCCGCCGAAGCGCACGAGAGGTGACGCGAGATCGCGGGCGAGGGCAAGCACTTCAGGATCGAAGTGTTCTACAGCATCGTCGGGGTACAGGGAGACATTGTCGACAAGAACGCGGGATTCCCCCTGTAGGGAGATGACAAAATCGACAGGCTCAAGAGGAGCCAGGCTCCCGGATTTGAGTTCCAGGTGAAAGGGACGGGAGATCCAGGCGTCTGAGGCCGGAGTCACGGTAGATTCGGCCAAGACCTCCGTAGGGTGAGAGTGGCGGCGCAGGGAGAGGCGGACCAGGGTGTTGCCTTCCACGTGCTTGAGCCAAATCGTGCCGCTGTAACTGAGCTCGCGGTGTGTGGGAAGGTAGATCTGCTGCAGCAGGCCGACCTCTTTGCCGGGTAGAGACATCAGCAGCATGGATTGGGCAGCGTTGGCTGCGTCGCCGCGGACGGGGGCGTACCGGGCACCCTGGGCGGGGTCGAGCGGTTCCCAGGGCATGGGCAGGCCGAGAGCCGACGCATCACGCAGACCAGGGCGGGCGTTGAGTTGCTCGATGAGATTCTCAGCAGACCACAGACCCTCCTCAAAAGAGGAATTCATTAGAATTTGCGCCCAAAGACCGCCGTACGTGGAATGGCCGATCGGCTCGAGAAAGCTGCTGAAGAGCAAAGGGGAGATAGGCTGCGGCTCGGCCGGACGGGTGACGCGGATATGGATCGGTTGGCCTGCGAGGGGCTGGGCAGACTCCGTCATCTGGCCGAGGACCGCATAGGGAACAAGAGCTGACAGCGCAACCGCGATCAGGGTGCGAAGCTTGAACCTGGAGCGAAACTGGATCGGCATAGTTTGGCTAGTGTACGTATCGTTGCGGAACGTAGTTATTTGGGGAGAAAGAAGACAGACGAGGTGAAATGCCGACTGATGCCAGAGGTCACCAGCCGGCGTTGAGGGTGGGTCAGAACTCGATGCGTGCGGTGAATTGAATATTGCGCGGCGGGCTGACGGTTGAGGTGGGAATGCCAAAAGCGCCGTCTGCCGGGTTGTTATCCGGAAGCGCAAACTGGTGGCGGTTGAAGACGTTCAGCAGCTCCGCCTTGAAGACGAAGGCGAGGTTTTCTTTTAGGGGTGTGGTCTTCCAGATGATAATGTCTTCGTTGTTAAACCGCTGGGTACGCACCTCGCCGGTGACGCGTGGAATGTTGCCGAAGGACCAGGGGCCGTTGCCGCGAACCGGCGTACTGTTTGGGTCAATGAAGGCAGCTGGGTTGAAGTAGCTGTTTCGGCCGGCAACAAAGGGATTGAGCTGTCCGGCGCGGTAGGCAGCGCTGCTCAGTGGCTGGCCGGGGTTGCGCCGGTAGTAGATATTGTTTTCCCACCCTGGAATGGGCGTTGCGCAGCAGAACGGTACAGGCTCGCCGCTCTGGTAACGCTGGACGGAACCGATCTCCCAGCCGCCCGCGATTGCACTGGCCGGGCCATGGTTCAGGAAGCTGCGGCCCCGGCCAAAGGGAAGCTGATAGAGCGGCGCGATCACGAAGGTCTGTGGGATGTCTTCCAGGCTGATCGCTTTTTCAGTCCGGAGGTTGGTTGGATTTTGGACTTGAGGCGTGTAAATGCCGGCGCCTGGGATAGCGCTATCTGCGTCCGTCAGGTCTTTCTCCCAGGTGTAGGAGACTTGGAGCGAAAGACCGTTGCGGAAGCGCCGGCTAAGTGACACCAGCATGGCGTTGTAGGACGACATGCCGACGTTCTGGAGGCAGCAGCCGGTATCAATCGTGTCGTACTGCGGAAAGGGTCGAATGGCGCGCTGTACGGGAACGTTCGGCCCCCATAGAGACAAAAATCCGTTGAACGGTGCAGCGACACCCGCGGTATTCCCAACGACCGCAGCATTCAGCTCGTTGCCGAGGTTGAATGCGGAGATAGGGATGTTGTTAATGTTCTGGATAGATGAGCGAAGGTTCTGGCCCTTATTGCCGAGATAGCCAATCTGGAAAATGAGGTCCGGGGCAAGCTGTTGCTCCAACCCGAAGCTCCACTCGTACAGTACGGAAGGTTTGCCTTGTTGCGGCTGAATGTAGTTGTCGTTGAGCGGTTGCCCGTTGAACAGGCCCGGATCGAGGTTGGGGGCCTGCGCATAGGCCGGAAAGCCGGCATCGGTGTTGAACGCCGGAGCGAAACCATTGCTGCTGGTGAAGACGGGCTGGATCTTATACCCGGCGTACATACCGTTGCCGTCGTCGGCGTACAGCAACGGACCATACAGGATCGCCGCGCCTCCACGAAAAACGGTTTGCTGGTTGCTGTACGGCGCGAAGGCGAAACCGACACGCGGTGCGACATCTTTGTAATAGGTGTTGGCCCAGTTTGTATTGCCGGTGGATTGGGTACCGAAGACAAGCGCGCCGGGGATGCCGTACTCGGGATCGGTGGCGGTCGGACTGAAATTGGAGGTGCGGTTGTGGGCAGCGGAGCGCGGCCGATCTACATCCCACCTTAAGCCCAGGTTCAGCGTGAGTTTGTCGTTCACCTTGTAGTCGTCCTGCGCAAACAAAGCGTAGTAGGAGGAAGTCCAGCGGGGCTGATAGGCGTCGACTCCGGCTCCGAAGTTGCCATTCGATACCTGGCCAAGGAGCAGGCTTGCCAGGCTGTTGCCGTCAAACTCGGAATTTGCGGAATCGGACGAGGTCTGGGCGCGGCTGAAGGCGAAAGTGTTGGTTGGGTAGCTCAGCGGGGAGAATTGTTGGATGCGGTAGTCCACACCGAACTTGAGGCTGTGACGGCCAAGCGACTTGCTGATGCTGTCGTTAAAGCGGAAGCCGTTATCGACCCAGTCATTGTTCAGGCTGTTTCCCAAGTTGCGGTATACGTCCCGGCCGTCGAACTGGATGCCGGGAAAATTGGTGGAAGCGGGGGCATTCGAGACGCCGATCTGCTGCGTGTAGTTGATGCCATCTTGAGTTGGATAGGCAAAGTTAGAGCTGTTGGAGCGATTGAAGCCGAAGTTGAAGTGATTGAGCAGGGTAGGGCTGATGATCCAGTCCCAGCCAGCTCGGGCGAAGTGCGTATTAAAATCTTGCTGCCAGGTCGCGGAGTCTTCTGGGTACGGCAAATCCGGGGTGCCGCAGCAGGTGCGCAGGTTGTCTCGTGTGGAGTACGAGACAAAGATTTTGTGCTTGGACGAGACGTTGACGTCCGCGCGGATTGTCTCCGTGGTGTTCGTGATGGGGATCGAGCTCGAATAGTAAAAGTTGTTGTAGAGGCCGGCGGTAGTCGGCGTAGGAATATAGGCGAGAACATTCTTCGCCACCGTGCTGAAACGCTGCTGCGGAACCTTATTGCCGGCAAAAGGTAGGCGGCAGGGCGTGCCGTTGACGACGGTCTGGGTAGCGGGATCGAAGACCTCGCCAGAGTATACAGGCAGGCCGTTGCATGGGTTGATGGCTGTGCTGCCACCTGCTGGAGGGGCGGCTGGATTGAAGAGATCAGTAAAATCGCCGCCACGCTCTGCGAGCGTGGGTACCGTGCTGATCTGCGTGCCACCCAGCCGACGCCTCAGCTGCTCCCAGGAGAAAAGGAAGAAGAGCCGGTCATGCCCATTGAAGACATGCGGGATGGTGGCGGGCCCGCCCAAGCTGACGCCATAGTCGTTCTGCTTGTCATCCGGCCGCCGGTACAGCCCGGTGCAGGTCGGGGTATTGTTCGCGCCGGCGCAGTTCAGCGCTGCGGCTCCGTTATTAAACCAGGTGTTGGCATCGAGCGCTTCGTTGCGGAAGATGTCGAAAAACGTGCCGTGCAGCTGATTGGTACCGTTCTTGGTTACAAATGTCTCGATACCTCCGCCGGAGCGGCCGTACTCCGCACTCGGGATGCCGGTGATCACTTTGAACTCCTGCAGCGCTTCGACCGAAGGCGACTCTTCATCGAAGGAAGAGCCATTTTCGCTCCGGGTCTGACTGGCTCCGTCGAGAAGATCCTCGTTTGAGAACGACTGACCACCTGCGATCTTCAGCGTATAAATTCCGGTATTGCTGTTGCCGGTGCCAGGTCCGGTTGTGCCAGGCAGGAGGAACTCAAAGGCCTCCGGCGAGCGCAAGGCGCCGACTCCGCCGAGGGCGAGGGGCAACTGAATGATCTGCCGCGTGTCGATCGTGCCGCCGACGTCAGAGGATTCTGTCTCAACCGCAGGCGCGGAGGCATCGACGTTGACCACGGAGGAGGTGCTGCCCGCTGCGAGCGTTAGGTTGAGTGCGGTCACGCTCCCGATCGTGATCTGCACGCCGTGCTGCACCTGCGTGGAAAATCCAGGTGCCGAGGCGGAAACGTCGTACGCGCCCAGATTGAGTTCGGGGAACGAGTACGCGCCAGACGAGCTGGAGGTTGTTTGGCGGGTACTGCCGGTGTTGGGATCACGCGCTGTGACGGTCGCATTGGGAATGCTGGCACCGGAAGGATCCAGCACGCTGCCGGAGAGCGATCCCCGTACCGACTGGGCCAAGGCGACCGGAGCCAACGAGTGGCTGCCGCCGAAGACAAAGAAAGCGCCTACACCGAAGATGAACGCGCGCATGTAATTTGTAGAATTCAAGCACTGCCTCCCTGAAAAACACTAAGCATCTCCGTCGCGAAATCAGCGAGTAGAGGCAAGGCAACATCATGCGTTGCTTGCCATGTTCATGGTTTCGCGACCGGCTTCAGAAGTGCTTTTAGACAGAGAGGAGAGTACGGCCCACGCTCAGCATTGACAAGGGATCAAAGACTCATTCTGAGATAGTACAGACGTACCATGGCCTAAAAAGAGCACTGGCAACGAGCAGTTTTCGCGTATAGTTCGAAGCCATGGGCGAAGCCGCGCGTGCCATTCGAGTGCTGATCGTGGACGATCATCCCGTGGTACGCTTCGGCTTGTGCAGCATGCTTGCTAGCGAGTCGCGCATTGTGGTCACGGGCATGAGTGGAAGCGCGAAAGAAGCCCTGCGAGCGATGACGCAAAATCCTCCGGATGTGGTTCTGATGGACCTTCGCATGCCGGAGTTGGAAGGTGCTGAAGCCATCCTTGAAGTCAAGCGGGCGCAGCCCGAGGTCCGCATCCTAGTGCTGACGAACTATGAATCCGAAGAAGACATCTTAGGGGCGTTACGAGCAGGTGCTACAGGATATCTCCTGAAAGGTACGTCGCAGGAAGAAATCGTTCGCGGCATTGAGATGGTCTTCGAGAACCGACGGTTTATTCCACAAAACATCACAGACCGCCTTCTTGAAACTCTGGGACGGGAAGAGTTGACCGCGCGAGAGCTTGAAGTGCTCACACTGGTTGCCAAAGGATTGATGAACAAAGAGATTGCATCGACGCTGTTTATCAGCGACAAAACCGCTCGAAATCACGTCACAAGCTGTCTGGTTAAGCTAAACGCGAACGACCGGACCGAGGCGGTGACGACCGCCATTCGCCGCGGTCTGATCCGTATCTGAAGAACGTAGACCGGGCTGCTCAGAATGCGGCCTTTTGGTGGCTCGCAAGTCTTTTTCCTCTGAGCAACGCCCACAACTTCGACCAGAGCGCTCCATGCCAATGGTTGGCATGCAACTCCGCACACACCCGCACTTCCGCGCCGCTGCCGGGCTGGCTGGTGATTTGGAGCATTCCGCGCACGTCGCGTGCCCGCTTCTGCATGCCGGAGATGCCAAAGCCCTGCGGTTCAGGCCCGCAGTGAAATCCCCGCCCATTGTCACGGATGATTAACTCTACACGGCGTGGCTCATAGTGCACCAGAATAGTGAGATGTGTGAGGCCGGAGTGGGTGACTGCGTTGGCAATGGCCTCCCGTCCAATGTGCTGCAGAGCGTCTACCAAGCGCAGATTCAGGGTTGGCGGCGTTCCCGTAACCTTTCTTTCGACCGCGATCCCGCTATCGGCGATCCTGTAGGCCGCGTCGGCCAACATTAGGCTCAACTCCTCCTGCGTGGCGAGAGAACTAGACCCAAGCATCTGGATGGTTTCACTGGCTTCCGTGTGACAGCGCCGGATCAGCTGGTAAGCGAGACCCAACTGCTCTGCCAGCTGTTGCGGCTCCTTGAAGCTGCCCCGTAGCAATCCGCTGCGAATCCCTTGGATGTGATAGCCAAGACCAGCGAAATTCTGTGCCATGGTGTCATGGATATCATGCGCTAGTCGCTGCCGTTCTTGGAGGATTGCTTCGGCCTTCCATTGCTGAAAGCGATAAAAACACAGCTGTAGAAGCAGTGCCACGATGAGGAAGATGATGAAGAGTTCGCCAAGATGCCACGGCGTCCACCAGGGCGGGCCGGTAAGCACGACAGCCTGTTCGATAGAATCGGTATGCCGACGCATCGCGAAGTAATCCTGCTCCGTCGCTGGATCGATCGAGATGTTGCGCCAGGCTCCATCGACATCCACAGAGCGTAGGCCGACGCGGCCGTTCTTTACGCAGCTGCGGTCATGAAACGCGACCCAGGCTGTTTGCGCCGTGGCTAGATTTTCTACCATGGCAACTATGTTGCATCCATAGCCCGTAACCCGAAGCCGATACCAGGCAAGCGCCTGAAAACCGCCCGGCAAAGACATGGGACGCGCCTCTACCCAGCCGTAATCGGAGCGGCCGATGATCAAAGTACCGCCGTCGCTGCGCAGGCCTACATAGTAGCCGTTGTAGGCGTCGACGCCTCTTTGCTCATCCTGAGATCGGAAGATCACACCGATATCGCCGCGGTCATTGTTGAAGCGAACATCGGCGGTGAGCGTGTAGTTCTGCCAATCGCTTGAGCCGGTCAGCAGCTTGGCGCCACGGTCGTTTGAGTGGCGACTTTCTATGATGTTGTTGTGAAACTGCCAGTTCCCGCCCACAGCTTGCCATTCCCGCTGATGGTCGTCGTCTAGGAGGTACACGAGGTGGGGAACGTTTCGCATGGATCGGAGAAAGAGTGCCAGTCGAATCAGGAGCGCACCAGTGACAGCAAACGTCACAGTCAGCACACCGACGAGAACCGGAACCGGACGTGGCACATGTAGCACGCGCCGAAGCCTGCTGATCAGTCCTTGTTGCGAGCGTTCCTGAAGTAGAGCCATGGCCCAGTTGTTCCCCGAACTGCGATTTCTAGCAATCCCGAGTCTATATCGTGAGCTAACGTAAAACTCTGAAAGACTAGGTACATACGCATACGGGCCTGACAAAGGGCGGCTCCGCCGATGCGCAGTCCGATTCTAGTTAGGGGCGTTTACCCCCTTGTAATTGGTGCATCCGTACCATTGTGCTTCCATCCTGCGCATACCAGGATTCTTCGCTGGGGGGGGAAAATACTTATTCTTTATCGTTGCCAGCTTCCGTGTACAGCCCAAAAAGCTGTGCGGCAAGTCCGGCCCGAGCGCTATACGGCTCTGGCTCCAAACGCCAAGATTCGAAGCGCGAAAATCCTCGAGAGTGCTCTGCGAAACGATGCCTCTGCCGAGAAACGACCACTTCTACCCATGACAAAGCAGCCGTTTTTGAGCTACAGAAGCTAAGGAGCAGATAATGCAACTTGTTATCCATTTAAAATCTTAACCTAGCAAAAAGGCAGCGTCCTCTCTGCTTCGCAAGCGCTCTTCTCTTGATCCTAGGTTTAGCTGGTGCTGGTCGAGCCAAAGCTCAGTCCACTCGCCCCTGCGACATACTTGCGGCAGCCTAGCCTTCCACGCCCTGCAACGCCACATACAGCACTGTCAGGACGCTACATGCCTCCTAGACCGGAGCTCTGTATCAAGTGACACGTCAGTCAGACGATACGGCCATCAACATCGGCACCCTCTCCGGCGGGTATGCCAATGCTGCCATTCAGGACGTCTTCTGCGCCGGCACCACGTGCACGATCACCGAAATCTACGATCAGTCTGCGAATAGCAATCACCTTACTCTCGCGCCTCCGGGCGGTGAGGATGATGGCACCGGCCCCAACAAGTACGGCCACAAGGTATATGGACTCTAAGTCTTTCCAGCGTTGGTTATCGCGATGATAACGCCATGGATACGGCAGTCGGCAGCGATTCGCAAGGCGTTTACATGCTGACCACAGGCCTGAACCTGACCACAGGTGCTGTTCCAACTTCGGCAACGTGGAGACGAATAACCTTGACAATGGTCCTGGCACGATGGACGCGCTGAACATCACGAATCCAAGCGGCAGTCCGTCGTTGGTTTCGATTTGGAAAACGGCGTCTTTGGTCAGGTAAGATCTTCACGTTGATACCGCTCGTCATGAAACTGCTGCCCATTGTGAAAAGACTTAACATTCACGCTCTGCATAGTGTGCCGTCGCTACGTTCGCGCACTCATCGCATCCCAGGCCGCTCCTTCGTTCTCACCGCTTCCTGGTACAACACTCGTGCGATTCGGGCGATAACTTCTTGCGGCAGGGCCACCCACCAATCGAAGAAGAATCTCATTCGCGCCGTTGTCACTCTGCGCGACTGCGAGCGAATTATTTCGACCTATGAGGACCGGAGAAGAAACGGCGGCGGATACCGCTAAAAGTCTTGTACCGCTGTTCTCTTAGCCTTTTTCTGCTCACGATCAGCTACCAAGGGTAACTACCATCTTTATGAATAAAACGGCCAGATGGCCCATCTTCCGGCAGTTGGGCCAGGCGAACGATTGCGATGGCTCCCTCTTCGACCGTCTGGTGTCCGCTATAGCCGTTTAGGTCGGTCGCGGTGTATCCGGGCATGCAGAGTTGACCTTGATAGTCGTCTCGCGCAAATTATAGTCAAGGCCAGCCGTAAACATGTTGAGCGCCGCCTTCGAAGCGTTATAAGCAAGAACCTTGGTGTGGTAGTAGGGTGTATTGGGATCGCAGTTGATTGCGATTGAACCCAATCCGCTGGATACATTCACGATGCGTGCGCTTTCCGCAGCACGCAGCAGAGGCAACAGCGGCTGGGTAAATGCCACCGTACCGAAAAAGTTTGTTTCAAAGGTAGTTCGCAGTGTTTCGATGTCGACGTCGCTGGCGTTTCCATCGTCCTTTTCGAAGATCCCTGCATTGTTCACGAGCACATCGAGATGCCCAAATTCATCACCAATCTGCTTGGCCAGTGCCGCACCACTCTCAGCTTGATTCAAGTCTGCTGCGACGAATCGAACATCGAGCCCCTCTTGCCTTAGCTTGCTGGCAGCCTCTTCTCCTCGCGAAGCGTCGCGTGCACCTAACAGTACCAAAAAAACCGGCACTCCCTAACTGACGTGCCACTTCGAAACCGATGCCCTTGTTCGCGCCTGTGATCAGAACAATTTTCTTCATAAGTCCTCGTTTCGGAGCGTGGTGAAGATGTACACCGTCCACAACGATTTTCTGTACAACTTACACCTTGGTTCGCCCGGCGTCAAGATGTACAGTGTGAGCTGATGGCGTACCCAGCTAAGACAGACCGAGAGAGCATTCTAGCCGCGGCCCTGGAGCAGGTCGAGAGCGAGGGCCTTGAGAATCTTGCCATTCGGTCTGTGGCTGCAAAGTTGGATCTGGCGCCGAATGCACTCTACCGATACTTCGAAAGTCTTTCCGATCTGGAGTTTGCCGTGGCTGAGCAAGTCCGGCTGCAAATGCTCGAAGTGATGCAAAAGGTGATCGGCCGAAAAAGCCCCTCTGAATCAATTCGTATCCTTGCCGAAACGTACCTCCGTTTCGCCAAGGAGCGGCCTCGCGCTTTTGCACTTTATCTAAAAAACTCGAGTTTGGAAACTCCTCAGTGCGCGAAGAACACAGAGTTCTTTGTCGAGCAGGTGATGCGCCTCTACGGGAAAGAGCGAGCGCGGATGGCGTCCCATGCGCTTTGGGCGCAGATTCACGGGCTCGCTGTCTTGTTGGGCGCTGGGGTTGTTCCCTGGGGTGAAGCGCACACCCGTCTTGAGTATGGTCTCAAGACCTGGATTGCCGGCGCTGCAACGGCGTCAGAAGATGAGGCACCATGAATGATGGGGTCGTATCGTTTGTTGTCATAGACCGAGTTGTGGATGCGTAGACCATGGCCGACGAGTGCATTGAACTGAGATCATTGGCTTCTAAATACCGCTCATTAGCTTCTAAATACTGCTTGAGTTAAGCAACGCTGGCCCTGCATGATCGTGTCATGTCTGATGCAATCGAGTTCAATTTAGCCGAGTGCGTCGCGGTTCTCACGCGTACTCCAGAGGTTCTCAATGCGCTGTTGCGAGAGTTGCCTTCTAGTTGGGTACGTAGCACCGAAGGAGAAGGTACCTGGAGCGCTTTTGATATCGTGGGCCATCTTATGGCTGGGGAGCGCACGGACTGGCTGCCACGAGTGCGGATTTTGTTTGAGCATGGAGAAGCGCAGGTATTTCCGCCCTTTGACCGCCTTGCACAGTTTAAAGACAGTCAAGACAAGACGCTGCAACAACTTCTAGTGGATTTCGCCTGCCTGCGTAGAAACAATCTTGAAGCTCTGCATGCGCTCAACCTGCAGCAGGCAGACATGCATCGGAGAGGAACCCATCCTGCCTTTGGAGTCGTAACGCTGTCGGAACTTCTCGCGACCTGGGCGGTTCACGACCTTACTCACCTGCATCAACTGTCCCGCGTCATGGCGCATCAGTATCGTGCCCTCGTCGGGCCGTGGAGCGCTTACCTGGGCGTGTTGCAATGTACAGGGCATAGCACTTCCTAGGTACTGAACTCAACACTCACCTGTGCGGAAGGTAAATTACCGATGCGCTCACCTTGCCGAATCAGGTCTCATGATTCTGCAGAGCGGAAGTGCTCAGCTATACGACTAGAGACGTTTCGAGGATCTACACGTCGCGGTTCGCCGGATACAAATGATCGATGCTCCTGGGCAGATACTTACTGAAAAAGTTATTCGCAGTCGCGCCTTTGAAGAAGTGATCCGCTTTTTCTTCGAGGACCAGATTCGCAAGTCCGTGCAGTGTGGCCATGCCGCACAGCATATCCGCGGAATCCTCAAAGCTGGCCGGGTCTGGATGAGTCTTGCCGCGATAGGCGAGAACAGCATGGCCAAGACGATTTCCCGGTCCCCTACTGGCGGTGGCAAGTCGTGGATCGCTGCGGTCCACCAGGTCCTTTCGGAACATAAGTCGAAAGTGACCCGGATTGTCGATCGCAAACTTCACAAAGGCCAACATTACGGCTCGCACGTCCGTCACCGAATCCGGCGAGTGCCCAGCGCTCTCGATATATTGTCCAGCTCGTTCGTAGGCCAGGATGGCGACTTCAGTGAGTAAACCTCTGGCGCCCCCGAAATGATGTGCGGGCGCTGCGGGGGAAACACCCGCTTTCTGAGCCGCCGCACGCAAAGAAAAGCCTTCAATGCCTTTCTCCGCGATGATCTCGTCAGCAGCCGCGATCAACGCGGCGCGAAGATCGCCATGGTGGTAGCTGTCCTTCAGCTTAGGGATGATACCCTTTGCATCTTGACGTTGTTTAGATAACCCGCTACTGTGAGGTGTAGTGGTCTCCATGGTCTTCAGAGGACTTGTGCGGCCCATAACTTTACAGTGTACAGACCCGCCGGAAAAGACATGCCCGGCAGAAGAGGCGAAATGAGCAAGGTCTTGTTCATCACAGGAGCATCACGCGGTTTCGGACGCGTGTGGACAGAGGCAGCACTCGATCGAGGCGACAAGGTTGCGGCAACAGCGCGAAGCCTGGAGAGCATTTCAGATCTGACAGAACGGTTTGGGAACGCAGTTCTTGCCCCTGCAGCTGGACGTAACCGACGCCCCTCGCGTCCTGCAGGCGGTGCAACACGCGTTCGAACACTTCGGGCGGCTGGACCTCCTGGTTAACAATGCGGGGTACAGCCTGATCGCCACAACGGAAGAGGCGACCGACGAGCAGATCGCAAATCTCTTCGATGCAAATTACATCGGCGTCGTGCGCGTCCTCCGCGCAGCTTTGCCGCTGATGAGGCAGCAAGGCAGTGGTCACATCCTAGGTGTAACCAGCAGTCTTGGTATAGTCCCGCGCCTCTGATGGGCGTCTACGCCGCGACCAAGGCGGCTGCGGAATCCTTGCACGAGTCTCTGGCCAGAGAGGTTGCGGAATTCGGGATCAAGGTCACCATGATCGAACCTGGAGCGTACGCTACGGACTTCGGCAAGAGCGCTACACGTGCGCATCCGCTCGAGGTCTATAACACGTTCCGTAAGGAGTTTATGGCAGGTCTCATGAAGCTGGAACGCGGAAATCCCGAGGCCACTTCAGAAGCGCTGTTTAAAGTCGTCGATGCGGAGCAGCCACCCTTGCGTCTCATCCTCGGCAGCACGACCTTGCCACAAGTTCGCGCAACCTATGCGGATCGTCTTGCGACTTGGGACGTCTGGCAGGCTGTTTCGGATGCCGCTCAGTAGGAGAGAGCGTCTTATGCCGCAACAGAGCTCATGTGATTCGATAGCCGACATGGAAAAGACCGGGTCGATCACATGCATCGCTGAGGAGAAGCGGGTCAATGATCTACCGCTCCTGATGGAACAGAATCCCGACACTGCGATCTATGTGGAAAGGTAAAGGACTGTACGTTCTCCTTCTTTGCCAACGGCTATGGAGCCCGGCCAATGTATTCCCTTGCCCTCAAATGCAACCCTAAGAAAGTCGGGCAGGAATCACGAAGCGCTTCGCAACCAGCATAAAGCCGGTGATGGTCGATAGCGCTCCGTGTCAGGAAGTTGTCGATAGAGGCGACGATGTCGATCTTACTATGTCTCCGCTCTCCCAGCACTATCCAAAGGGCGGCAACGCTTACCTGAACGACACAAATGTGGTAAGCCGCCATCCAGAGAATGGCCTCATCGATCAAGGGATCTACCACTTCATGTACTGGTCCAAGAACGAAACCAACGTCGACATACGGAACGCGACCCACCGCGCCCATATCGCCGCTAAAGACTACGCTGCCAAGGGCAAAGACATGCCCATCACCGTGCTGATTGGAGGGCCGACGCTCGATCACATCGCTCCTATGATGAGCAATCCTGACAGCGATGATTGGGAGGTGCTGGGAGGCTTCTATCGCGAGCCTGCGAAGCCGGTAAAAGGGATCGCCAACGATCTTCCCATCCCGGCCAACGCCGAAATCGTGATCGAGGTACACATCATTACCTCCGAAGGCTGGGTGCATGACGAAGGACCTTACGGCGAGTACACCGGCACCTACGGAGGCGGACTTCCGCACAACAATCGCTTTGTCTTCGATTGCATTACCCATCGCAAGGACGCGATCTATCAGTACGCGACCGTTAGCGGCCTGCACCCGGGACGCACCGATATGGCGGTCTTCAGCCTGCAAGTGAAGGAGATCTCTACAACGCCCTCATCCACGCCGGCATCCTTGTCGAAAACGTTGATCTTCCACCGGCTGGCTGCTCCAATATCGGCTATGTCTGCATCAAGACTCGTTCCGGCGGAGACGCCAAGCAGGCGCTCGCCATTAGCCTGATGGTTCACGGTAGTGGATGACAAAGACTGCTTACGTCTTCGACGAAGACATCGATATCTACCACGATGAACGGGTAAATGGGTTCAGGCCTGGAGATTCAATCCCGAGACCGGCGTCATGCTGCTGCAGCAGCAGAATATGTTGCCGCTCGATCCGAGTCTCAACACGGATCACCCGCACAATGCCGTGACGAAGGTGAGCTTTGATTGCACGATCCCACTGGTCGGCAAGGTTGATCCTTTCTCGTATGCGGCCGCTGTGGTCAGAACCGTTGAAGGTAGACACGGAGGCCAAGCCGATGTCGGATTCTGAGATCGCGAAAGAGTTGGAGAACTGTTGCGCGCGATGCACAACATAGAGATCCATCTTGTATTGAGCCGTGCCGCGTGTCGTACGATCTCCGCTCGAGACCGACATGACTGCCGAACAGGTCGAGTCCCTGGCTGATACGACTCACCATGCAAACGACATCGCCACCTTCATCTCTTCCGGGTCCTTTCGTGCTGCCGCATGATCATTGCTCCCTGTTCGATGAAGACGGTCTCGGCAAATGGTGTAACAGTCTGCGGGACAAAAAGCCTGCTTCACCCTGCTCCTGAATTAGCGTGGGCCCTGCTGCTTGCAATGGTACGGCGCGTTCCGGAGGAAGCAGCCTCGCTACGGTGCGGTGGTTGGCAAGACCGGCGTTGGTGTGGTCTGGATGGAAAGACGCTGGGATCGTAGGCCTTGGTCAGATTGGCAAGAGAATGGCGAAGATAGCGCAAGCGTTCGAGATGAACGTTGCTGCCTGGGCACCAACATTCAAACCGGAAGACTGCCATGCGGCCGGTATCGAATGTGCGGAAAGCTTGAACGATTTGATGAGGCGCTCGGATATAGTAACGGTCCACGTGGTTCTGGCCGAGTCGACACGCGGCATGGTTGGGACAGAGCAGTTCGGCAAATGAAGCCAACCAGTTTCTTCGTCAATACCTCCCGCGGGCCCCTTGTCGATGAAGAAGCTCTCATCGATGTCTTAAAGGACAAACGCATTGCTGGAGCCGCGCTCGACGTCTTCGACCAGGAACCGCTATCCGCTTCGCTCTCTCTCGAACGTGTTGGCCATTCCGCATCTTGACTACGGGACCCAGGAGAACTACAGCGTTTTCTATAGCGAAGCATTTGAAGACATCAAGCAGTGGTTGCGGAGGGCGCCGGTGCGGCTTTTAGAGGAGCAGAGCTAGTCGCGATGTGAACGAAGGAACCTTTACGGTTAACCCCGCTGAAGTTAGCTAGACCTCTCTATACCGCTTGCCAGATTCGTTGTCTCCGTGATCCTGACACGCCTTCGCCAATTGCTAACCGATGCCCGATCACCTGAGTTGAGAACTGTGCTTTCCGATACAGTTTTTCCGCTCACACATCTGCATCATCGTTAGGTGTGCTTGATGTCCCGCCAAGTCCTGTTGAACGGTGCGCTGCTTCACGCATGTCCTCTGTGGCATGCCATGCCAACGGCAGGCTTTGCAGTCCACTCGTTGCAAGCTCGGGAGTCTGAAGGCCGTGGTCTTGAACCACTGTCGTC
>CAXUEE010000012.1:27573-29170 GCA_964249905.1 uncultured Acidobacteriaceae bacterium
GAATGGTTCTTCGAGGGAAACCACTATGGCCAGTCAAGGATCATCGACTCAAGTTCCGGAAGAGACAAACAACGTTTTCAGTGGCGACCATTTCGATCCAGCGAAATGGCTCATCGTGCCGGCCAAGACTTTCGATGATCTCAAGGTAGGGATGTGTTTCGGTGTCCTAGCCGCACCCTTACCGCCGCGCATACCTCTGAGTTTCAAGCGGTGTCTGCCGATACGCACCCGCGGCACTACAACGCCGTGTACGCGCAGAGCCACGATATGCCGACTATGCTGAGCCAGCCATCTCAATTGCTCAGCATGACGGCTCCGGGCGCGTTACTCTTCACTCACTATGTGGGAGAGTCTATCGCAGGCCTGAAGGGCGTTTCCTGCGATTTTGGCCAGGACACCTATGTCGGCGACACAATGTATCCCGCTTTGGAAATCCAAGAGCTTAAGAAGGAAGGTGGCAAGGGCCATGTCTTGATGGCGATTGTAATCTACAATCAAAAAGGCCAGCTGGTCTTGTCAGGTCACCAGAAATTCGAGCTTAAACTTCTCTAAGTGTGCTTCGAGAACACATGCGTGTTGATTGCCAGTAGGATCTCCTTAGACGGGAGGTCCTGCTCGAAGCATAGGCCATCGGCGCTGAATAGGGAGCCAGATGTTATTGCGGACAAGAACAAGCAAGATGTCAGTGAGTCCGGGAATTGTCCTTAGGAGCTGATTTACTCCCCCGCTTTAGATTCCACTTAGGATTCCGAACTCCGACGAGTGCATGGTCAATCACCTGCATCCCGTACTCCTCCGTAAGTGGGGGGCGGCGGAGCAAAAGCCGCAAATACAAAGGTGAAAAAATCGCATCCATGAGCAGTTCCGGGTCTGTACTGGCTACGAACTCGCCTGACGCGATCCCACGCTGAATGTCGGCTGCGGTGGATGCTCGCCTGAGGCGTACGTGACTCTTGTAAAAATCCTTGAGGACTACCGGATGTGCCTGGCCCTCCGCGATCAGATCGGCAAACACCTTCCCAAATAAGCCATTGCATTGAATGATCAGATGCCGCACCCTTACCCGCAAAGTTTCCTCGGCCGTATTCGCTTCCGGCACCTCGAGCGAGTCTCCAAACCGCTCGTGGAACATGGCCATCATGAGGGCGGATTTGGAGGACCACCACTTGTAAAGCGTCGGCTTTCCTACCCCTGCTCGTTTCGCTACGGCATTCATGGTCAGGTCACGAGCCGGCATCTCCTCCAGCAATCCATACACGGCGTCCATGATCGCGGCATGGGACACGGCCGCTTCACTGCGCGGCCTGCCGATGAGGGGCGCTTTTAGCTTCGTCGATGGCATGACTCTTAACTTACCTGAACGAAGCGTAAAGGGAAATGAATCAGTCGAGCTGAACGGAACGTCTAGTAAAGGGAAGTGGTCAGCTTCGAAACAACAGGAAACATCATGCAAAGGCTTTTGGAACATCCCAATAAAACTTCGTGGATGGTAAATCATCCATGCAGCGCGAAGAACAGGGCTGCAATGGACGCTATGCGCGTCATCGTCGAACCCAACAAAGGCAAGCTTCAGGGAGCGGCAGCCCGAGTTCCATAT
>CAXUEE010000012.1:29180-29528 GCA_964249905.1 uncultured Acidobacteriaceae bacterium
CCTTAACGGCGGGTGGGTTCAATTTCGGGTCCGCAAAAGCGTTCCGCCATCTGGCTGGCCATATCGCTGCAAGTGCGGGGTGCTGGCCTTCGTGCCCGAATACCGGCTCGCTCCGGAGCATCCGTTTCATGCTGCCGTTGAGGATGTACAGGCTTGCTATGCCGGTCTGATCGAGCGAGGCTTTTCGAAGATTGCTATCACTGGCGACTCAGCTGGCGGGAATCTTGCGCTCGGTTTGCTTCTGCATCTTGCGGCCGAGGGTGTTTCAGGCGGTGAGGCATTGGTCGGTGGCGTAATGCTTTCTCCTGTAACCTATCTGAGACTCTCCGGAGAAAGTTGGTCGACACG
>CAXUEE010000013.1:0-10451 GCA_964249905.1 uncultured Acidobacteriaceae bacterium
AATGACGCCGCTCATCGGTATCCGCAACAGGTGGTCGCAGGTGCGCTTGACCAGTTCATGCAGCCCTGCGCGCTGGTGCTGGGCCGTGAGGGCGCCGTAAAGTCGAAGCGATCATAGTCGGCCGAGCCGCGCTCATCGAGCCCGATTACCCATATGCCGGCAGCCTTGATCCGCTCGAGTGCCCGCGTCATGTTCACGACACGAGCCATACGGACGTGTTCGGCCGCTCCTGCCGAGGCCTTGGCGGCCACGCCGCTGAGTGGCGCGGCACGGCGTTCGGTCGTGACCACGCCATCGACCCCGGCGCCATTCGCCGTGCGAAGCAGCGCGCCAAGGTTTTGCGGATCTTCCACGCCGTCCAGCGCGAGCAGCAGCGGTTTTCGGCCAGGCAGGGGCGCCAGCAGGTCTTCGAGGTCGACCAAGGCTTTCGCTCGCACCAGCGCCACCGCTCCCTGGTGGGCGGCGGTTTTGGCAAGTTCTGTCAGGTGGTCGCGTGGCTCCAGGCGCACCCGCACCCCACGTTCGCGGCACAACGCAAGCAGCCGGTCGAGCTTGGCGTCGGCGCGGTCGCGGGCCAGGCAAACGTGGTCGAAGGTCCGGGAACCGGCCCGCACCGCCTCCTCGACCGGGTGAAGGCCATAAAGTATTTCCATCTTTCCCAGTGTAGTTGCCGCCGAGAAAGCCCTTCGGCACGGGCGACGCATTTTCCTGCGCCCCTGGCGAGTCCTTTAGGCTCAGAAGGGCGTCTGACTGTGAGAGATGAGCAGCCAGGCTTTACCCCTCGCAGCAGCAAACAGCGGCTTCGCCAGCGCCGAAATCGCGGAGCGTCTCAAGCGGCAGGATCCCCTGCTTCTGGACCAGCTGATCGTGGAGTACCAACATCGGCTGCTACGCTACCTGCTGTACCTGACCGGCAACCGCGAACTCGCGGAAGATCTCTTCCAGGAAACCTGGATGCGGGTGCTGCTGCGAGGCGCGCAGTTCAACGGCAATGCACGGTTTGATACCTGGCTGTTTACCATAGCGCGCAACCTTGTGATCGATTTTCGCCGCCGCCGCACCATGGCCAGCCTTGAAGAGATGTCGGAAAAAGGCGAGGACGAGCGGCCGTTTGAGGTGGCCAGCAACGATCCCACTCCCTTTGACAACTACCTGACACGGCAGAGTGGCGCGCTTGTAGCGGAGGCACTGCTCTCGCTGGAACCGCTCCACCGAGAGGTTCTGGTGCTGCGCTTCCATGAGGAGCTGGCGCTGGACCAGATCGCGACCGTAACTGGAGCACCGCTTTCCACGGTCAAATCACGCTTATATCGTGGGCTTGCCGCGTTGCGCCCCCGTGTGGAGCAGGCAACGCGACGCCACGAAGACAGGGCAGGCGAGCGCAGCGGTGACGGGGTACGGCGATGAGCAAGCCGTTTTCGGAAAAGGATCCCTTCTACAGTTTGCCCGATGCCCGGCTTCTCGATGCTGTGACCGGCCGCGATGCGACCTCCGAGCGTGCTGTTTCTCTGCGCACCCGCAGAGCGGTGTACCATATGCTGGCCGAGCGTCGATCGGAACGGGAACAAGGGCGCCGCAATCTCCTGCTAGCCCTGCTGCTCACCGGCCTAGTCACGTTCGCGCTGGCGCCTGCCCTGTGGGCCGGAATGGACGACCTGCTTGGTGGAGAAAATCTCCTGGACCTGCCCGGCATGCTCATCGCGCTCGGCATGACTCTGTTTGCGGCCGTAGCTTCGGTGCTGTTCTTGTTGAGCCGGGAGCGCGCCGCACCGCATACAGTACGCAACCCGCGGCGTTAGTTTTTGAGGCGCTTCTATGATCCCTGGCCGCCCAATCCGGTCTTCTCGTCCAATGTCGAGCCTGTTTGACGCGCAGCAGCCGTCGCTCGCCTCGGAGTTGAAGCTGATCCCGCGCTGGTCGATAGCAGCTGCTGTTTTGGCGTTTGTCGCCATGTTTTACATGTTCTGGATCGTGGTTCCGGAGCATCGACATCACCAGCTTCCCTTTGGGCTGCACCTGTACTTCTCGTTCACCTGGAGCTCCCTCTCGGCCTTATACATGCTGATGGTGGGTTATATTTGGCGCGATACCGCGCGGCGCGGCATGAACCCCGCTTTCTGGCTGGTGCTTTGTCTGGTGTTGCAGGGCGGCATCGGCGCGGTTCTTTATTTTCTACTGCGCTCTCCGCTTGTCACCCTATGCCCGGCCTGCTCCACGCACGTCCAGCCGGGGTACCACTTTTGCCCGCAATGCGCTTACCAGCTTTCCGCGAGCTGCTGCCGCTGTTTCGCGACCATGGGTCTCACGGACCGCTTCTGCGTCGAGTGCGGCCATGACCGCTCGGTCGAGGACGCGCCGCAGCGGCTATACGCCTTTCGGGAAGAACTATAGGGCGAGGCGCCCCTGAGTATACTCGGGCTCAGCATGGCATTGACCGCGCTCATCATCGACGACGAACAGCTGGCGCGCGAGGAGCTCGAATTTTTACTGGAGTCGAGCGACGAGGTTGAAGTGCTGGCGCAGGGCTCGAATGGCATCGAAGCTGTCGACCTGATCCGGACGCACCACCCGGATGTTGTTTTTCTCGACGTGCAGATGCCGGGGCTGGATGGCTTCGCCGTACTGCGAAAACTGCTCGAGGTCGGTGGAGGCCAGGCGCTGCCACAGATTATCTTTGCCACCGCGTTTGACCAGTATGCCGTACGCGCTTTCGACGTGAACGCGATCGACTACCTGCTGAAGCCATTTGATCGCATGCGCGTGCTGCAGGCGCTGGAGCGGGCCCGCCTGCGCTTGCAGGAGCGGGGTGCACCGCTTGCCGCTGGAGCAGAACCGCCCCTTGCGGGAGCTGCCTTGCCGGGCACCGAAGCACAGCTTTCCGCGCTGCTGCGGCTGATTGAGCAGACCAGTGCTCAAAAACACCCACCGGCGAGTAAGATCGTTCTCCAAGCCGGTTCGCGGCTTTTGCTGGTCGACCAGAAGGATATCTGCTACGCCGCCGTGGACAATGGCACCATTACGGTGACGACGACCGCGCTGGAAGGGCAGTCGAAATGCCGGACTCTGGAAGAATTGCTGGAATTGCTGGACCCGGCCACCTTCTGGCGAGCCCACCGCTCGTACGTGGTCAACCTGAACCACATCCGCGAGGTGGTGCCATGGTTTAAGAGCAGCTATCAGCTGCGCATGGACGATAAGAAGGCATCGGAGATCCCGGTAAGCCGGACGCAAACGCGGAGGCTGCGCGAGCTGTTCAAGCTGTAAGGGCGATCGGTGGCAACGGACAGCCGCTAACCGACTTGAAAGTGCATGTCGGCCAGCGACAAAAGGATCACGGCAGTGCCCAACACCATGATGTACAAGCGGAAGGCAAGGTAGCTTACCGCGACAAATCTTTCGTCCTGGTCCGGCTCTAGAAAGCTTCCGAGTTCTTGTCTTGACAGGTCGAACGCCTGTTTGGCGAACACGCCGGAAACAAGCAGAATCAGCAGGACAAACCCTGCCGCTATGTCCAAGCCCGGTCTCGCGAGAACGCCGGTCCTGTTTTTAAAGAACACGCCATACCAGTGAAGCAGAGCTGTCGCATTGAAGAGGGCAGCCACGGCAAAATCAGTCGAGCGCCATGGGTTTCCATGGAGCGTACGCATCCAACGAGATATGCCTTTTGCAGAACCGAGAAACATGCTTTTGACATACCCCCTATGGATTTTAGTCATGCATGCAATAGCAAGCGCGTTTAGCAAAAGGCCGCTTCATGGAGGGCTCCTAGCGCGAAACCTATCAAGGTAAAACCGCCGGAAACAAGGCCAGCATCAAGAGCATACGCCCCGAGTGCAATGCCATCCGCGATCAGGCCTAAGTTACCACAATTAAAAAAAGATCCTTCAGGGGCAGGTAAGAGCTGCAGACTTGCCGGATTTCCGGACTGAGCCTTCGCTTGCTGCTGTACGCCGTTTACAGCGCTAGAAAATTGCGTAGTGATGTTGGATTCAATCGAAGCTATGCCGCTGTTTATAAGCTGGCTCACTATCTGCTGAATCTCATTCGCTGCGGCTTGACATAGACTTTGTATTTGTTGACTCGTGAGCTTGATGCCTGCACTTGCTAGCGCTTGTACCTGCGACGCAACATACGGATTGACGTAGCTGGTAACGAACTCCGACTCCGCTGCCTGTAGCTGCTGGTTGAACCAATCGTTCCAACCGGTTTCCTGCAGGTTTCCAAACAAGCCTTGTGAGGCTGTTGCTATAGCTTGCACGTTCGCCTGAGTCAGCTTACTTGCCTGGTAGTTCTGGTATGCAGTCACTACTGAGCTCTGGACGAGACTTAGAGCTGAACTGCTCGTCGCGGGGGGGGGGAGTGGAGGTTGTGGATGAGCGAGCAGACTGAGCTAATAACCGATAGCCTACAAGCTGTGGGAAGAGGGAGGCCGTGCCAAAGGCCAAGCTTGAAGATACAAGAGTTCTTCTGTTCATAGAGGTTCTCCTTGTGTTACGCAGCTAACAATAAAGCAGTTGAACGGCATTGCAAGTCTTTTTCTAAACGAGATCAAACTTCTTTATGCAACGGATAGTTTCGAGTTGGCGAGAGTCGATTTGCGTCCCATCGCCACCCAGCCCGCCGACAGCAGGGTAATGAGCGCGATCACCCCTTGCGAGCACACGCAGTACAAGCACCACACCTGCAACAGGTCGCGCTCGATGTGCGTGAGGTATAGCGCGTAGCCGAGCCCGGCGACGGCGCTCAGCAGCAGGAGCTTGCGCAAGCCGGAGAGCGCGAGCAGCAGCAGCACGGCATAGCCGGCAATGCCGACCGCCGCGACTGGCAAACCATGCACCGGGCCGAGGTTCACCACCGCGAAGCGGCTATGGTTCACGATGCCGCAGTCCCAGCGGGCATTGATATCGCACGGCTGGATATCATTGGAATAGTGGACCCGCAGGGCCAGCGAAGATACGATGATGCCAAGGGTCGCGAGCAGGGCAAGCAGGATGCGCATAGCGGGTGTACGTCTCCGGGCGCAGCTGTTCCCTTGCCGCCGCCCAACGAACCTGATTCTACAGGCAGCGCCCTTACGGGATCGTTACGGGCGCGGACTGGAGTGGAGACCCATGAGCAGGAATGCATCGGAATCGAGCTCTTTTGGAACATTGCTGCGCTGCTGCGCCGCGATCGCCGGTCTTGCCTTGTCGCTTGCGGCATCGCCTGCGAACGCGCAGTTCGCGCAGGCGCCGCAGGTACCGGAGTCCATGCTGGATTCGCCCGCGTTGAAGCCGCCCGCGGGGTCCAATGTAGCGATCGTGGAGTTCGCCGACCTGGAATGTCCGGCCTGCCGGGCCGCAAACCCGACCGTCATGTCCGCGGCCAGCAAATACAAGGTGCCTTGGCAGTTCCATGATTTTCCGATTCCCGGCCATGTGTGGAGCACGCAGGCCGCGGTGAACGCCCGCTGGTTCGGCGAAAAGTCGAAGGAGCTGGGCGAGGAGTACCGCAACACCATCTACACCGAACAGATGAGCCTGAGCACGCAGGACGATCTGACTCAGGCGACGCAGAAGTTTGCGCAGGACCACCATATCCAGATGCCGTTTGTGGTGGACCCTCAAGGCAAGCTGCTCGATGCCGTACGGGCCGATGCGAGCCTGGCACGCAGCCTGGGTGTGCGGCAGACCCCGACGATCTTTGTAGTGACGGCGCACAGCCATGACCCCGGACACCCTTTCGTGCAGCTAAATGACCCCCAGATGCTGTATGCCTACCTGGATCAGGCAGTTTCGGCGACCTCGGCTCCAAAGGCTACACAAACGGCCAGCGCCCGTAAAAACCATGGCGGCCAGTAGTGAGTCTGCGCAGTACCTTCTGGAAGGCGAGTGCGAGAGCAACGCAGATTCGCGCACTTGTCGCCCAGCCGATACACTATGGCAGTTCTCGTATGGATGTAGAGGAACAGATTTACTGCAATAGTGGCTTTTCTCGACGGAAAGCCACGTTCAGGATTGCCAATTGCTTTCTATATGTACGAGTTAAAGCCGGGCAGGCGTCATAAGTGACACCGTGGCCCGGATCTGAGCTACCCATCTCCCCCGCGAGGAACTTTTCCATGGCCACCAAAATAGCTGTGCCAGCCGAAGCAGCATTTCAGAGCGAAATGGCCGAGTGGATCGAGGCCTTCGACGAAGTTGTCGTCGCGGAAGGCGCGGAAAGTGGCGCTTCGCTTTTGGAAGCTCTGCGTAAGCGTGGCCGCGAGGCAGGTATCGCGGTTCCGGGGCAGCTGATTACCGAGTACAAGAACACCATCCCGAAGCATGAGGAAGTGCCCTACCCGGGCGATCGCGATCTGGAGCGCCGGGTGGAGAGCCTGATCCGCTGGAATGCCATGGCGATGGTGCACGGGCAAAACAAAAAGGACGCGGGCATCGGCGGCCACATTGCTACCTATTCCTCGCTGGCGACGCTGCTCGAGGTAGGCTTCAATCACTTCTTTCATGCGACGTACCAGGGGAAAGACGGTTCGCTGCCGGGCGACTTTATCTATTTTCAGGGCCACGCCTCGCCGGGTGTGTATGCGCGCGCTTTTCTGGAAGGGCGCTTCGACGAGGAGCGCCTGCTGCATTTCCGCCATGAGCTGCGCGGCAAGCCGGGCCTGTCGAGCTATCCGCACCCTTGGCTGATGCCCGATTTCTGGCGCTTTCCCACAGTATCCATGGGCATTGGCCCGTTAAACGCAATCTACCAGGCGCGCTTCATGCGCTACCTTGAGAACCGCTCGCTCATTGAGAAAACCCCGCGCAAGGTGTGGGCCTTTGTAGGCGACGGCGAGACAGATGAGGTTGACACCCTGGGCGCGATCACGATGGCTTCGCGTGAAAAGCTCGACAATCTCGTGTTCGTCATCAACTGTAATCTGCAGCGGCTTGATGGGCCGGTGCGCGGCAACATGCGCGTCATCGATGAGCTGGAAGGGGTGTTCCGCGGGGCAAACTGGAACGTCATCAAGGTCATCTGGGGTTCGGATTGGGACAAGCTGTTCGAGCGCGACCATACCGGTCTGCTGCTGCAGCGTATGGAAGAGTGCGTGGACGGCGACTTTCAAGCCTTCAAGGCCAAGGGTGGCGCCTATTTAAGGAAGGAATTCTTCGGCAAGTATCCGGAGCTACTGGAGATGGTGGCCGACTACACCGACGAACAGCTGGCGGCGCTACATCGCGGCGGTCACGATCCGGCCAAAATCTATAACGCCTACAAGCGGGCGACCGAGCATACAGGTGGCCCGACGGTGATCCTGGCGAAGACGGTCAAGGGTTATGGCTTTGCCGGAACACAGGCGCGCAATGCCTCGCACCAGGAGAAAAAACTGACCGACGACGCGCTAGCCGCGTTCGTGAAGCAGTTTGATCTGCCGCTGACAGATGAACTGGCAAAGGACGCGAAGCCATATAAGCCCGACCCGGATGCGCCGGAGCTCCAGTACATGCAGCGACGCCGGCAATCGCTCGGCGGCTACTTGCCGGCTCGCACCGTACCCGCCAGCCAGTGGGGATCGAAGTATGAAGCGCCCAAGCCGGAGTTCTTCGCGGAGTGGATCGCCGGCTCGAAGGGCCGCGAGGTCTCGACCACGATGGGCTTCGTCTCTATTCTGCGATCGCTTATGAAGGATCCAAAGATCGGCAAGCTGATCGTGCCCATCGTGCCGGATGAGGGCCGGACGTTTGGCCTGGAGTCGGCGGTGCGACAAGTAGGCATTTATGCGAGCGAAGGGCAGAAGTATAAGCCGCATGACTCGGACGTGATGCTGTACTACCGCGAGGAGCAGGACGGGCAGATTTTGGAGGAAGGCATCACCGAGGCTGGTTCCATGGCCTCGTTTACCGCTGCCGGTACTGCCTACTCGAATTATGGGCTGCCCAGCATTCCCTTCTACATGTACTACTCCATGTTCGGCTTCCAACGCGTCGGTGATATGATCTGGGCGTTTGCCGACTCCAGGGGCAAGGGTTTTCTGATGGGCGGCACGGCGGGACGTACGACCATGCTAGGAGAAGGACTGCAGCACCAGGACGGCCACTCGCACCTGTTGGCCTCAACGGTGCCGACCTGCCGTTCCTACGATCCGGCATACGTGTATGAGCTGGCAGTGATCCTGGAAGACGGCATCCGCCGCATGTACGCGGACGGCGAGGATTGCTTCTACTACATCACCATGTACAACGAGGACTATGCCATGCCGGCCATGCCCGAAGGTATCCGCGAAGGCATTGTGCGCGGCATGTACCGGTTCCGCCCGGCGTCCTCGGGCGAGAAGTCTCCAGCCAAAAAGGGTAAGAACGGTACTCCCACGGCACAGCTGCTCGGCTCCGGTCCCATTCTCAATGAAGTTCTGAAAGCGCAGGAAATCCTGGCAGAACGCTACGGCGTGCTGGCGGACGTATGGAGCGTGACCAGCTGGAACGAGTTACGGCGTGATGCATTAGAGGCCGAACGCTGGAACCGGCTGCATCCGATGGAGCCGGAACGCCAATCTTATCTGCTGAACACGCTTAGCGAAGCGAAGGGCCCGCTTATTGCGGCGACGGACTACATGAAGGCGCTGCCCGATCAGCTGGCGCCCTGGCTTGGCTCACGACTGGTCAGCCTGGGCACCGATGGCTTCGGGCGTTCCGACAACCGGGAGCACCTGCGCCGTCACTTCGAGGTAAATAGCGCTTCCATCGTTGCGGCGACACTGTCCAAGCTGGCGCGTGATGGAGTCTTTGAGAAAAGCCGGGCACAGGCCGCGTTCGCAGAGCTAGGCGTCGACACAGAAGGTACAAATCCGGCGCGTCTTTAAACACCGTCCATTGATGGCGTGAAATGCCGGGATCAGCTACGTGCGCTTGCCCGAGCGTCAGGTGTCAGTTCTATAGGTTTCGCATGCTTTTGTTCGTTGCGAAACGGAAAAGCAACGCATCGCGACTTAACTTGATACTCACATCGTCCGCTCCTGCCAGCATAGACGTGCAAAGCAATGGCAGTCTGGACAACTTCCTAAACTTTTCGCGGGGCCCCATGGCTGCCAATGCGCTCTCCCCGAACCGACAGGCGTCGGTTCTATTGATTCAGAAAGAAGTAAAAGGACACTCCTCGGGAGAGCGGCCTGAAGAGGAATCCGCTTCCCCTTTCAGGAACGGTCAGGCCCATACGCTTACAAACACCAGCCTTGTAGAAGGTCTTGTGAGCCACGAGTCGCCTCTGCCTCGGGCGGGACGCGAGATCACACGGGAAGAACTGCTTTTTGCGCTAGACGAGGAGCTAACCCGCCTTCGAGAGATTCTCCACCTGTTACGAGCCACAAGCACGCAGGTATTTCCGATGGATGGCATGACCGGTCGCAAGAGGCAGGGCGAAAAGCATGCTTTAACTCCGGCGGGACGCATGCGCATTTCGGAGGCGCAGAAGCGCCGCTGGGCGAAACAGCGGGTAAACTCCGTTCCGTGACCGCTTAGGCGGTAGCACAAGGGATGACGGTCCCGACGCATAGAGCGCAATTATCTCAGAGCGGGCGCGCTTGACCCTGACCCTTGCTTCCCCCTAGACTTAGGGTTTACAGGGAGAGCGGGTGGCCGCGTATCCCCGACTCACCGAAAGATAAGGTACACAGGAAACATGGCAAATCATTTATCCGCGCTGAAGCGCGTCCGGCAAACCAAGCGCAAGACTGCGGTCAATCGCGCGAATAAAAGCCGCATCCGCGGCAGCCTCCGCCTTCTGCGTGAGGCCATCGCGAAAGGTGATGCCACAGCGGCTGCGGAGCAGTACCGCGCCACCGTCTCAGCTCTCGATAAGAGTGTACAAAAAGGCATTCTGCACAAAAACACCGCATCGCGGTATAAAAGCCGGCTTAATGCCCGCGTCAAGGCACTTTCGGTTCCGGCCGCGGCTTAGCGTTTCGCTGCTATTACAAAAGCCGGACTCGCGTCCGGCTTTTGTTGGCCTCCAGAGCTCATAACCATGCGGACCGTAGCTTCAGCGGAGATACTTACTCCACCTCGAAAATATCTTCTCCTCGTCCTTCTAGCTGGGTTGCCCGCTCCGCAACCCTGCGCGCAATAGTGAAGAACTCACCGGCGAAAGCCGCATTTGGGCCCTTGGTCGCCACCGGAGCACCATGATCGCCGCCCTCCCGGATGGCCGGCGCCAGCTCGACCGAACCCAAAAACGGCACCTTGAACTGCTCCGCAGTTCGTACAGCGCCTCCACGGGCGAAGATATCGATTTCGGTGTGGCAGTACGGGCAGGTGAAATGACTCATATTCTCGACAATACCCAGAACCTCGACGTTAACCTGACCGAACATCTCGAGGGCCTTGCGCGCATCCTGTAGCGCGACGTCCGACGGCGTCGAAACAACCACGGCTCCGGTAAGAGGCACAGTTTGCACCAAGGAAATGACCACATCTCCGGTTCCAGGCGGC
>CAXUEE010000013.1:10461-20102 GCA_964249905.1 uncultured Acidobacteriaceae bacterium
CCACTCCACCTGCTGCAGGAACTGGCGGATGATCTGGTGCAGCATCGGCCCACGCATCACCATGGGCTTGTCTCCCGGCGAGATAAGGCCAACGGACATGATTTTGACTCCATGCGCCAGATTGGGTTCAATCTGGTTGTTGGCCAAAACCTTGGGCTGGCCGCCGGCGCCGAACATGAGCGGCACATTGGGTCCATAGATGTCGGCATCAATGAGACCGACGCGCTGGCCGAGCGAAGCGAGAGCGATCGCCAGATTCGCCGCAATCGTGGTTTTGCCGACGCCGCCCTTGCCCGAACCGATCGCGATAATGTGCCGAATGCCCGGCAGAGATGCCGGACCTTGCGGAGTGTTTCCATGTGCCATGCGGTACGTTCCTCTCGTGCGTTTCAGGATTACAGGGTAATGCTTCAGGGCAGGGGCGAGGCTTTGCCGGTAGCTCGACGGCGTACGAGTTCAGCCTGCCTTAACTCGCGGCGCCTGCCCGCGTCGGCAAAACGCCGCTCGTCCTCCGCGTTTTCGGTCGTCAGTTGTGGGATGGGGACTGGCGTCCCTTTTGCATCGACCGCAACAAAGGTGAGATACGCAGAAGCAACATGGCGGTGCGAACCTTCAATGGCGTTCTCCGCCCAGACTTTGACACCTACCTCCATGGAGGTGCGGTAGCCGCGATTCACTCTGGATTTGAGGATGAGCAGATCACCGACGTGAACAGGAGCAATAAAGTCAATGTGGTCCATAGCAGCAGTGACCACGTGGGTGCGCGCGTGCCGGTAAGCGGCCATGGCTGCAACCAGATCGATAAAATGCATGAGCCTGCCACCCAGAAGATTGCCAAGAGTGTTGGTATCGTTCGGTAGCACCAGCTCTGTCATCTCAGACTGCGAGATGCGCGAGTTGCGCGCAGGTTCCGGTTGAGCTTGCGGGAATGATCCTTGAGGAAGTGACATCGTGTCCTTTCACAGGGCGAACAATCCCCGCAAGTAAAATACAGGTTTAAGTTTCAGGCGTCGCAAGTGGTTATGTCACGCATTGCTTCCTTCCCGGCGCTCCTTGAATCTAGTGCATGGAGCGCAACAGCGCTTCCGGAGGGGTCGTCTTCATGAACAAGGTAGCCATGCTGCAGGAGATCCTCCAGGCAAACCCAAAAGATGCATTTGCCCGGTACGGCTTGGCCATGGAACTGGCGACCCAAGAGCAGACCGCTGCCTCACTGGCGGAATTTGCAATCCTGCTTAAGGATCATCCAGGGTACACGCCCGGCTACTTTATGGCGGCGCAAACCCTGGCGCGCGCGGGGCAAATTGAGAAAGCAAAACAGCACCTTCAGTTGGGCATTGCGAGCGCACGGCGCACGGGAAACGCGCACGCCGAGACCGAGATGCAGAGCATGCTTGATGAGCTGGAACTCGACAATTAACGAAATACGAACGGACATGCGACAGTGGAGCAGCGTAAGCGAGGAATTATCCTCCACATTCAGCCACTGCTCTTCCCTATTGCATATTTGCTTGACCGGCGCGGCTTGAACATTGGCGACCTGGCCCGAAAGGCAGTGATTCTATGAAAATCGCCTTGTTCCCTCTTGATGTCGTCCTTTTTCCGGGCGTGCCTCTGCCGCTGCACATCTTTGAGGAACGATATCGTGAAATGGTAGGGGAGTGTTTGTCTTGTAATCTGGAGTTCGGGGTTGTGCGCGCGCAACGGGAAGGTCTCGCGATTGCCGGATGCACCGCAGCCATTGCCAAGGTGCTGCGGCGCTACCCTGATGGCCGCATCGATATTTTTTGCGAGGGACGGCGCCGCTTTGAAATAGAACAGCTGGACAACTCCCGCGCATTTCTACAGGCTGAGGTGGATTTTTTTGACGATGAACCGCCCGAAGCCTCACGAGAGGCACGTGCGGAATGCGTCGCCTTGCACCTGGAGGTTTTGGCTCTGGCCGGCATTGGGCGGGAAAGCTACTCGCTTGATCTGGACCGGGCTCTTTCATTTCAGCTCGCGTGGGAGCTGCCGGCTGACCTTGGCTTCAAGCAGCAGCTGCTGGTGAGCCGATCCGACCAGCAAAGAACTGTTCTGCTTCGTGAGTTCTACCAGGATATTCTGCCAAAACTTCGGATGGGCTCGCAGGGGCGCGCGCGCAATTCCCGTAACGGACACAATCACGTCATGTAGGGCGGCGATGCCTTCTACGTACGGCGGGACCTGCCTTTCAGGACAAGGCAGTATTACGAGGCCAGATACATTGAGCGCACTCGTTTATCCTGATGGTACCGGCTGTGTTCCTCTTTGCGGTTGAGCGTTGCTTTTCCAAACGGACGTATCGCGATCGGAGCGCTCGTGAATGGGCGCAGGATCGTTTCTCTTTCGCCTATTCAGGAGTCATTGAATCATGCCAGCTTCCAGCCAAGTCCTCGTCTCCCCACCTGTTGACGCCCTCCCTCTTCCAAAAACACTTGGCGAACTGCGCAATCATCCGCTTTACGGTGAAGCCCGCTTGCGAACGCGCACGGTAAAGGACGAGCTTCGCGAGAACCTGATCGCGCGGCTGCGTGAACGTGGAGGAAAATCAGAGCCGATCTTCCCAGGCATCGTCGGTTATGAAGATACAGTGGTGCCGCAAATCATAAACGCCGTCCTGTCGCGGCACAATTTCATCCTGCTTGGCTTGCGCGGGCAAGCCAAGAGCCGCATTCTCCGCTCATTGACTCACCTTCTGGATGAATGGGCGCCTTACATCGCAGGTTCCGAGATCCGCGATAATCCATGGAACCCGCTTGCGAAGCACTCACGCGAGCTGATCTCCATGCATGGCGACCACACGCCCATTGCTTGGATGAGCCGTGACGATCGCTATGTCGAGAAGCTGGCTACGCCGGACGTCACGGTTTCGGATTTGGTCGGGGATCTGGACCCGATCAAGGCCGCGCGCGGCGGACAGGATTTGTCGAACGAGCTGACCATGCACTACGGCCTGCTGCCGCGCGCCAACCGCGGCATCTTCGCCATCAATGAGGTGCCGGACCTGGCGGGTAAGATTCAGGTCGCATTGTTCAACATCATGCAGGAGGGCGACGTACAGATCAAGGGCTACCCCGTTCGCCTGAAACTGGATGTCGCCATTGTGTTCAGCGCGAATCCTGAGGATTACACAGCGCGAGGCAAGATCGTGACGCCTCTCAAGGATCGAATCGGCTCGGAGATCCGGACACATTATCCAGAGACCCTGGTCGAGGGAATCGCCATTACAGAGCAGGAGGCCTGGGCCACTCGCACTGCGAGCGAGATCGAGATCCCGCAGTACATGCGAGAGATCGTGGAGCAGGTCGCTTTTACCGCACGCACGGATAAACGGGTCGACAAGCGTTCCGGCGTCTCGCAGCGCCTGCCGATCTCAACAATGGAGCTGGTGGTCTCGAACGCGGAGCGGCGAGCGCTTCTACACGGGGAGTCGCTGGTGCTGCCGCGTATCGGCGACCTGTACACGGCAATGCCGGGCATCACAGGCAAAATTGAGCTGGAGTATGAGGGCGAGATGCGTGGTGCCGATGTGGTGGTGCGCGAGCTGATCCGCACGGCGCTCGGCACAGTGTATGACTACTATTTCAGCCAAACCAATACGCAGCAGATTGAACAGTGGTTCAACCTGGGCGGAAGTCTTAAGGTGGAAGACGCTTCTTCGACTTCGGCGATCATTGAAGAACTGAAGCAGATTCAGGGGTTATTCGATAAGCTGGCTCCGCTCGGAATCAAGGAAACGGACGCGGCGCAGCGGGTTGTAGCAGCAGCTGAATTTCTGTTGGAGGGCATGGTCGCCCATCGTCGCCTGAGCCGCAGTGAGGAACGCGGGTTCGCAGCGGGGGAAAAAACCCGGCGTGGGGAACGTGCTGCCGAAGGTAATGACGAGCAGGCCTACGAGGCTTGGCAGACGCGCCGCTCCAAACGCGGCGGCTTAAATTAAGCTCGCAGGCACAAAGGCAAAGGCCTCGCGAAAGCGAGGCCTTTGCCTTTGTTGAGCTGCGGGCTATACGAAACCCAGATTGCTGGTGGAGAAGTTGGACAACCCCGGCAGCATGGAGGCGAGCGCCGAGGATGGGACGCCAAACCAGGAGGCCAGTGTCGCACTATACTGCGACAGCGCCAGAGTCGGAACGAAACGTCCACTGCCATCAAGATCATCGGGACCCCCAATCTGAAGATTTGGGAGCGAGCCATAGACCTTGCCACCCTTGACTGCACCGCCCACGACGAAGTGGTGACCGCCCCAAGCATGGTCCGAGCCGCCTACGCTGTTCATCTGCAACGTCCGCGAGAAATCCGAGGCGGTGAACAGGGTGACGTCGTTGTACAGGCCCAGCTCCTGCATTACCTGGATAAAGGTGCCGACTGCGTTATCAATCATTGCGAAAAGCTGAGGCTGTGCCGCGCTCTGCGCAGCATGGGTGTCAAAGCCTTCTGCATCGATCAGGAAAATCTGCCGCCTTGCGCCGATCTGGCTGCGCAGCTGCATCATGGTCGCCACAGTATAGAGCCCTGCCGACAGGGGATTTGCTGCATTGAAACTGGTTTGAAACGGCTGAGCGCTGCCGAGAACGCCATTGTAAAAGTTGTTGTACTTGTAAGCGTTCTGGTAGACCTGCTCATCCGCCTGCAAAAGGTTGACCCCATTCGTGAAGGTGATCAACTGCTGCGCCGAAGACGCTCGTGGATAGCACGCAAGCCCTTGAGAGCACCAGAAGCTCGCCTGCTGCGCGGCTCCCCCTGCTGTGAATGGGACCGAGGTATTGCCCCGGCCAAAGTTCGTGGCGCCCCCAAGCAGTGTAACCATGGGCAGGTTCGTAGAATTGTAGGTAGGGGTAAGCAGGTCTGCGGTCAGACCGGACCAGCTTGCACCCACACCCGAGGTGTACCCGCCACTCTCCCATATCTCCTGCTGATCGTCATGAGCCATTAACGATGACGGCAGCTGCACAGAGGTAGCCCGGTACTGAGCAGGAGTGGTCGGCTGCACCAAAGGCCCAACGTTCGCGATCATGGCAGCTTGCCCTGCGTTGAAAGCTTGGCTCAGGTTTGTAAATGCCGGATGAAGACCCAGATTCGCATTTTGCAGAGCGAGCAGCTGACTTTGGGCAATAGCAGATGACCCTCGAGCTTGGCTGTATGCCGTGTACTGCGACCCGGTAAGGGGTACCAGCATGTTGTTACTGTCGTTGCCGCCGCGAAGGAACAGGCAAACGATGGCTTTGTAGTCGCTAGAGGAAGAACTTTGCGCCAGGGCAGCCATGGAGCGAAGGGGCGAAACTCCTGCCAATTGAGCAAGGGCTCCCCATGACGCGGTTTTCAAAAAACTTCTGCGTTCCATTGTTTTCTCCAGAATCGATGTCGGTGATGGTGAGCAGCTATACCTGCAACCGGTACTGCGGGGACGTCACGATGAGGTAGATAGCCGCTTCTACCTTGATTTGTGGAGGATCCAGGCTGATCGCATTGACGATGGACTGAAACATATCCTGCGTCATGGTGCCATGCATCAGCAGCGCGTCCAGTACGTTGACTAAGTCGGTTGTGCTGTTTTGTGCCGCAGTGGCGTACCAAAGGCTACCAGGCCCTATGTTGAGCGTGAACTCGTTGCTTTCCGGCGCCACGACGTTCCAATTATTGTCAAGAGCATCCTGCATATGCTCCGACATCAAGACAACCGTGTGAACGTTCTCGTTCTGAAACTCCGGCCCGAACAGGTTCGCGCCCTGCACCTGATAGTCCGGCGAGTAGTAGCTGAATACACTCGGGGCATCCCGCGGTGTTTCTCCCATATCCGTGAGCCAGAGGTCAAAGATACCTTCAAACAATCCCACGTTGGGCAGCACAGCGGCGCTTGTGCCCTGAAGTGTCCGCAACACGGAAGCCCACCAGATAATCGGATCGCGAAGCTTTCCGCTGCTGGCGTCGACATTTGCCTGTACATCGTTCGCACGTGCCTCTGGGTCGAGGAGAACCGCGCGGATCACGGATGGCATATCGCCGCGAACGCCCGAGCCGTTGTTGATGAAAGTGCCTGCCACCCGGCTAATGTATGCCGGCGAAGGATTGCTTTTTACCAGCCCCTGGATCAAGCGACGTGACACAAATGGCGGAAGCGAAGGATCATTGAAGATGTTTTGTAGAGCACCTGTCAGATCATTCTGCGCGCTTTGGCCAGCGGGCAAAACGGTCCCTCGAAGGAGGGTTTTTTGCACCATGCTGTGCATGCCAGAGTAAGGAACGAGAGGACAGGTCTGACCCGGAGGGTTAGGGTACCAGTAATACTGCACAGTGGAAGGTACGCTGCAGTCTGTGTTGGCAAAGGTCCAACCTGTATAAGCAAGCGCGAAGTTTTGTACCTGTGCGCCTGTGTAATTCGGGATAGGGTTGCCATTTCCATCCAGCTTTACGGAGCCGTCCTGATTCAAGGCGACAGTGCCAATGGAGAACAATTGCATTAGTTCCCGTGCAAAGTTTTCATTCGCCTGCTGTCCGACCGGAGGCGCTGAGCTGTTGGCCATGTTGAGGTAAGTGCCCATTGCCGGAGATAGGGCCACATCGTACATCAACTGATACCAATTGCCGAATGCATCGTTCGAAAGGATATTGAGAAATTTGGGCATGTAGCGCGGATCGACAGAATCTACAGAGACGACAAACAGCTTGCTGAGTTCGAAGGCAACTCGCTGACGCAGTTGATCCTGCCCGAAAAGAATGTCGTTCCACCAGTAGTATTCGGTAGTGCACTCGAAGGAGCCGCAGTCGCCAGATGTCACTGCCTGCGGATTAGCAGCCGGTATTTGGTAGGCCGGCATGGCTAATTGCTCGTTCAAATAGTTGCTCAGACCGACGCTCTCCACATGGAAGACATCGGTATAGGTCGGACCGAAACCAGTCTGATTCAAGATACGGCCTGCTGCCTGGAGAGACGTGGACGTTGTAGAGTCCCACCCCGTATCTACCACTGGGCTTGATTGGGCCAAGGCTGTGAGGTACGAAGCTGTGAAGGTTGCAGTCAAGACTACCGTTGCCGCCCTGCGTGCAATCCTATAGAGAAAGGTGCTGCTTGGATGCATTTGCTCTGCTCCTGCTGTGAGTACAGTAACCGAGAAATCGAGGTGCGCCTTACAAGACCACTAATGATTTTTTTAGGTCTGACATCTTTACTCTCGTTTGCAGATCTTACCCAGCGCTTCTGGATTTATGACATGGTTTTATTTGCTCTTGCGGCTTTCGTAACGGTACAGACGAGCCATCCTTGGGCGAGTCGGCTGCAACTTTCGAAGTAAATTAACCTGCTTCTAACACCAAGGTGGCACACCGCAGCACTTTCAGGCGCCTCTTGCGCAGCTGCCTTGAGGCGCAGCTCATCTCTTGAGGCGCAGCCCATCTCTCGATGCCTGTTGCCAGCCTGAGGTCCAGGGGTAACAATAGGAATATGAAGCACGTTCGATACACCAAGTACAACGGTGATCTTGCCGGCGAGCTGGACATGGAACAGCTGCTGGAAGCACTTTCCGATTATCTGCTTGACTCGGGCTTTCAGAATCCGATGACGCAGTTTCAGGACCTGGATCAGACCATGGAAGATCTGAAAGAGGCATTGCGACGCGCGATGGAATCGGAACAGCTATTTGACGAAGATACACAGAGGAAGGTCGAAGAGTTACGGGCAGAAGGTAAGTTTGAGCAGTTTCTAGATAATCTGATGGATCGAATGGAGCAAGAAAACTACATCCAAAGCAAGGGTGATCCTTCTGCGGAATCTGGGCAGGGGCAGGCCGGAGGCGGCGAAACGGAAGCCCGTTTCGAGGTCACGGATAAAAGCCTGGACTTCCTTGGATTCAAGACGCTACGTGATCTGCTCGGCTCGCTCGGGAAAGCCAGCGCCGGGCGACATGACACGCTACACTATGCCACCGGCATTGATGCCAGTGGTGGCTCCAAGCCCTACGAGTTCGGCGACACTCTGAATCTTGACACGACCGCAACCCTTTCTTCAGCGATTGCGCGCGAGGGCATTCACATGCCGCTCCAGCTCGAGTATTCCGACCTGCATGTGCACATGTCGGAGTACCAGAGCTCCTGCGCCACGGTGGTGATGCTGGACTGCTCGCACTCGATGATTCTGTACGGGGAGGACCGATTCACCCCTGCGAAGCGGGTCGCCATGGCGCTCTCACACCTGATTCGGACACAGTACCCGGCGGATTCGCTTTCGCTCGTGCTCTTTCACGACTCAGCGGAAGAGCTGCCGATCTCGCAACTGCCTAGGGTTAAGGTGGGACCGCACTATACCAACACACGGGAAGGCCTGCGAGTGGCGCGCCGCATCCTGGAGCGCCAGCGCAAGGACATGAAGCAGATCGTCATGATCACCGACGGCAAGCCTTCTGCACTGACGCTGCCCGATGGACGCATCTACAAGAACGCTTTCGGCCTCGATCCGCTGGTGGTGAGTGAGACTCTGGAAGAGGTGAACCGCTGCAAGCGCTCCAACGTGATGATCAACACGTTCATGCTGGCATCGGATTACGGGCTGATGCAGTTTGTCCAGAAAGTGACAGCGATGTGCCGGGGAAAGGCTTACTTCACCACGCCTGACACCCTAGGCGAGTATCTGCTGATGGATTACATGCAACGGAAGATGAAAACCGTGCATTAATAATTCATGAGTTGCCATGGTGCAGCCCAGCCAGATGCCTGGGCCACGGCTCGCCGCCCCCGCCGCTCTTGCGGAAGATAACTGTCCGACGCTGGCGCCATTTTTCATCAAGCGCAAGCAGGCGCCACTCGATCTCAGGGGCAAGGTGCCGCAGCACCGAGTCCACCGTGGAGTGCACCCGCAGCGCCGGCACAATGAAGTAGAGCAAAGGCGCCATCTCTGACAGTGAAACACCGTGAAAATAGCCGGCTTTGGCGATGGCTCCTTCCCGGTGCAAAGCACGTACGCGCATCCAGTAATCCAGACCCTGCATGGGCATGTGCAGGTCCTCGCCAGCCTTCAATTCAAGCACGGCAAGGCGGCCTGCGCGTGTCACAGCAAGGAGGTCGAGCATGCCTCGGTCCGACGAGGCCAGTGCCGGCACCTGCGTGTACACGGGTCCAGGCCGTAGCCCTGGGTCCAGTTCTTCGAGGTCGGCGCGCAGAACGGCTTCCAGCCAACGTTCCGGCTGCATGCGGAAGAGTGGGTCGCGCATGCTGCCACCTGAGTGCCGGGAGGCAAACAGCCTCCGTACCAGGGCCCGCAATCCCGGTTCTGTCTCCTCGTTAAGCGATGTTTCGCTCGCGCCCGCGCCGAAGGTAACGCGGTGCTCGCGCGAAAAAGAGGTAGCGCTGACTACCTGGCGAACGCGCGCGAACTCAAGGCCGTGTAGGCGAAAGCTGATCTCTGACGGAGAACGAGGCAGCACCTCCACTCGCGCGCGATCGGACGGATCGATGACCGCAAGTACCTGTTCTACGGCTAGCGATGAGCGGGCAAGTGCCGCTTCCGAATCGAAGGCCGCGGTGAGGTGAGCCTGGAGATTTCCTGCATTTGCATCCCCGGCCGTTTCCAGCACCTCGCGTAGCTCGTCGAGTTCGTAAAGCTCCCACTTGGCGGCGCTTTGGTGCAGCCA
>CAXUEE010000013.1:20112-26391 GCA_964249905.1 uncultured Acidobacteriaceae bacterium
GATCGGCGGACGCGCGTACACGGTGGCCGCGATCCGCGCGCCGGGGGTGGCGCGGCCCATCCGGCCCGGCACCACAATTCTGACACCTTCGACCACGCGTTTCCCGGCGGAGCGCTTCCGACAGTGTTGGAGCCAAAGTACGGCGATGGTCAGGATGCCATCAATGGAACTCTGTGTTTCTTCCGCGTTGATCGCCACCACGGCCCAGGCGCTCTGGCCCCGTTCCAGTACACCGCGGACATAGGCCGGCCCATAGGAGTGCTCCAGGTCGGCTGCCGCAAACAGATCGCCCAGGTTCAGATCAGGGAAGAAGCGATGGAGCACTCTCCTGAGAAGCTGCACATACTTGCGGCGGGCTGCGTCGCGCGCAGTGGGCGTGCGTGTATCGCGATCGGGCACCAGGCGCAGCACCTGTGGCTTGGTCTGGCCGAAACGTTTCACCTCAAGCCGTAAGGCGTCTCGGCGCTCCTGAAGACCGACCACGGTACGCACCAGATTGCGCTCCTCACTCCAGAGCTGCAACACGCAGCGGCCGCTTGCGGCGTCAAGGGTCCAGCGGGAGTGCTCCATGTCGAAGAGCACCGCGCCATCCTCCACCACCGAGGCGCGGGGATTGTCGGACAGAAAGCATTCCAGCGCCGCAGCAAGCGCTGCAGGCGCAAGCGGCGCAGCTGTGCGCGCCAAGGAGCTTGAAGAGTTGGAAGGCAAGGTGCAGCCAGAATGCACGGAGCAAAGCGGGAAGGCAATGGTACTTCCGTTTGAGGCGTTGGGGAAGCTTGCCACTGCCACTACGGGTCAAGCTGCACCTGGAGGACAGCCCGGATAATGTTTCGATGTACCGGATGGAGAGGCGGTCGTCCTCTACAAGCGGACGCACCTCTCGCAACACCGGGGCGATTGAATGCATTTCTAGAGGTGCCAATCCCGCACAGCTATGCATTTGGCTTCCAGTGGAAAAAGCCACATGGAAATCAGCTATGCGCCATCCGGCACCAAGGGAAATGCTTAGTGAGCATAATGGTGGTGATGATGGTGGCGATGGTGGTGGTAAGGCGCCGCAGCGAACGCCGAAGCGGAGCACAGGAGAGCGAGGGAAAGAACGACGATCTTCTTCATGAGGCCATAGTAGCAAGAGCGCTGTCGATTCGGTGTGTAAATCGCACAATAGGGAACGTACGGAGGTACCGGCATGCGCGATTGGACCATCACGACGAGCTCCCCTAGAATCGAACGGTTGCTGTTGCCATCCAATCAGTAGGTGCGCCCTTCTTTTATGACAGAACTTGAGCAGCAGCAGAAAACCTACTTTTTTGACAAGTTTGGACTCACCGAACAGGGAATGGAGCGGTGCCTTGGCGAGGCGCTTTCCGCGGGCGGCGACTACGCCGAACTCTATTTCGAATCGGTCGCCTCCACCTCACTCGGCGTTGACGAGTCCCTTGTAAAGTCCGCAGCTCAAGGCGTTAGCGCCGGCTGCGGCATCCGTGTGCTTTCGGGCGAGCGTACCGGCTACGCCTATACAGACGAGCTTTCCTCGGACCGGCTGCTGCGCGCCGCTCGCACGGCCGCACTGATCGCAAGTGGACCGGCCAAACAGTCGGTGGTCGGTTTGAATCTGCAGCCCTTGCCGGAAGCCGCGCGGCCGCGGCTGTACCCAGCACCGGCAGTGCAGCTGGACCCGGACCTGAGCGCGAAGCTCGCGCTGGTGATGCGGGCCGATCGCGCCGCCCGCGCCTACGATCCGCGTGTCACCGAGGTTCGCGCGTCCTATGGCGATGAGGTGCGGCGCATCCTGGTGGCGGCCTCGGACGGCACCTATGCAAGCGATACCCAACCTCTGCTGCGTCTCAACGTATTTGTACTGGCCAAGGATGGCGAAAAGGTGGCACGGGGCAGCGCCGGCGGCGGCGGCCGGGCTGAGTTGCATTACTTCGACGACACGCGCACGCCGGAGTATTTCGCCATGGAGGCGGCGCGGCAGGCCATTCTGCAGCTGAACGCCGTGCCCGCGCCGGCAGGCGACATGGAGGTTGTGCTGGGTCCGGGCTGGCCGGGCGTGTTGCTGCATGAAGCTGTGGGCCACGGGCTGGAGGCGGACTTTAATCGCAAGGGAACTTCGGCATTCACCGGCATGATCGGCAAGCGGGTAGCGAGCGATAAGGTCACGGTTGTCGATAACGGCACGATCCCCTCACGGCGCGGATCGATCCATGTGGATGACGAAGGTGCAGACTCCCGCGAGAACGTGCTGATCGAAAACGGCATTCTCCGTGGCTACCTCAACGACAAGCTGAGCGCGAAGCTGACGGGGACCGCCAACACCGGCAACGGCCGCCGCGAGAGCTACCAGCAGATGCCGATGCCGCGCATGACCAATACCTACATGCTGCCGGGCCAGGATGAGCCGGAAGACATCATCCGCAGTGTCAAGCGTGGACTCTACGCCGTCAATTTCGGCGGGGGCTCCGTCGACATCACGAGCGGAAAATTTGTTTTCTCAGCCTCCGAGGCTTATCTGATTGAGGACGGCAAGGTAACGGCGCCGGTGCGCGATGCAACCCTGATCGGCAATGGGCCGGAAGCGCTTCAGTATGTGTCGATGGTCGGGCACGATCTCGCGCTCGATGAAGGCGTGGGCAATTGCGGCAAGCAGGGGCAATGGGTGCCTGTTGGCGTCGGCATGCCGACGGTCAAACTTGATCGCATGACGGTCGGCGGCACAGGCAGCTAAGTACAGGAGCGAGACGAGTCATGGCAGCAGCAGTCAGAAGTGTGCCCGCATACGCGGAAGAGATCGCGTCGCAGGCTGAGGCGATTGTTGCGAAAGCATTGCTCGCCGGGGCGACCGACGCGGAGGTGGTGATCCGCGAAGGCGACGAGTTCGATGCGCAGGTGCGCATGGGCGAACTGGAAACGTTGAAGAACTCGGGGGCGCGCGGCGTTGGCCTGCGGGTGCTGCTCGCAAACGGCGAGGGTGTCCGCGTCGGCTCGACCTCGTCGAGCGACTTTACCCTTTCCGGAATTGAACACCTGGTCTCCGGGGCAGTGGCGCTGGCGCGCATCAGTTCGCCCGACCCGGTCCAGGGTCTGCCGGAACCGGAGGCTTTCGGCGCGGTCGAGCAGGAGCTCGCGCTCTATTACGAGGACATCTATTCCCTGCCCGATCGGGACCGCATCGAATATGCACGCCGCGTGGAAGCGGCGGCGCTGGCCGCGGATCCGCGCATTCGCAACAGCGACGGCGGCAGTTTTTCGGCCGCGACCTCGCTCAAGGTGCTGGCAAACTCTCGCGGCTTCACCGGCGCCTCACGCTCGTCCTACTGCGGCATCTCCACGGTGCCGATCGCAACCGGCGCAAATGGCGAGATGCAGCGCGACGGCTGGAGTTCCAGCGCGCGCACCTTGGCTAAACTGGAATCGCCGGAAGCCGTAGGCCGGGAAGCTGCCCGGCGTACGTTGCGGCGCCTGGATGGCCGGCGCGTTCCAACGCAGCGTATACCCGTGGTATTCGCGCCAGAGGTCGCGCGATCCATCCTCGGCGCGATGGCCGACGCTGCGAACGGCGAGGCCATTTATCGCGGCGCGAGCTTCTTTACAGGCAAGCTGGGCGAAACAGTGGCCTCGTCTTCCATCACTCTCATCAACGATGGCGCCATGCCTGGGTTGTTCGGGTCGACGCCGTTCGACGGGGAAGGCCTGCCCACCCGCCGCACCGTGCTGATCGAGAACGGTGTACTGCGCTCCTACCTGCTCAACACCTATACGGGGCGCAAGCTGGGGCTTGCAAGCACGGCAAGCGCAGCGCGCGGGCTTACCGGCAATCCTGGCATCAGCACGCATAACTTATACCTGCCGGCCGGCGAGCTGACGCCCGAGCAGATCCTCGCGGACATTCCGGAGGGTCTGTACCTGACGGAATTTCTGGGCCGCGGCGTCAACATGGTAACGGGTGACTACTCGCGCGGCGCCTCCGGCCTGTGGATCGAGAATGGTGAGCTTACCTACGCTGTGCAGGAGATTACCGTCGCGGGCAATCTTAAGGAGATGTTCCGCAACATTACGGCTATCGGCAATGATCTTGAGTTCCGCTCGAGCACGGCCTGCGCAACGCTGCGCATCGATGGATTGACCATCGCCGGCAGCTGACATTGTTCTTCTGCCTTACTGCTTCCATTGCGGCTGCAAATATCGCATATATGGAAACGAGTAGAATTCTCCTCTTTTCTCGCGCGAGCATCGTAGCTGGTGCATCCGGCGCGATGCTGGATAACTTTCTTCTGAAGAAGCTTTCTCCATGCCGATCCGTCATATAGCTCTATCACTTTCCCTGGGTGCAGTCGTTTTCTTTGGCGTACAGCCTGTTCTTCCCCGTACAGAAATGTGAACTTCCCCGTATATCCACGTGAACTTCCCCGTACGCCTTAATAAGGAAGCAAGAGATTACAAGAGAACAAGAGAACAAGAGAAAAGCAGGAGAAGGCTCTGTGAAAATGTGGAGACCGTTCCGAAAAGCAAAAACAACAGCAACGACAAAAGCAAAAACGTTCCTATTGAGGACACGGCTGCATAGAAATGAGTGCCCCAGCATGATGTGACGGCTATCCCAGAGCCGTAAAGGGGCCTAGAAGCGACGCAATGCCTCGGGGTGAGGTAAGGGGCTCCCTTGCGGAGTAGCTATTCGTTCTAGCGCCTGCTACGAGCATCAGTTCACTCTGCCGAAAGGCGCTGTCTTGCTGCATTGATCGAACATGCATGTCGTATGCGTTGTCGTTTCAGCACGGTCACCAAACAAGTGAACTGAAGCAACTGCGTAGTCAGAAATCAGCCTTGATGCGTACGTCCAGGTTCACATTGCACGCGCCATTGCGGTGGCTAACGCGAGTGATTCTCGATCGAATTTGTACGTGCAATCCTTCGCTGAATTGGTCCCAGAATGTGTTCTGCCTGCGCACTTCCCGGTACATCTGTTATCCAGAAAGTATGTTGTTCCTGCACAGTTCATAAGCGGTTTCGGTGCAATTCCATGCACGTACTTCCTCTGGTAATAGGTGTTCCGTGTACCGGGAAGTGCGTTCGCAAAGAGCATCCAGATCGCACCGTGTGCAGTATGCCTATGGATTTGCCGCTGCGCTTGGAATGCAAGGAGCGCGCATCCCACAAACCCACAGGCATCGACGAACAAGGTAAGTAGAAGAACATCATCACTCCGTGCCATCGTAAGCTCAGCCAGAAGCGAGATGCCAAGTACAAACGATCGACGAAGAACACACGTGGAGCGCATGCTTGCTCGTGCACGAAAGCGCAGTCGTCAAGCGCAGAAGATTGTCGCAAAGTGGGAAGCTAAGCTGACTGAACTGAATAGGGAATGCGTTGCAACAAAGCAACCGCGACTCTGGCTGGAAGAGCACCCCGATGCAACGGTAGATGAACTTAGCTAAGTTGGCCATACAGCGTATGATTACGTATGCGCACCGTAAATATCGGCGAGTTGAAGAACCAATTGAGCGGCTATCTCCAGTACGTGAAGAACGGGGAAGAGATCGTCGTGCGGGATCGCAGCGTTCCAGTTGCGCGCATTCTGCCGTTCCGACAGGATGCGGGATGGGAACGTGAAGCACAACTGGTAGCGAGCGGTGCGCTAAAGATGCCAGAAGAGGTGTTGGACTGGGATGGGTTCTTTCTCGCGTCGGCCGGCAATGTGTCCCAAGAAATTGCCGTCAAAGTCGCGCTTGAGAGTCGCGGAGACCGATGACGCCAGCGTTCTGGGATATGAGTGCGCTCGTTCCATTGTGTGTACAACAACAACCAAGCACTGTTGTGAGAGCACTCCTGGAGCAGTACGAGATCGCGGTCTGGTGGGCGACATCGGTTGAGATGCGTAGCGCGTTTGAACGTCTATTGCGCATGGGCCAGCTCACGCAATCGGAGCACGCCGCTGCAGGGATGCGGCTGGAGAAACTGCGGCGCGGATGGCGTGAGTTGCAGCCGACGGAAGCACTTCGAACGCAGGCAGAAGCTTTCCTGATGAGCTACCCGTTGAAGGCCGCCGATGCTCTCCAGCTAGCAGCCGCGTGGACCTGGTGCTCCGGCGATGTGCAGCGCTGCAGATTCATCACAGGAGACGCACAGCTTTTGGACGCCGCACGGCTGGTGGGATTCCAGACTCTTCTGTCGTAAAACCCGCAACTGTCCACGTCCTTTGGGTGGTTATGGGTGTGCTTTTGGTGCGTTCTCTGACCATAAAGCCAGCCTAAGCGGTGGAGGTTTGCACGTCGAAGG
>CAXUEE010000013.1:26401-28539 GCA_964249905.1 uncultured Acidobacteriaceae bacterium
CGCATCATTGCAGGCAGCCACGTTGTAGAACGTCGTGTGACCCCGCTGAAGCGTGCGGCCGCCCGCTGCATGCAGATGTCCGAACACATGGTGCTGCACGTTGCGCGCACTCACCGCTGAGGCGAGCGCCGTGGAGCCAACGTGCGCAGCCTGCCATCCCGGATCGAGCACACCCCAGGGCGGACCGTGGGTGACCAGCACATCCACTTCATCAGGAATGGTTTCGTACATCGCTGCGAGCCTCTGCTCGGTTGCCATGAAGTGCCACTGCATGAATGGTGGCGTCCAGGGTGAGCCGAAGAAGCGCACGCCGTTCAGGATTAGCGGCGTGTTCAATAGGACATGAACACGCGGACCGAACAGCGCGAGCGTCGGCTCCGAGAAGAGTTCAAAGCACTCATCGTGATTGCCAGGAACGATGATGGCGTGCTGCGGTCCATCGGGTGAACCCATGCGCTCGCGCAGCTTATTTGCGAAGACGGCTGTCTCTTGCAGAGAGCCACGACCGGTGATGTCACCGGCGTGGATAAATACATCGCACGACGGAATGTCCCAGTTCAGCCGGCCGTGCGTGTCACTGATGGCTGCGATTCTCACGCTGCATGTCTGCGCATGGGTTTGGCACGATACCCCTCGCGAGTTCGGATTGCAGTCAGGCCGTCGATCCAGGTGTCGATGTCTGTCTCTCGCCAGCCGACAGTATTCGGGCCAAGCGAAAGCTGTCGCGGGAATGTACCTTCCGCGACGCGCGCGTAGACCGTGCTGCGCGACAGACCGGTGCGCAACAGCACGGTGGGGAGACGAAGAATGCGAGATGCCATGAGCCCTCCTGAGATGCGATGGCTACAGACTGGCGCATCTTTCTCTCCACAGCAACTTCCCGTCCAAGCACGTCCGGCGCTCTACTTTCCTATGCAGAATGTAGAGAAGATCCGGCTGTCTGCGGCTTGATCAGCTTTACTTCAATCCGCTGTGATCAAGCAGCTTGCCCAGGCACCGTGTGCAGATCATTCCGGCAACACATCCGACGATGCTGTAGCTGATCATAAGCAAGGTGGCAGTAACCCATTGAGGTTCCATGAACGCACGTCCGCCGAGTTCGTTTGTGATCTGAAAGTAGTTCGTTAATTGTGAGCCGGCAAGCAGACCAAGAACCGTCATCGGAGCGCATACCAGGAGAAGCAGAAGCTGTTCCTTCTTCGAGCCCTTCGTCATAAAGCACCTCGTAGGATCATCATCATAGGCCCGTTTGTATGCTGCTTCCACTTCGGTTGCGCATGCAGATGTGATGGCCTAATTCGCCGAGGAGCAGGAGCAAGTGCAAGCAAAGACGCTGCTTCGCATCGGAAGAAAGCAGTGACACGTCACCCCAGAATGGGTGCTGTAGAGCAAACCTTAGTTGCTAAATAGCAACGCTAATCAAATGAATAGCTTAACTCAGGTCGCTAAGAGAACCCTCTTGGCTGGTTGCTGTGCCTCGAGAGCGTGCTGCGATAACGCGCGACGCTGCTCTAGCCTGTGTTGCGCTATGTGTGTATGTTTACACATATCGTAATACAAAGAGGTGAGGGATGGGCGAGGAGTCTGGCGGTCAGGTTCAAACGCTGTCGATGCGGATGACAGCAGGGCTACGGGGTCGGTTGGAAGCAATGCGGGAAGTTGCGTCCTTGCGACGTGGCGGGGCTCCAGTGACGACTTCGGAGATAGCCAAGGGGCTGCTGGAGTCCGCTCGGGACGAAACCCTGGAGCTTGCGGAGCTGCAAGCGAAGCCGACAGAGGCGTTGCTGTCGATCCGCAGGAAAGCCGAGCATGAACAAAGCCTGACGCACGCGGAGTGGATGTTGGTGGCGCGCTACGTCCAGATTGGCACGGAATCATTCCGCAAGATTCCTATATGTGGCGAGAGCTGGGCTGGTTTGCTGGAGGCATTTCTGGCGCTCTACAGTGCGCGGTTGGATGGTCCAGACCGAAACGGATACTACTTGGCCAACCTTGCTGGACAGGTACTCAGCCATGACGGGGCAACGGAACGGGAGGTTCGGAACGCGGTTGGTAGTCTGCTCGAACGGGTGCGCGGAGGTGCCAAGATACGTCCGTCCGTAGGCCGAGCCTTGTACGGGTTGTTGGCAGGGGAACGA
>CAXUEE010000013.1:28680-28970 GCA_964249905.1 uncultured Acidobacteriaceae bacterium
CAACGTTGCGCGGGCGCGGCGGCGATCCATGGAGCAATGATGCCTTACTGGCCCGTGCTGTGGAGAGTCGCGGCACGGGGTCACTACGAGCAGCAGAAGGCCCCCATCCATGACGACAGGATCCCGTACGGAACAGATGACTGGCATGAGGAGGCCAAAGCGCCCAGCCATCGGGAGGCGATCCCACTCTTTCGCGCAGGCGAATACACCCTATCGCTCGTGGACTCGATTGAAGGCAAAACCCTACCGCTGTGCTTGAGTTTTACCGGCGACCACGCGCCGATGTACAC
>CAXUEE010000014.1:0-4306 GCA_964249905.1 uncultured Acidobacteriaceae bacterium
GAGCAGCGCGCAGTCGTCGCTTTCCCAGCGCATGGTCTCGATCAGCTGGAAGTCACGTGTAGAACGGACAAGCACCCACGGAGGAATCCCACTTTCTAATCTCACGAATTAGGGGTAGGATGCCCGCCATGGGCGGAATCGGAAACTACATCAAAGGAAAGACGAAGTTAGAGACTTACAAACGTTTCCGTGAACAAGTAAACCGTCAAGAAGTTGAAGAGCGTACAGGCCTGTTCATGGATGCTGGAGAGGGTAATAAATTAGAAGTCTTCAAGCAGATGAAAAAAGACCCCGACACAAATGAGTGGGTTTTGTTCTACCATTTTGGCAAGTAGGAAGGGGGGTGGTTGCCTTGAAACTTTTAGTTTGGGCACTTAAGCCACTTCCTGCTGTACCAACAGGCTGTTAGGGCAGGTGCGGCGAGGCGCAAAAACCTAACCGGCCATAGCGTTGAGCAATGTGGGCAAGGATCGCTCTTAGGCGTGTACTTCAACGAAGACGGGATGGAAGTACGCACCTGAAGGGAACGCAAACCGGAAACCCTAACCAAGTGTTGTTGCTTGGGATGCGACACGCCTACCACGCGGCGCTACTCCTGGAAGCTCGGCATCTCAAGGAGCAGGGTGTTGTTACAAAACCTCGATAAGGCTAGAGGGAGCGCCCGTCTCGCTCACTTGATGCCCACCATCCGCATTCACCCTTTCTTCGTCATGGCTTTCGGAGAGTTGCGGCTTTATGATCCTCCACATTGCTTTGACTAAGGTATGGGCGGTACTGAACCTGATCGGTTTAGTGTATAGCGTGGTCGGGGGATTGCTCCTGGCCTATGCGCTTACGTTGAAACCATCGAACTTTCGTTTGGTAAAGACCGGAGAAAAGGAACTGGCAATCTGCTTGGACAACCGAACGGTGGTAGCTGGATATGGAGGCCCGCTCGTGGTGTCGGATGATCCATGCCCCGATTTGAAGGGAACCGGACCAACGGCAGAGATCACAGCCAATCGGCCAAGGGTGGCTCATCTGGGGCTGCTGCTCATCATCGTCGGGTTTGTGCTGCAACTGCCGAATGCGGTAGTTGCAATTGGTGCGAAGCTATAGCAATGCCTGATGAACTGATATCGTCCTCCCATGCTCATGTTCCTGATGCTTGCTCTTACGGGTCAGCCAGCGGTAAGCAATCGCGCTATGGGCTCGTACATCTTCCATGCCTGCCAAGCGAGCATCAGGTTCGTTGATAACCCAAGTGTCACGTCCGACAGTGATGTCCGATTGTCAGCTACCTGCACTGATTGGCTCATGGGATTTACCGAAGCGGGGACGCTCGCAAAATTCTTTTGCCCCGGCACGGTGACACCGTCCACCCTAGCAAGGGTCTATGTGGCGTATATGGAGAAAAACCCCACGTTGCTCGATTATCCGAGAGGTACGGGAGCACATTTGGCATTGGCTGATTCGTATCCCTGCCCGGTCGAAAAATAGCCTATGACTATGCCTCTTGTAGTGTTGCATACCGGTTGATCTCTCAAACCACGCTCACGCCAGCTTCAGGCTTGATCCCCTGGCCTGCTGGATGTTGAGCGGCGTCGATGCTATCAACGCGGTTGGGAAAGGCGCGCTTACGATGGAGGTATGAGTTTGGAACCAGAGATTCGGGCGGCGGCGGGGGCGGTGTATCCGCCTGGGCCTCGGATGCTTCCGCGGCTGTTGACGGGGCGGATGTTTCGGCAGGATCCGGTGGAGTTTTTGACGGAGAATGCGCGGCGGTATGGGGATTTGGTGCACTTTCGGGCGTTTGAAGGGCATGTGTACCAGTTCAACCATCCGGCGCTGATCCAGGAACTGATGGTCGACAACGAGCGGCGCAATCGGAGGGCGCTGGTGATGCAGCGGGCGCGGGCGCTGCTGGGCGAAGGGCTGCTGACGAGCGAAGAGCCGCTGCATATGCGGCAGCGAAGGCTGGCGGCGCCGGCGTTTCATCGGCAGCGGATTGCGGCGTATGCCGAGGTGATTGCCCGGTATGCAGAGGAGATTACAGGGCGCTGGCAGGCGGGGACGCTCGATGTGCATCCGCAGATGCTGCTGGTGGCGTTGCGGATTGTGGGCAAGTGTTTGTTCGATATCGACCAGGAGTCTGAGGCCCGGGCGATTGCGACGGCGGTGAGCGCGTTTATGATTACGCCTCCGCCGGGTTACATTCCGCAGGCGCTGATTGAGCAGCTGCAGAAGCTCTCGTTCGGGCCGATGTTGAAGGTGCAGAAGGGGATTGCGGACCTGGACGCGATTCTGTACGGGATGATTGCGGAGCGGAGGCGGGCGCCGGGGGATCGTGGGGACCTGCTCTCGATGCTGATGGAGAGCGAGGATGCGGACGGGAGTGGCGGCATGTCCGACAAGCAGGTGCGGGATGAGTGCCTGACGGTGATGCTGGCGGGGCACGAGACGACGGCCAATGCGCTGAGCTTTACGTTGTGGATGCTGGCGAAGCATCCGGAGATCCAGGAGCGGCTGCATGCGGAGGCGGTGAGCATGCTGGGCGGGCGGCGGCCGACGGCGGAGGACTATCCAAAGCTGCGCTACGCGTACATGGTTTTCGCCGAAGCCATGCGCCTCTACCCAACCGTGTGGGTGCTCGGCCGCAGCGCCGGTCCGGAGCCGTACGATTTCCGCGGCTTCACCATCCCGCCCGGAGCGATGCTGCTCGCGCCCCAGATCGTGGTACACCGTGATCCGCGCTTCTGGACGGATCCGGATACCTTCGAGCCCGAGCGCTTCAACGACGAAGCGAAAGGCACGCGGCCGAAGTTTGCCTACTTTCCCTTCGGCGGCGGCTCGCGGCAGTGCATCGGGGAATCGCTGGCCTGGATGGAGGGCGTGTTCGTCCTGGCGACGATCGCACGGGACTGGCGGCTTCGTCCGGTGCCGGGTGCGCCTGAAGAGCTTCCCATGACGACGTCGGTCAATCTGCGGCCGAAGCGGGGAGTGCCGCTGGTGCTGGAGCGGCGGTAAAGGCGCGGAACCTTTGTGCCTGCCGATGCGTACTCTCGACTTCGGAGGGCTTGATAAGATTTGCTTGCGACCACTCAGAGTGTTGGCGCCGCGGGCACACGCATGAAGCTTCAGGAAATCGACAGTGCCCTGACCGAATGGAACAACCGGCTGGCGGCTATCGCCAAGAACCTGCTGGAGTTGCAGGCGGATTCCACCTATCAGCTGCTGACCGGTTCGGGCGGAACGGCCAAGCTTGTGCTTACAGGGGCGACGGCGTCGCGCGTGGACCCTTCGCTGGGCGCGATGCTGACCATCTTTCAGCACTTTGGGCTGTTGCACGACGTCATTGACCGTGCAGGGCGGGTGAGAGCAGGTTTGCCGGCATTGTTCGGCGGCGAGGCGAAGGCGGCAGAGATCCGCCGGCTGCTTGGCGAGCGGACGATCCGCCTCCCAGCGCTTGACGTGCCGCTCGATCAGAAGACGCTCCTGAGCGGAGTGGCGCGGACGGAGTACTTCTCGCCGGAGGAGCTTCTGGCGATCATGTCGAGGACGTTTGTAGCGGCGCGGGATGCGGTGCTCCGCGTGGATACGGCTTGGGCGGAGATGGCTGCGGCGGTCGAGGGCGCGGAGGCACAGCTGAAGCGGTCTGGCGTAGGAGTGGAGGCGCTCGGGACGCGAGGGGCGGCGGAACGGACCCGTGCGGAGGCGATCCTCAAAGAGCTTCGGGGACAGGTCAGGTCCGATCCGTTTGGGGCGCTCGAGCAATTCCAGGCACGGCTGGTGCCGGTGCTCCAGAGGCTGGCGGAAACGGCCGCGGAGTCTGACGCCCTCGCACAGGGGATGCGGGACGCCCGCGTGCAATTGGAAGTCCTGGGTACACTGCATCGGGAGGCGGAGGAGGTTCTGGCGGAAGCCCGGAGGAAGATTGCAGGGGCGGACCGCGCGCCGCTGCCTGGGCCTGCGGAGAAGCAGCAGGAGTTGCGCGCGTGGCTGGAGCGGCTGGAGCGGCGGCGCGCGGAAGGCATGGTGGAGGCGGTTGTGGTAGGTCTACGCAATCTGCGGCGGGCGCTTGATAGGTGTCTGGCGCAGGAGCGGGCGAGCGTTGCGGCAAACCGGGCAGTGCTGGATACGCGGGCCGAGCTGCGCGGGAGGCTCGAGGCGCTGCGGGCCAAGGCTCGGGCCTATGGAGTGGTGGAGGAGCGGTCGCTAGCCGAGTCGGCGGCCGCGGCGGAGGCGGTTCTTTGTACGCGTCCGATGGACCTGGAGCTCGCGGGAGCGGCGGTTCGTGAGTATGAGAAGCGGGTAAACGGATCAAGAC
>CAXUEE010000014.1:4316-5319 GCA_964249905.1 uncultured Acidobacteriaceae bacterium
CGCCGGTGAGCCGGACGGGGGCAGGCTCGCGGCGAACCAGTCATGCGACGTCACGCGCGAGCCGAAAACAACTAGGCGCAGGGCTGATTACCTTGCCGGATCTGCCGTCCACTGACCCGGAACGGGCGGTTCTGCTGGACCCGGTCGTGCCGGAGCGGAAACGCATCTGCCCGCGATGCGAGGCTGCGCTGCGGCGGGAGGCGGGCTTTTGCGGAAAATGCGGCATGAAGTACAGCTTTGTGCCGGGGCTGAAGGCTGGGGATGTGGTGGCGGGGCAGTATCTGGTCAAGGGGCCGATCGCGTTTGGCGGCCTCGGCTGGATCTATCTCGGCTTCGACACGATGCTTTCGCGCTACGTCGTGCTGAAGGGGCTGCTCAACACGCAGGATGAGTCGGCGGCATCGGTAGCGGTGGCGGAGCGGCAATTCCTCGCGGCGGTCAAGCACCCGAACATCGTCGGCATCTACAACTTCGTCCAGTCCGGCAACGAAGGCTTCATCGTGATGGAATACGTCGGCGGCAAGACGCTGAAGCAGATTCGCCAGGAGCGCGGACCGCTTCCGGTGGCCGAAGCCATCGCCTACATTCACCGCATTCTGCCGGCGTTCGGCTATCTGCACCGGCTGGGGCTGGTGTACTGCGACTTAAAGCCGGATAACATGATGCTCGAGAAGGATGATGTCAAGCTGATCGATATGGGCGGCGTGCGCCGGATCGACGATAGCGGCGGCGACATCTACGGAACGGTGGGCTACAGCGCGCCCGAAGCTGGGCAAGGACCGACGCGGGCGTCTGATCTTTACACAATCGGGCGAACGCTGGCGGTGCTGCTGACGGAGATTCGCGGCTTTGGCAAAGAACATCGGTATACGCTGCCGAGTCCCCAGGAGGAGCCGAGGTTTGCCGGGCAGGAGTCGCTGTACCGGCTTCTGCTGAAGAGCACTGCGGAGAAGCCAGACGACCGCTTTACGACGGCGGAGGAGATGGCCGAGCAGTTACTGGG
>CAXUEE010000014.1:5329-6988 GCA_964249905.1 uncultured Acidobacteriaceae bacterium
GCGGCCAAGTTCGGCGCCGAAATAGTGACGGCGCGCGAGGTGGTGGCGATCGAGACAGGGACTCCGCGGCCAGGGACAAGCCTGGACTTCGGCGGGGACCTGCTCGCGCTCGAAGGAGGCAGTGAAATTGAGCCCGTGCGCCCCGACTACCGGCAGCTTCCGGTGCCGGCGCTGGACCTTGAAGACCCAGGGGCGCAAGCCGTGAGCAGCGCGGGAACCGTGGCCGACCTGGAGAAGCGGACGGAAGCGCTGCGGCTGGCCGTGCGGCAGTATGGGAAATCGCGCGAGGCTCGGCTGCGGCTCGCGTTCACACTATGCGATGCGGGAGTGTTTCCGGAGGCGGAAGATCTGCTGCGCACGCTGGCCGAGGAAGATCCCTGGGACTGGCGTGTGCTTTGGTTCCAGGCGCGGGCGAAACTGGCGCAGAGCAATGCAGGCGAGGCGCGACGGCTCTTCGACCAAGTGTACTTCGACCTTCCCGGCGAGGTTGCGCCGAAGCTCGCATTGGGGCTGGCGGCGGAGCTGAGCGGCGATCTGCCAGTCGCCACCAAGATGTACGCCCTGGTCGCAGGCACTGATCCCGGATTCGTGTCGGCGGTGTTCGGGCTGGCGCGCTGCCTGTATGCGAACGGCGACCGAAAGGGCGCGGTGGCGGCGCTGGGGCGTATTCCTTCGTCTTCCTCGCTCTATCTGCGCTCCCGGGTGGGATCCGCCCGCCTGCTGGTTCGGCGCGACTCTCAAGCACCGGAGACCGATGACCTAGTTGCTGCTTCCACCTTGGTACAGAATCTTTCGCTGCAGGGAAGAAGCAAATTTCTGGTCAGTGAAGAGATCCTCAGCGCGGCCCTCGAACAGCTGCGTACCCGCGGCGCAGTTGTTCCCGCCGGGACGATGATTTTCGGCCAGCAGCTTGAGGAAGGGTCTCTCCGTTTGGGTCTCGAGAGCTCCCTGCGTTCAATTGCGCGCTTCGTAAGCGGCGAAGAACGCATCCAGCTGGTAGACCAGGCGAACCAGATGCGTCCACGTACTCTTATCTGATCGGCCGAGGGTAGATGGATGCAATGTCCTGCGTGTGCTGCTGCGGTGCCGGAAGAGGATCGTTTCTGCGAGAACTGCGGTGTGCCTCTGCACGCCGCGGGCGCAGACGGAGCGGGCTGCACCTGCGGAGCGACTGCCGAGGAGGTGGACGAGGACGGATTCTGCCTGCGCTGCGGACGGCGCGTGAGGCGTCCGGCCAGCGATCATCTTGTGCAGGAGCTCTCTCCTACCTGTGCCGGGGTGAGCGACCGGGGGCAGCGGCACGATCGCAACGAAGACCGTTTCGGCATTTGTGCCGGCGGAGGCGGGTTTGGCCTCGTGGTATGCGATGGCGTGTCAAGTTCGGATGCCTCGGAGAGGGCGTCGGCGGCGGTGGCGGAAGGAGTCGTAGCGGTCCTTGCGGAGGCGCTGCACACTGAGTCAACCGCCAAGCCGGAGACGCTGCTGCGGCGGGCGCTGGCTGCAGGGGAGGCAAATCTGGTGACTTCCATGGCGCCCGGCATAAGCGGAAATCCTCCCTCGACCACCGTGGTGGCGGCGCTGGTGCGCGATGGGCAGGCGACCGTGGGCTGGGTGGGCGATAGTCGCGCATACTGGATCGACGCATCCGGAGCACGGGCA
>CAXUEE010000014.1:6998-9940 GCA_964249905.1 uncultured Acidobacteriaceae bacterium
GGCACTGACGCGGGATCACTCGTGGATCAACGAAGTCGTCGCGAGTGGGCAGCTCACCCTGGAGCAGGCCCGGCAGTCGCCGCAGGCCCATGCGATCACGCGCTGGATGGGAGCGGATGCGGGTGATTCGTCTACACCGGAGGTAGTGAACTTCGCTCTGCCCGGCCCAGGAACCCTGCTGCTCTGCACCGATGGCTTGTGGAACTATGCGGCCACGGACGAGGCCATCGGCGATCTGTTGCAAGAGGTGAGCGAGGGAGATGCCTTGGCGGTTGCGGGCGGTTTGGTTCGTTTTGCCAATGAGCGCGGCGGTCAGGACAACATTTCGGTGGTCGTGCTGCGCCTATAGGTAAAAGCACATACGGAGATCCTGGTTCAGCCGGAAGAACGGCCATCCAGAGCGGAAAGAGGAGACAGCATGGCAGGAGATTTTCGAGCCGAAACGTTTCAAAACGAGTACCTTCCCGCAGGCACAGGCGAGGTGCACGCCATCATGACCGTCACCGCCGGTGAGGGCACAGCGGCCGTGGCGGTGCCGCGTTTGTTCGGGATTCTCTGCGATGTCTCCGGCTCGATGGAGGGCGGCAAGATCATTGCGGCCAAAGCAGCCCTAGGCAAGCTGGTGGAGCTGCTTCCACCGGACTCAAGCTTCTTCCTCGTTACCGGCGCGGATCAGGCCAACCTGATCTGTCCGGTGGCGCGCGCGGATCCGGCGGCCAAGCAGCGCGCGTACGCGGCCATCCACAGCATGCGCGCCAGCGGCGGAACGCGGATCTCGTGGTGGCTCCGCGCCGCGCTCGACCAGTTTCGCGTGGCCGGCGGGATCCGGCAGGCGCTGCTCTTGACCGACGGGCAAAACGACCTCACCGACCAAACCGCGCTCGAAGCCGCGCTGGCCCAGTGCGAGGGCGTCTTCCAGTGCGACTGCCGCGGCGTCGGCACGGACTGGCAGGTAGAGCAGCTGCGGCGGATCGCGGGCCGGCTTCTGGGCACGACCGACATCATTCCCTCGCCGGCGCAGATCGATGCGGACTTCCGCGCTATCCTCGCCAAAGCGCTCAGCAAGACGGTCAGCGACGTTTCCCTGCGCCTGTGGACGCCGCAAGGCGCACGCGTCAAATTCTGCAAGGAGGTGAGCCCGGCAATCGTCGACCTCACCGGCCGCGCACGCGAGATAAAGCCGCAGATGCGCGAGTACCCGACCGGCGCCTGGGCCAAAGGCGAGTCGCGCGACTTCCACTTCTGTATCGAGGTCGCTCCGGGCGCGGTGGGGGATGAGGTGCTCGCCGGTCGCGCCAGCCTGGTCTACGCCGAAGGCGGTGTCGAGAACAAAGTTGCGGAGGCGCGCGTACTGGCTATATGGACCGACGACGAGGGCAAGTCCACCAAAATCAACAACGTGGTTGCGCATTACACGGGCCAGGCGGAGCTCGCGGCGTCCATCCAGCAGGGCCTCGATGCGCGCGCGCACGGCGAAACGGAGAGGGCGACGGTGCTGCTGGGCAAGGCCGTCAAGCTGGCGCACGACTCAGGCAACGAAGCCACAGCGAAGCTGCTGCGGCGCGTGGTGGACGTGGACGACGCGGAGAAGGGAACCGTGCGCCTGAAGGGCGGCGTGGCCAAGGAAGATGCGATGGCGCTTGAAACGCGCTCGACCAAAACGGCACGGATTCCGAAGAGCACCTAAGACGAAAGGAACTATGAACGCCTGTATCTGTCCGAAAGGGCATGAGTCAACCGAAGCGGACTACTGTTCGGAGTGCGGCGCGAAAATCGACGATGAGGGGGCCACAGCCGAGCCGGCCACGACCCCGCCGTCTACCTCCAGCGCCGCCGAGACGTGTCCGGAGTGCGGCGTGCTCCGTGAGCCGAAAGAGGAAGTGTTCTGCGAAATCTGTGGGTACAACTTCGTGACCGGGGTCGCGGGCGAGCTGCCGCCCGTCGTCTCGCCTCCGCCGCCTGCTCCGCCGGAGCCGGCGACACCCTCCGCGATCGTCACCCGATGGGAGATCATCGTTTCCGTGGATCCAGCGTTGCGCGAACCCGGCAGTCCCGACAGCCCGGCCGGGGTCGGCCCCTTTACCTTCGCTCTGCAGGCGCCGGCAAATCTGATCGGCCGCAAAAGTGAGGCGCGTGCCATCTTCCCGGAGATCGCTCTGCCCTGGGACGACGCCGTCTCGCATCGGCATGCGCTGCTGCAGCTCGACGCCGCAGGCACTCTCTGCTTGCGTGACATCGGTTCAGCCAATGGCACCCGCCTCAATGGCACGGAGGTTCCGCCGATGACGGATCAGCGGCTGGCCGACCGCGACGAAATTGTCCTTGGACATTGGACCCGGATCACCGTAAAAGCGATCGTGTGAGATAAATTCCCATGGCAACTCTTGCTCCCGTTCCCGCCGCGTCCGGCCGTTCGTGGAATACGCTGCAGATGCTCAAAGCCGGCCGCGCGGCTTTGCTGGTTTGCGTCGCGCTGCTTCTGCTCGCCATCCTTGCTGGTGTGGGCGTCCACCGGGATGCGATGAAGACGGTGGGCAAGGACGCGGCACCCAGCATCATCGCGGCGCAACACATCAAATCCGCGCTGGCCGACATGGACGCCAACGCGGTAGGTGAGCTCCTGTTGCCGCCGGAGGCCGCCGCTGATGCTGTCCGGGCCTACGAAGGGAAGCGTACGGAAGCCGTGACGGCGTTGATCACGGCGACCCAAAACATCACCTATGGAGAGGCGGAGCGCGGACCGATCCAAACCCTCGAAGTGGGCATGGGCACGTACGAACGCATGATCCAGAAGTCGCGGGACGATCACGCGGCCCAGCGGCCGGAGGCGGCGGAAGACTATCGCAACGCGGCCCGGCTACTCGACGAAACTCTTCTGCCTGCCGCCGATGCCCTGGACCAGGCCAACCATGACGTTCTGGAGCGCACCTACAGCCGGCAAG
>CAXUEE010000014.1:9950-13401 GCA_964249905.1 uncultured Acidobacteriaceae bacterium
GTTTGCCGCCCGCGCGTTTGTGCTGCTTACGGGAGTTCTCGCGCTGGCGGCGATGATCATTGTGCAAGTCTTTTTGAGCCGGCGTACGCGCCGCACCTTCAATCCGCTGCTTCTGCTTGCGACGCTGCTTCTGCTTGCCCTGTCTGTGTGGTCGCTGGCCGCGATGGGCAGTGAGCAGAATGATCTTAGGGTGGCGAAAGAGGACGCGTTTACCTCGATCCACGCGCTGTGGCAGGCAAGAGCGCTGGCCTACCAGGCGAAAAGCGACGAAAGCCGCTCGCTGTACGATACGGCTCACACGGCGATCGACCAGGGCCTCTTCGCGCAAAAGGTCAAAGCGCTGGCCGGACTGCCTCCCACGGAGACGGAAGCACAGGTGATCGCGCAGCTTGGCAGTGGAGGCCACGTGCAAGGGCTTTCCGGCTACCTGGCCGATGAGTTGAACAACACAACGTTCCCGGGAGAACGGGACGCGGCTCTGGGCACCTTGGACAACTTCGAAAAATACGTCAGCACGGACGCGGAGGTCGATCGGCTGGAGCGCACTGGGCAGTTCAAGCAGGCATTGGCGCTCTGTACCGGCCCCGGACCGTCACACTCGGCAGGAGCTTTCGAGCAGTTCGATACCTCCTTGTGGACGACTCTCGCCATCAATCAGACGGCCTTCTTCCGGTCCGTCCAGGACGGTCTGGACGTCTTGCGCTTTGGGGAGATGGAAACCTCCATCACGGCCATCCTGATTGCCGTGCTGATCGTTCTCGGGCTGGCCCCGCGCATCCGCGAATATGAGTAGCTGCGGAGATTGATTGCATTCTGTTCTCCTTTAGGCCGCTGTATGCTGAACTGCAACGGCCTCGTTGCAGAACGTTTTTCCAAGAAGAGGAGCACCTATGTTTCGTCGTATCGGCAACCTGTTCAGAGGCTTCTTCGGGCTGTTCGTTTCAGGCGTGGAGCGCAGGAATCCGGAGGCCCTGCTGGAGGTCGAACAGGAGAACCTGCGCAAGCACATGGGCAAGTTCAACGTCGGGCTAGCCTCGCACGCCGGCATGGTCGAGCGGCTGATCGGGCAAATCCGCAAGCTCGAAACCGATGAGGCTGACCTCCGCGCCAAAACCGCCGCCAATCTCAAGCTAGGCAATCGCGCCGCCGCCGGACAGTACGCGCTGCGGCTCCAAACCGTGGAACGGGAACTGACCGAGAACCGCAAGCAGATGGAGCAGGCGGAGTCGACCTACAAGGAGCTGGTGCGGGCACGCGACGTAGCCTTCTCCATCTCCCGCGCCAAGATCGAGTCGCTAAAATCCGGTATCAGCGACCTGAAGATGAAGCGGGCCATGGCCGAGATGACCGAGATGGCTTCCGGCATGGTCACCGAGCTGGGCGGCTCCGGAGATACGCTCAACCGCCTCGAAGCCATGGTCGAGGAGCAGCGATACAAAGCCGCCGGCCGGGTCCGGGTTGCCGTAGATAGCCTCGACACGCACGACGTCCATGTACGCGAGGCCGAGCAGAATATCTTGGCCGAGCAGGCACTCGAATCCTTCGAGGCAAAGCTTGCGCCGCAGCAGATAGGAGCCGGCGTGGTCTCGGTCTCGTCCACGCAGACCGGCATAGTTCTCGATCGTGAAAAGCGCCGCTGAGGAATCTGATCAGCTGAGTTTTGATAGGTTGATTTAGGCCCCTCAGCACCGAATCTGCCTTAGGGGAAGACCTCTCGCTTGTTCGGTTGCAGCATGAGCTGCTTCGTGGGCTTTGCTCTCAGAGTGATCTCCGCACGCTGCGGTGTTCTTTCAACACCGAGCGCATACAGCGCTCGGCCCGTGCTGTCGGTTACCAGACGCGCGCTTCCGCGCACACGACCGAGAGCCTGACCATCCAACACCAGCTCCGCTCCCCCGCTGGAGTAAGTCATGGAAGCCACTTTTCCGCTGTCGAGCCTGATCCGAAAAACCGCTCCCTCGGAAGCCGCGCATCCAGGACGAACATTCCAGTGCACTTCGTCCTTGGCTTCATGGATACCCGCAAGCCTCCAGGTGAAGTCGTACATCAGAAGGCACGCGGGAGAGTAGCCTGGCTTGTCGCCTTGGGTAAATTCGCCAGTCAGCGGATCGACTTGTTGACGGAAGGTCATATCCCGCTGCAAGGCTTCGCACCATTGCATCATCAGGTGGGCGAACTCTGCCGACCTGCCGTAATGATCCATCCAGCGCGACGAACGCAGCGCCGTCAGACATTGCGCGGCGCCTCCCCAAGAATTTGGCGGAATTGGCCGAACAAACTGCGGATCATCGAGCGCAACCGACGGAAAAGGGAAGGGTGCCCAGAACGCATGCGGGTCGGAGAGCTGTCGCGTCCACAAAAGGTCAAACAATGCTTGATCGACCACGTGCTCGCCGCACATGCGCGACAAGATGTCCGTACGAATTTTGACGAACTTATCCTGAGCGTCACGATCGTAGAAAGCAGCGTCCTCGCTGTCATATAGGCGATCCAGAATGAGCGTGCGCAGGCTTGCCGCACTCGCGGTCCACTGGTCAGCTTCGTTCTGCTTGCCGAGCGCGTTCGCCATCGAAGCAAGAGCAACACGCGCGCCGTAAACGGTTGCGGAAAGATCAGGGCAAAGCCTGGGCAGACTTGGAGAATCAGGGCAAACCTTTGCATCTTTCCCGGGGCATTGCCGCGCCAGGCCCGCCCAGCGCGGGGAGTTGTCCATGCCGGTGTCATAGGTACAGAAGCCTTCAACCAATCCCGTTTTGCGTGTATTGCGGAAGCGCATCAGCCACGCATCCCAGCGCGAACAGCTTTCATAGGCCCGCTCGAGAAGCTCACTGTCCCTAGTCGCCTCAGCAAGCTCCCACGCCGTTGCCGCGATGGGCACCACCATCTGGATCTGACCGAATCCTGTTTCCACGCGTTTGTTATTTGCGGGTAATTGCCCATCAGTGCGCTGCAGTTCAAAGAAGGTCATGTGGCTGTTGCGGGCTACGTCAGGCCGCATACGCCGGTACACCAGCGATTCATACGGTCCGCACTCCTGCCAAATACCTGCATATTGTGCGCCTTCGATCAACACAGGTCGATCGATGTGCGGCATCACCTGTATGTTCCCGGCTAGGATCGCCATGGCTTTGTCGTACGCAGCCTGCCAGCGAGCATTCTCCGTCCGGAACACAGGCGCAGACGGCTGTGGAGCATCGGCATAGCTTTGAAGTCGACAGAGCGCCGCAGCCGTAAAACCCATCGCCCCGGCTTTGAGCAGTTGGCGTCGATGCATCGTGAACCCTCCGTTCCGCTCACAAAGTAGAAGCTATTTCGCCTCATCCAGCAAAGGGTCATAGTGTGCCCAGTTGACATCCACAAATCCAGCGGACGTGCCGGCGGGATTCGTGGTGAAAGCAAAGATCGCCGGTCTGGCCCCTTTCCACCATCCGAAACCCAGGTGCACCGGCTC
>CAXUEE010000014.1:13411-16926 GCA_964249905.1 uncultured Acidobacteriaceae bacterium
ATGGTGACCACCATCCACGCTGAACGAGTAGCTGGCGGTGTCGCCCACCACGCGCACGCGGAACTGCAGTGTCTTCGAGTGGACGGTCAGCCCAGTCGTATCCACGCTGTTCCGCGAAAAATGAATCGTCGTTGCACCCGTCGACTGGACGAGCGAAACATACGTCAGGCCCTTGTCAAACACGCTCAGCCCGACATGATCCCCATCGCGCATATGACCGACCTCGACCTCGGTGGTGAACTCCAAAGCATCATCCTGCATGCATTCCGTCAGCGTGTTGCGCGCGTGGATTAGGTCAGCCGCCGGCAGCGGATGCAGCCGCAGATAACCCGGACGCTCCGTAAGCGACCAGTGGCTATCTTCCGGATTATGGTTCCACTCCCACATTGGCCGCAGCGTACGCTCGCTGAACTCGTCTGAGGTCTGCGGCTTCATCGCCGCTCCGCCCGCATCCGCCACGGGCATCGCCCAGCTGGCGACGGGTTGTCCGGGGGTGGCTCCTGCCGCTGCCTCACCCATCACCGGCCAGTCTTCCTCCCAGCGCATGGGCTCAAGATAGACGATGCGACCGTGCGCCCCACGCAGGCTGAAGTGCACAAACCACCCGCGTCCGTCCGGCGTTTCCACATAGCCTCCCTGATGCGGCCCATTCACCGGTGTTTGACCCTGCGCCAGAACCACGCGATGCTCATACGGCCCATAGATGTTCCGGGACCGCAGCACAACCTGGGAACCCGGACCAACACCACCGATCGGCGCAAAGATGTAGTACCAGCCGTTCCGCTTGTAGAACTTTGGACCTTCAAGCGTCGGCAGCTCTACCGGATCCTGGACGATGATCTTGCCTTCATCGAGCAGAGACAGACCATCAGGCGCCATGCGGTGCAGAAACAGAGGTCCGGCATGCAGTTTGGAGTGAACAAGGTAAGCTGTTCCATCGTCATCCCAGAACGGGCAGGGATCTTCCCAGCCCGGCCCGGAAAGCACCGCGACCGGCTTGCTCCATGGACCGGTCATCTTCGGCGCTGTCGTCACGAAGATGCCCTCGTCCGGAGTGGGAAAGTAAAGATAGAAGAGACCGTTGTGGAGTCGGACGGAGGGCGCCCACACACCATGGCCATATCGATCTCCTCCGATCATGTCGTACTTTTCGCCTAATTCCAGCCGCGGCAGAACGTGTCCGGCGATCTCCCAATGGACAAGATCGATCGAGTGCAGGATGGGAATGGCTGGGACAAAATGAAAGCTGGAACTGATAAGGTAGTAATCTTTGCCATCCCGAAGAATGTCAGGGTCGGAATAGTCCGCGAACAGCACTGGATTCTTATACTCGGCGGTAGCTTTTGCTTGTGCACCTATGCGAGGATTCGCGATCACCCACCCGGCGATCGCCAGAAGCAACAGCCGGCAACGTCCCTGGCGCGGCGTGATAATCGAATCTCCCAAGAGAGTTGAATGAGATGAACACATCGCCAATCACCACACCTATCAGATGCGACCTTCGATAGGCCGTGCGGTGAAGTTTAGCAGGTGCGTGCATGAGGTAAAAACTCTCTCCTGGAGAGCAAACCTGACTCAAAGCGCACGTCTATGCCGTTGATCGTAAGATAGCCTGGCAGGATAGCGAACGCCGGGAAGCGGCGATGATTACCATTCCCACTCCGCCTCCCTATCCCAGATTCCTTGCTTGCGCGAACAATATGACAGAAGAACCGAAGACAAGCGTGCCGCTGCTAAGTGTTTTGGAAAGCGAACCCAGCGTCTTTGCGAATATGAAGACCCGCGCCCGGGGCCCGGAGGGCAATCTACCGATCTCCGCCGAAGCACTGCTGACGCAGCCGTCCGGCAACCTCTTCGGCCTGTCGCAAAGTGCGGGCATGGGCTGGGAGCCCGATCGTCTTACAGATCCGGAGTTCCTGATTCTCAGCACCCACGGCGGTATTCGCGCACAGGACGGAACACCCATCGCCTTGGGCTTTCACACGGGGCACTGGGAGGTCGGCTTGCTCGTCTCTGAAGCAGCTCGCGAGCTGCGCAAGCATCGATCTATTCCGTTTGCGGGCGCCTGTACAGACCCTTGCGATGGCCGAACCCAGGGCACGCTCGGGATGCTCGATTCACTCCCATACCGGAACGATGCCGCGGTCGTGCTGCGCCGTCTGATGCGGTCCCTGCCCACGCGCCGCGGTGTCCTTGGCATCGCCACATGTGACAAAGGTCTTCCCGCGATGATGATGGCGCTTGCCTCCTCGGGCGAACTGCCGAGTATCCTCATCCCCGGCGGGGTCACGCTCTTGCCCGAAGATGGCGAAGATGCTGGACGGGTGCAAACCATCGGTACTCGGTTTGCGCAGGAACAAATCACTCTCGAGTATGCCGCGGAGGTCGGCTGCAGAGCCTGCGCCTCGCCTGGAGGCGGCTGTCAATTCCTGGGCACGGCCGCTACCTCGCAGGTCGTCGCTGAAGCGCTCGGCCTCTCGCTCCCCCACACCGCCCTTGCTCCGTCCGGACATGCTGTCTGGCTGGATGCGGCCACCCGGTCCGCGCGCGCGATGCTTCGCATGACGCAACTCGGCATCCGGACCTGCGACGTTCTCACCGATGCCGCGATCCGCAACAGCATGGTGCTGCATGCGGCTTTTGGTGGGTCGACCAATCTGCTGCTGCATGTGCCTGCCATAGCGCATGCCGCAGGCCGCCGCCGCCCCACCAGAGAAGATTGGACCAGCATCAATCGCAGCGTACCGCGTATCGTCGACGCTCTTCCCAACGGCCCAAGGCAGTTCGCAACCGTCCAGGTGTTTCTTGCTGGCGGTGTTCCGGAGGTGATGCTCCACCTGCGGAGCGCTGGCCTTCTCGACACCAGTATCCGAACGGTGACTGGCGAGACGCTGGAAGACAACCTCCTGTGGTGGCAACAGAGCGAGCGCCGCAGACAGATGAAGCTGCGCCTGAAAGAACTCGACGGGGTGGATGCGGAGGACGTCATTCTATCTCTGGACATGGCTCGCCAGAAGGGGCTTACGCCAACGGTATGTTTTCCCGTTGGGAACCTGGCTCCAGAGGGCAGCGTGATCAAGAGCACCGCGATCGACCCTTCGCTCATGGATGCGGAGAAGGTTTACCGCCACACCGGTCCAGCACGCGTCTTCGTTACCGAAGAGGCTGCTATCGACGCCATCAAACACGGCCGCATCTCTCATGGCGATGTGATCGTGCTCATCTGCGGCGGCCCGCTCGGAGCAGGCATGCAGGAGATTTATCAAGTCACCTCGGCGCTCAAGAGCCTTCCGTTTTGCAAGCATGTTGCCGTCGTAACTGACGCGCGCTTTAGCGGGGTCTCCACCGGCGCCTGTGTGGGCCATGTCTCGCCTGAGGCGCTCGCCGGGGGGCCGATCGGCCGGGTGCTCGAAGGAGACTTGGTCGAAATTGTTGTGGACAGTGCTCAGCTTCACGGCAGCGTAAATCTGGTGGGCGAAGCGGCTGGACCGCTTTCTGCCGATGAGGCGGAAGAG